>NZ_DCMW01000025.1:168456-168593 GCF_002321605.1 Microbacterium sp. UBA1612
ACTGGGGCCGGCTCACCCGCCTCGAGGCCGCTGCGATGAGAGGTGAAACGAAGAACTCCCCGGCGCAAGCCGGGGAGTTCTTCGTTGTTGCCGGATAAGGTGTGTCAACACGTGTGACCCCAGCGGGATTCGAACCC
>NZ_DCMW01000025.1:168889-178531 GCF_002321605.1 Microbacterium sp. UBA1612
CCCCAGCGGGATTCGAACCCGCGTTACCGCCGTGAGAGGGGAATAGGCTCCCCCGGAACTGCGTGCCCGACCCGGTTCTGCCCTGTGTTTACTGGGGTTCCGCGTGCGTCGAGTGCGTCGCGGAAAGTCCTGTCGTCAGCGTTCGTTGCCAAAATGTTGCCACGTTTGCGCCCCTCCAGAGGCGGGTAATCCTGGTGCCTCTGCGCGCCTGCCGAGTGTGCCGAGTAGCGAACTCACGTTCCCGCGCCTGACCCGCTCTACCAGCTTGCGGGGTCGTGGCGGATGCCGCAACACCACGTCGCTGCGCTCGGATGTTGCACCCTCCGTCCCGACCCGCGAACAGCAGGGAGCGGGTCCGGGGCGGGAGCGGACCGGGGAGGTAGAATGAGCAACGACGAAGCAGAGGTGATCCCATGAGCGTGACGATTCCGAGCGCGATCCCGGCCGAGTCCCTGCGCGCCTGGTACGACGACGAGCCCCGCGTGAGCGATGTGGCCCTCTACGACATGACCGCCCAGGGCGCGACCACCCTGGCCTCCGTCCTGATCGAACGGCAGCTCGCCACGACCGACGAGCGCGAGCGCGAGTATTGGGCCGCGCGGGTGCGCCTGGTGAACCAGCAGCGCACGGCGCTGGACCCCGACGACCGGCTCGGGCTGATCGCCCAGCAGCAGGCATGGCTCGATGAGATCGACGCCCTGACCGGCCAGGCGAGCCGCCGGATCGCGTGACCGAACCCGTCGCCTCCGACGAGGCGCGGCTGCGGCAGGTGTTCGACGCCACCGCGCGGCAGGCGATCTTCCCGCCGGTCCCGACCGGCGACCGGCTCCTGGTACTGCTCGGCGGCCAGCCCGCCGCGGGCAAGACGAGGGCGCAGGCGGCGATCCTCGCGGAGCACCCCGAGCTGGTGTCCATCACCGGGGATGACCTGCGCGCCTACCACCCCGGCTACCGGGATCTCGCGGTGAACGACCCGCTGGCGATGCCGGCCGCGACCGCGCCAACCTCCAGCGGGCTCATCCGCCTCGCCCTGGACCATGCGATCGAGCACGGCTACCCGGTGCTGCTGGAAGGCACCTTCCGCGATCCAGCGATGGTCATCGACACCGCGGCCCGGTTCGCGGAGGCCGGTTACCGGGTCGAGGTCGTCGCCGTCGCCATGCCCGCCCCGGTGTCGCGCCTGGCCGCGGAAGAACGGTTCCTGCGCGCCCGGCGCGGCGAGGTCGGCCGCTGGACCCCGCCCGAGGCGCACGAGACGGCGCTGGCCGGCTCACCCGAGGTCGTGGCCGCGCTGGAGGCCCTGCCCGCCGTCGCCCGCATCCAGGTCTACACCCGCGACCGCCGCCTCTACGACAACCGCCGCACCGAATCCGGCGCATGGGAGCACGAGCCCCACGCGGCCGAGGTGCTGCGCAGCGAGCAGACCCGAGAGCTCACCCCGGTCGAGGCCGTTGCCTGGCTCGCGGACTACGGCGCCGTATTCGGCGCCGCTCACGCCCGGCGCGGCTACCTCAGTCCGAGGACCGCGTCGGCCTACCGGCGGCTGCAAGACGACGCCGCCCGCATGATCGAGCTGGCCGCCTCCGACCCCAGTGCCGACGTGCGGGCGCTGGAAGAGCAGCAGACCCACCGCCGGATCGCACTGAAGGTCGCCGTGCCCGAGCCGCCGGGGATCGTCGGACGGATCGGGCAGACCCTTCGGCGCTCACTCCCGCCCTATCGTCCAGCTCCGTCGCGTGACGCGCCCGGTAACGAACCACCGAGCATCGGACGCTGAGAAGACGCCTATCGTTCCCCCACTCACGACGACGACGTGGGAGTAGAACTGTTCGACACCCCTGTCCCCGCCGGATCACGAAAGCACGTTCTGGCCCGTAAAACACGGGCGAGTCGCCGGGTGGCCGCGTGGACAACTCCCTCAGGATTCACGGACCTACGCGGTCGGTAGCACATGAGAACGAGCCTGCCGAGACGCCGCCAAACCCGATACCCGAGTCTGCGCGATCGCGCCGGATGTCACAAGCCGGTTCGGGCATTGCGGCCTCCGCCCCGACCCCGCGACTGGCAGGGAGCGGGTCCGGTGCTTGTGGAAGTCGACTGTCAGGCGCGGGAGGGGACGCCGAGTTCGGCCAGCAGGTTCAGCACGCGGCGCTCGATCTCGTCGCGCACCGGCCGCATCCCGTCCGGGGTCCAGCCCGCGGGATCGGGTAGCGTCCATTCCTCGTACCGCTTGCCGGGGAAGATCGGGCAGGCGTCGCCGCAGCCCATCGTGATCACCGCGTCCGCCGCCCGCACGATCTCGTCGGTCCAGGGCTTGGGGAACTCGCCGGCGATGTCGATGCCCCGTTCGGCCATGACCTGAACGGCGACCGGGTTGATCTGCTCGCCGGGCTCGGAGCCGCCGGACCAGCCGATCGCCCGGTCGCCGGCGTGGTGCTGGAAGAAGCCGAGGGCCATCTGCGAGCGGCCGGCGTTGTGGACGCACAGGAACAGCACGGTCGGCGTGCCCGTCAGGTGCATCCCGTCGACCTTGGCGAGCGCGCGCAGCCGCTGCCGGGCGAACTTCTCGGTCAGCAGCGGCAGATAGGTCGGCACCGTCGCACGGGCGGCGAGGTCGGTGTAGGAGGCGTGCAGGAAACGGTCGATCGTCTCCCGCCCGAAGGTGCCCTCGAACTCCCGCGTCAGGCGCTCGGCGCTGGTGGCGAGGCCCGCTTCCTGGTCGATGGTGATCGTCGCGTGGCGCTCGTGCTCGTCTGGCATCGTCGTCATCCCTTCGTCGTGGTCAGCCGGGGCGCGAGGCTCTGGATGCGGGCGGCGATGTCCTCGAACGCCGCGTCGAAGGCGGCGTCCGTCCCGTCGCGCACCGGGTCCGGCACCGACCAGTGCACGCAGCCGGCGTCGCCGAGTTCTTCGTGCGCGGTGTCGCACACGGTCACCACGAAATCGTCCGCGCCGAGCACGTCGTCCAGCGCGCGCGGGGCGCGGGCTCGCAGGGTGAGGCCGTGTCGGTCCGCGGCGGCGATCGCGCCCGGCTCGATCTGCGCGGCCGGGTGCGTGCCGGCCGAGGCCACCGGGATATCGCTGCTGCCGTGCCAGAGCGCAGCGGCGAGCTGGGATCGGGCCGAGTTGCCGGTGCAGACGAACACCACCCGCCGCACCCCGAGCATCGGGGAAGGGGTGAGGCCGTCGAGCGCGCCGGGCGCGAGGTGGAGGTAGGTGCGGCGCCGGTCGGCCTCCGACCGCGTCCGCACGATCAGCCCTGCCTGTTCGAGCTGGTTCAGGTGATGGGCGAGCAGGCTCGATGAGACACCCAGCTCGCCTTGCAGCTCGACCGGGGCGACATCGCCCAGGGTGAGCAGGTCCACGATCCGCAGCCGCACAGGATCGGCCAGCGCCGCATACCGCGCGACCCGACCCGCAAGGCAAGTTTCCTCAATGTTCATTACCTCAAGTTTGACTGAGCGAACCGGATTCGTCAAGATGGGCAGCGATGAACACCACCACGACCGAGGCCGTCCCGCTGTGGCGGCGTGCTGCCGCTGAGCTGCTGGGCGCCGGCCTGCTGGTGACGGTCGTGGTCGGTTCCGGCATCGCCGCCTCGCGTCTCTCGCCCGGCGATGTGGGCTTGCAGCTCCTGGAGAACTCGATCGCCACCGCGCTCGGCCTGACCGTCCTCATCCTGATCTTCCAGCCCGTCTCCGGCGCGCACCTGAACCCGGTCGTCACCCTCGCCGACCGCGCCCTCGGCGCACGGCACGGCGGCGGCGAGATCGCCGTCTACGCTGGCGCTCAGATCGTCGGCGGCATCGGTGGGGCGCTGCTGGCGAACCTCATGTTCGCCGTGCCGGCCGCGCTGTCGGTGACCGACCGGGCGGCACCGGGGCAGGTGCTCGGCGAGGTCGTCGCCACCGCCGGGCTGATCCTCACGATCTTCGCCCTGGCTCGCACCGGCCGCGCGGCGCTGGTCGCCCCGGCGGTCGGTGCCTACATCGGCGCCGCGTACTGGTTCACCTCGTCCACCTCGTTCGCCAACCCCGCCGTGACCATCGGCCGGATCTTCACCGACACCTTCGCCGGCATCGCCCCGACCTCCGCGCTGTGGTTCCTCGCCGCCCAGGTCGTCGGCGCGGTCGTCGGCGTCGGGCTTGTGTTCCTGCTGTTCCCGAATCGAAAGGCCCAGCCATGACCCATCTGATCGCCATCGGCGGCTCCGACGCCGGTATCTCCGCCGCGCTCCGTGCCCGCGAACTCGACCCGACCACCGACGTGACGGTGGTGGTGGCGGACGAGTACCCGAACTTCTCCATCTGCGGCATCCCCTACTACTTCACTGGCGAGGTCGCCCCGTGGCAGTCGCTCGCGCACCGCACGAGCGCTGACTTGGAGGCCACCGGGATGCGGCTGCGGCTCAACACTTTCGCCACGGGCATCGACGTCGCCGGGCAGCGGCTCACTGTCCGCACCCCGGACGGCATCTTCGAGGATCTGGCCTACGACGAGCTGATCGTCGGCACCGGCGCGCTCCCGTCCCACGCCGGCATCGCCGGCCTCGATGCGCTGACCCCGGAGGACGGGGTGCATGTCATTCATTCGATGGGTGACACTTTCGCCCTCGACCACGACCTCACTACCCGGCAGCCGCAGTCTGCGATCATCGTCGGCGCCGGCTACGTCGGCCTGGAGATGGCCGAAGCCTTCATCACCCGCGGGATGCAGGTCACCCAGCTCCAGCGCGGACCCGAAGTGCTCTCCACCCTCGACCCCGAGCTCGGCGCCCTCGTCCGCGACGAACTCACGACGCATGGCGTCGAGGTCGTCACCGGCTCGACCGTGACCGGGATCGAGAAGACCCCGGTCGGGCTCACCGTCACCGGCACCCGCGACGGGCAGCCCTTCGCACAGACCGCGGACCTCGTGCTCGTGGTCGTCGGGGTGCGGCCGAACACCGAGCTGCTCGAGCAGGCCGGAGCGAGCCTCGGCGCGGGCCGCGCCGTCGTGGTCGATGAGCACATGCGCACCGGGCTCCCGCACGTCTGGGCCGCCGGCGACGGCATCATCACGCATCACCGCCTCCTCGGCGCGACCTATCTGCCGCTGGGGACGACCTCGCACAAGCAGGGCCGCATCGCAGGAGAGAATGCTCTCGGCGGCGACCGAGCCTTCGCGGGGTCGGTCGGCACCCAGGTCGTCAAGGTCTTCGACCTCGTCGCCGCCCGAACCGGCCTGCGCGACCACGAGGCGATCGCCGCCGGCTACGCGGCAGCAACGATCACCGCGGCCGCGGACGACCACAAGCGGTACTACCCCGGTGCCCACCCGATCCACTTCCGCATCACCGGGGACACCGGCGACGGGCGTCTGCTCGGCGCGCAGCTCGTCGGGCGGCGCGGCACCGAGGTCGCCAAGCGGGTCGACACCTTCGCCACCGCCCTCTATGCCGGGTTGACCATCGGGCAGTTCGATGACCTCGACCTCTCCTACACCCCGCCGCTCGGCTCTCCGTGGGATGCCGTGCAGCTCGCGGCGCAGGCGTGGTCGGCCGCGAATGCCAGGGTGCTGGTCTAGTGAGCGTCAAGTGACTGGGGCAGACTGAGCGCGATGAGCCTTTCCCCCTCGACCGGCGGGCGCCGCCACCCCGGCACGGTCGGAGAGGTGTTCCTCGTGTTCCTGCGCCTGGGACTGACCTCCTTCGGCGGCCCGGTCGCGCACCTGGGGTACTTCCGCGAGGCGTTCGTGGAGCGGCGCAAGTGGCTGGGCGACCGCGCCTACGCGGACCTGGTGGCGCTGTGCCAGTTCCTGCCCGGCCCCGCATCCAGTCAGGTCGGCATGGCGATCGGGCTGCAGCGCGCAGGGTTCGGCGGGCTGCTGGCGGCGTGGGCGGCGTTCACCCTGCCGTCGGCGATCCTGCTGGTCGCGTTCGCCTACGGGGTCACGGCGCTCGGTGACCTGTCCGGCGCCGGATGGATTCACGGGGTGAAGGCCGCCGCGGTCGCGGTCGTCGCCCACGCCGTGCTGGGCATGGCGAGAACCCTCACCCCGGACGCGAAGCGGGCCACGATCGCCGTGGCGGGCATGATCGTCGTCCTGCTCGTCCCGAGCGCGTTCGCACAGGTCGCCGTGATCGCCGCCGCGGGAGTCGTCGGGCTGGTGTGGCTGCGCCCGCAGGCCGCCACGGCATCGGAGTCGGAGCCATTCGTCGTGCGGGTGCCTCGCTGGGCCGCGATCGGGAGCCTGGCCTTTTTCGTGATCCTGCTCGCGGGCCTCCCCCTGCTCGTGTCCGCCACTGAGAACGGGGCGGTACGCTTATTCGACGTGTTCTACCGGGCTGGGGCACTCGTGTTCGGCGGCGGTCACGTCGTGCTGCCGCTGCTGGAGGCCGGGACCGTGCAGACCGGCCTCGTCGACCACGACGTGTTCCTCGCCGGCTACGGTGCCGCGCAGGCGGTCCCCGGTCCCTTGTTCACCTTCGCCGCCTACCTCGGCGCCGCGACTACCAGCCCGCCGTCCGGGCTGCTCGGCGCCGCGATCGCGCTGGTCGCGATCTTCCTCCCCGCGACACTGCTCGTGGTCGGGGTGCTGCCGTTCTGGGACCGGCTGCGTCGCGCTCCACTCGCGCAGCGGGCGCTCATGGGCGTGAACGCCGGCGTGGTGGGGATCCTCGCCGCAGCGCTCTACACGCCGGTGTTCACCGAAGGGGTCACATCGGTCGCGGCCCTCGGGATCGCCGCCGCCGGGTTCGTCGCCCTGACCTCGTGGAAGGCGCCGGCGTGGGCGGTCGTCATCGCCGCGGGCCTCATCGGCTGGGCCGTACTGTGAGCAAGGGGTGAGTCCGCGCCGCCTCAGCCGACGACCGTGCCGAACAGGGAGCCGACCAGGAAGGTCGCTCCCAGGGCGAGCGCACCGCCGATCACCAGGCGCACCACGGCCCGCCACCGATGAGAGCCGCCGATCCAGGCCGCGACGTATCCGGTGACCGCCAGGGCGAGGAGCACGGCAACGAAGGTCCACACGATGCGCGCCGGGTGCGGCAGCAGCAGGATCGTCAGCAGCGGCAGCACGGCGCCGATCGTGAACGCGATCAGCGAGGCGAAGGCGGCGTGCCAGGGGCTGACGACGTCCTCCTGGTCGATGTTCAGCTCGAGCGCCAGGTGGGCCTTGAGCGCGTCGCGCTCGGTCAGCTCCGTCGCCACCAGGCGGGCGGTTCCGGGGGTGAGGCCCTGCTCCTCGTAGAGCCCGACCAGCTCCTCGAGCTCGACCTCGGGATCCTCCTCCAGCTCGCGCCGCTCCTTCTGGATGAGAGCCCGCTCGCTGTCCCGCTGGCTGGACACCGAGACGTACTCGCCGAGCGCCATTGAGATAGCCCCGCCGACCAGGGCCGCGGCCCCCGCCAGCAACACTGGCGTGACCTCCGCTGTCGCTCCGGCGACACCGACGACGACCGCCGCCGTGGACACGATCCCGTCGTTCGCTCCCAGCACTCCTGCGCGCAGCCAGTTGAGTCGCTGCGCGAGCCCCGTTGCGTGAGGCTCGCCGGAATGCCGGTATGGAGGGGATTGCGTCGTCACGGCTCCTCACGGTAGTTCGGTAGTT
Organism: Microbacterium sp. UBA1612; assembly: GCF_002321605.1. Taxonomy (NCBI): domain Bacteria; kingdom Bacillati; phylum Actinomycetota; class Actinomycetes; order Micrococcales; family Microbacteriaceae; genus Microbacterium; species Microbacterium sp. UBA1612. Next base: position 176,480 of record NZ_DCMW01000025.1, read on the forward strand.
CTCCTGCCGCCAGGAAGGAGAGGCAACCCTGCACCTCGGCTCTTCGCCCGCAGATTCCAGTCGTGGTGCTCGGGTTTCAGAGCGTCACACGCGGTGCGAGTCGGACTCCGTGTCGGATCGGCGTGACGGCGGCGGTGCGGCAGCGGGGAGTCCGCTCGGCGGGCCGCCCAGCGCGCGGAGCGCGTAGAGGATCGTGGCGAGGTCCACGAGCTCCTGCGTGAGAGCGCCGGCGACGGCGGGGATGGCGCCCGTCATGGCGATGACCATGAGGACCACGCTGAGACCGATGCCGAGCCATATCGCCGTCAGCGCGACGCGAAGCGTGTGCCGCCCGATCGACACGGCGTCGACCACCTTGCTGAGCGAGTCGACAAGGATCACCACGTCAGCGGCATCGCCGGCCGCGGTCGCGCCTTTCGCGCCCATCGCAACGCCGATGTCGGAGGCGGCCAGCACCGGGGCGTCGTTCACCCCGTCGCCGACCATCATCACGGGTCGTGGATGCAGGTCGGCCGCGAGATGAACCTTCTCTGGCGGAAGGAGCTCGGCATGCACCTCGTCGATCCCGGTCTGCCGCGCGATCGATTCGGCTGTCGCACGAGTGTCTCCCGTGAGCATGACGATCCGTTCGACACCGTTCGCGCGCAGCCACGACACCACCGCGACGGACTCCGGGCGGGGATCGTCGGCGAGCACGAGGACGCCGGCGAACCGGCCGTCGATGGCGACGTAGGCCGCGGCCTCGCCCGTCGTCAGGTCTGCGCGCACCGTGTCGGCCGCCACTGACGCGACGTAGGAGGGCTTCCCCACGACGACCGTTCGCCCCCCGATCACCGCGGTCACACCATTCGTGGCGACCTCACTGGCCTCCTCGGCCGCGAGAAGGTCGATGCCGCGCTCGACCGCGGCCCGGCGGATGCTGTCTGCGAGCACATGCGACGAGTACTGTTCAGCAGACGCGGCGAGCTGCAGCAGTTCGCCCGCCTCGAAGCCGCCGACAGGGCGAACGTCAACGAGGGTCGGCTGGCCCTGCGTCAGCGTTCCGGTCTTGTCGAAGGCCGCGGACTGCACTCGGGCGAGCTGTTCTACGACACCTCCGCCCTTCATGATCACGCCGGCCTTCGCGGCCCGCGAGAGCCCGCCGAGGAACGCGACCGGTGCAGCGATCAGCAGCGGGCACGGCGTCGCTAGCACCAGCACCTCAGCGAAGCGCGTCGGATCGCCCGATACCGCCCACGCTATGCCGGCCAGGGCGAGCGAGACGGCCGTGAAGGGGATCGCAAACCGATCCGCGAGCCGCACGACGGGCGCACGCGAGTCCTCCGCGGCACGCACGAGCGCGACGATCTGCTGGTACTGACTGTCCGCGCTGCGCCGCACCGCCCGGATCCGCACCGCCCGGTTCCCGTTGATAGCGCCGGAGAGCACGTCGCTGCCCGCCTCACGAGTCACCGGCAGACTCTCCCCAGTGAGCGACGATTCGTCGAACGTGCCGCTCTCGGTGAGCAGGATGCCGTCGACCGGCACGATCTCGCCCGGCCGCACCAGCAGCACATCATCGATCCCTACGTGCTCGACCGCGACATCCTGCACCTCGTCCGAGTCCGACGCATGCTCGTGAGTGAGAACATGCGCGGTGCGCGGCGATCGGTCCAGCAGCGCGGTGAGGTCGCGCCTGGCCCGCCGGGCGGCGAAGTCCTCCAACGCTTCACCGCCGGAGAGCATCAAAACGATGATGAGCGACGCGATGTACTCGCCCACGGCGAGGGTTGCGACCATCGCCACCACCGCGAGGATGTCGAGCCCGACATGCCCGCGAAGCACATCACGCACCATCCGAACCAGCGTCCACACGACGAACGCTCCGACGTAGGCCGTCGCCGTCCACCGTCCCACCGCATCCGCTCCGACGGCGTGGAGGACCACGACCGCGGCGAGCACCACGACGGTGACCGAGATGATCGGGTATCGCCACAGCGGCCGCAGCAAGCGCATACGTCTCAGCCTTGTCGACTGCTGCACTCGCCGCTAGCTGTACTGCCCAGGGAGGTT
>NZ_DCMW01000010.1:0-16935 GCF_002321605.1 Microbacterium sp. UBA1612
ACCACACCCCGGGCGTGTCGTGAGGGTTGCGGGCGTCACGACGCTTCGAGAAGAGCCCGGTAGAAGCCGATTCCTCGATGCCAGACATCGATTCGGATGCGCTCGTCGTGCGCGTGGAGCGCTTCGCGTTCGGCTCGGGTCAGGTGGAAGGGCGTGAAGCGGTAGACGTGGTCGCTGACCCGCGTGAACCAGCGACTGTCGCTGGCACCCAGTTGCAGGTAGGGGGTCGTGACGACGTCCGTGCCGAGGGTCTCCCCCACGGCTCGCGCGATCCGCTGCCACGCCTCCCCTCGCCACGGCGAGACCGGCGAGGGCTCCGAACCTCGGCGCACCTCGATGTCCACGCCGGGGTCGGCGATCACCCTGCGCACCCTCGCGGTCGCCTGATCGATGGTGTCTCCGGTGAGAAGGCGCACGTTGACGGCGGCGCGCGCCGTCGTCGCGAGCACATTTTCGCCCGGCGCACCGCTGAGCTGCGTGACCACGGCGGTCGTCCGCACGATCGCGCGCATCTCGGGCCCGAGCGCTCCGAAGGCACGGATGAGGAGGGGCGCGGTGAGACCGGTGTGGGAGAACACCGCGCGCAACGGCTGAGGCACGTGCGGTGCGAGGGTGGCGAGCATGGCCCGCACGGGCGGGACCAACCGCACCGGGAACGGATGACGATGGAGGCGCAGGATCGCGCGCGCCAGGCGCGCGGTGGCCGGAGTGCGCGGCGGCGTCGACGCGTGTCCGCCGTCTTCGCGTGCGGTCAGCACGAGCGTCATGATCCCGCGCTCGGCAACACCCACCATCGCTGTCGGCACGGTGACGCCGGGGATCACTCCCTCGACGACCGCGCCGCCCTCATCGAGCACGAGGCCGGGTCGGACGCCGCGCTCGGCGAGCCTGTCGACCATGGCGCCCGCACCGTCGCCGGCCGTCTCCTCGTTGTGCCCGAACGCGAGGTAGACGTCGCGTTCCGGTGTGAAGCCGTCCGCGAGAAGGGCTTCGACGGCCTCCAAGATCGCCACGAGCGCACCCTTGTCGTCGATCGCTCCGCGCGCATGGATCGCCGCATCCGCGCCGTCACCGAGAACGGTCGGGTCGAACGGCGGCGTCTGCCACTCCTCGTCGACGACGGGCACGACATCCTGGTGCGCCATGAGCACGAGAGGCTGCTCATCCGTGGAACCCGGCCACCGGTACAGCCGAGAGTACCCGGCCACGATCTCGAGCTCGAGGCGCTCGTGGACCAGCGGGTAGAGGCGCTCGAGGGCCTCGGCGAAGCACTCGAAGGCCGATCGATCGACCTGGGATTCGTCGGCGAAGGAAACGGTCGGGATGGCCAGAAGCTCGCGGAACCGCTCGAGGGAGGCTGTCACCCGTCGAGCGTATCGAGCGCGGCCCGCGCGGGGCACTCACCTCGATTCCATCGGCGGCGGTCGATACAGTCGACGCATGACCGGACTTCGTTGGGGAATCCTCGCCACGGGCGGCATCGCCCACGCCTTCGCCCGCGACCTGCGCACCGCGGGTCTGGACCTGCGGGCCGTCGGATCGCGCCGACTCGAGGGCGCCCGCGCTTTCGCGGAGGAATTCGACGTCGCTCGCGTGCACGGCTCGTACGAGGCGCTCGCCGCCGATGACGAGATCGACATCGTCTACATCGCCACTCCTCACCCGATGCACGCCGAGAACGCTCTGCTTCTGCTGGAGCACGGCAAGCACGTCCTCATCGAGAAGCCGTTCACGCTGAACGCCGACCAGGCGATCGCGGTCCGCGACCTGGCCCGCGCGAAGGGGCTCCTGGCGATGGAAGCGATGTGGACCCGGTACCTGCCGCACATGATCCGCATCCGCGAGATCATCGAGTCCGGAACGCTGGGCGAGATCCGCGCGGTGTTCGCCGACCACACGCAGCGGATCTCGGATGACCCTGCCCACCGGCTCAACGCCCTCGAGCTCGGCGGCGGCGCACTGCTGGACCTCGGCATCTATCCCGTGTCGTTCGCCTGGGACATGCTCGGGGCACCGACGTCGATCACGGCGACCGCGCGCCTGGGCGGAACGGGCGCGGACACGGAAGTGGCCACCATCTTCACCCACGCGTCCGGCGCCGTCTCGACCACGCTGTCCTCGTCGCGCGCGGCCGGCCCGAACACCGCCCACGTGGTCGGAACCGAGGGCCGCATCGACATCGACCGCGTCTGGTACACCCCGACGTCGTTCCGCGTCACAGCGCCCGACGGCACGGTGCTGGAAGAATTCGTCTCCGACGTCGAGGGACGCGGGATGCAGTTCCAGGCCCTCGCGGCAGAGGAGACCATCGCCGGCGGCGCCACCGACTCCGAGCGCCTGCCGATCGACGAGACGGTGGCCATCATGGAGACCCTCGACGCCGTCCGGCGTCAGATCGGCCTGCGTTACCCCGAAGAGCAGTGATCACCGAGCGAGGAGCCGCCGTGGCCGATCTGCAGAGCCAGCGCGTCGCCGTCTACATCGACTTCGACAACATCGTCATGTCCTGGTACGACCGCGTGCACGGACGCAACGCCTATTCGCGCGACCGCCAGAAGATCATTCAGGACCCCACGGCGTCGGAGATCGCCGAGCGGCTCTCCGAGGCGACCATCGATGTCGGCGCGATCATCGACTACGCGACATCGTTCGGCACGCTCGTCCTGACCCGCGCGTACGCCGACTGGTCCTCGCCGGTCAACGCGGAGTACCAGACGCAGCTGGTCGCCCGCGCGGTGGACCTGGTGCAGCTGTTCCCCGCAGCGGCCTACGGCAAGAACGGCGCCGACATCCGGCTCGCTGTCGACACCGTGGAGGACATGTTCCGGCTGGAGGACCTCACGCACGTGGTCATCGTGGCCGGCGACAGCGACTACGTGCCGCTCGCGCAGCGATGCAAGCGCCTGGGGCGATACGTCGTCGGCGTCGGCGTCTCAGGTTCGACGGCGAAGTCGCTCGCGGCGGCGTGCGACACGTTCGACGCCTACGACACGCTCCCCGGGGTGACCGCGCCGTCGGCCGACACCACGGGGACCCGCAAGAGCCGAGGACGCAAGAAGACGGTGGACCCCGGTGCGGACCTCCTGGAACGGGCGCTCCGCCTGGAGAACGACAAGGAGGCCGCCGAGTGGCAGCACGCCTCGGCGGTGAAGAGCCTGATCAAGCGCCTCGACCCCTCGTTCAGCGAGAAGACGCTCGGGCACAAGAGCTTCACCGACTTCGTCAAAGCGCACCCGAAGGTCGCGGAGATGGATGAGTCCGGCAACATCGTGCTCATCAGGCTGGCCGCCGACGGCTGAGATCGCCGTCGCGGCGGGGAGTACAGTGTGGGCTGTGGCCCGCCGACACGCCGCTCCGCCAGGCTCGCAGGCGTCCCTGCGAGAGGCGAACCGTGCCCGCGTGCTGGATTCGCTGAAGCGGCACGGCCGTCTCACGCAGATCGAACTCGCCGGTGTGACGGGCCTGTCGCCGGCCAGCGTGTCCAACATCGTCAAGGAGCTGACGGCCGCCGGCGTGCTGCACACGTCCTTCACGTCGCGCAGCGGTCGTCGGGCGACGCTCGTCTCGCTCGCGCACTCGGTGGGACTCGTCGCCGGTGTGCACTTCAGTTCACGTCAGCTGAACATCGCGATCGCCGACGCGACCCGCACCGTCGTCACGCACACGACGCTCCCTCTCGCCCTGGACCACCGGCACGACGCGGAGCTGGATCGGCTCGCCCTGCTGCTGGGCGATCTCACCGAGTCGCTCGGCGGCTCCCTCGGCGACCTGCACGCCGTGGGGCTGGCTCTCCCGGCACCGATCGATCCGCGCACGCACACGGTCTCAACGCCCGGACTCCTGCCGGGGTGGGAGGACATCGACATCGCGCAGGCGCTCACGGGACGCATCGCCCGCCCCGTCTTCGTCGACAGCGAAGCCAACCTGGGCGGCCTCGCGGAGGCGCGCGAGGGATCGGCGCGCGACGTCTCCTCGGCGGTCTACATCCGCGTCGGCCACACCGTGTCGGGCGGCATCGTCGCGGGCGGCGATCTCTTCCACGGTGCGAGCGGCAAGGCGGGGCAGATCGGTCACATCACGATCGACGAGAACGGGCCGGTGTGCCGTTGCAGCAACCGCGGGTGTCTCGAGACCTACGTGGGAGGTCCGGCGCTCCTGTCGGCCTTCCCCCCGGCAGAGGGCATGCACCGATTGAGCGATCTGCTCCTCGCGGCGGATGACGGCGACGCCGCGGCGCAACGCGTCATCGCCGATGCGGGGCGCCACCTCGGTGTCGCCGCCGCGAGCGTGTGCAACCTGTTCGATCCGGAGCGCATCGTGATCGGAGGCGAACTCGCCGCAGCGGGCGAGATCCTCATGGCGCCGATGCGCCACGCCCTCGAGCGCTCCGCCCTCACCTCACCCGCGGGCCTGCCCGACATCATCGGGGCGTCGTTCGGCGATTGGGCCGAGACGCGCGGGGCGATCGCGCTCGCCCTCGAGCACGTCGATGTCGGCGCGGACACCGTCGCCGCATCCGCATGAGAGCATGTCGAGGATGTCGATGACGAATCCCCGCGCCCGCTCGCACGAGCGCATCCTCACCATGCGCGGCATCGGCAAGCGGTTCCGGGCGGTCAAGGCGCTCACCGATGTCGATTTCTGGGTCGACGCGGGCGAGGTCGTGGCGCTGGTGGGCGACAACGGCGCGGGCAAGTCGACGCTCGTCAAGGTGCTCTCCGGCGTCTACGCGCCGGACGCCGGCTCGGTCGAATTCGACGGTGCCGCCGTCGACATCACCAGCCCCGTCGTCGCGCACGACCTCGGCATCGCGACGGTGTTCCAGGACCTCGCGCTGTGCGACAACCTCGATGTGGTCGCGAACCTCTGGCTCGGCCGCGAGATCGTCGACGGCTCCGCGTTGAACGAGGTCGAGATGGAGCAGCGCACGTGGGCGCTCATGCGCGAACTGTCTGCGAGGCTCCCCTCGGTGCGCGAGCCGGTCGCGATGCTCTCCGGCGGTCAACGTCAGACCGTCGCGATCGCCCGCTCCCTCATCGGCGACCCGCGTGTGGTGATCCTCGACGAGCCCACCGCCGCGCTCGGCGTCGCGCAGACGGCGGAGGTCCTCAACCTCATCGTGCGGCTGCGGGAGCGCGGCCACGGCGTCGTTCTCATCAGCCACAACATGGCCGACGTGATGGCCGTCGCCGATCGTGTGTTCGTGCTGCGACTCGGCCGGAACAACGGCGTCTTCGACGTCGCCGACATCACCAGCGAGACCCTCATCTCCGCGATCACGGGGGCGCGGAGCGGTCCGGCGACGACACCGCCGGAGCCGGCCGAGAATGTGGTCCCGCTGCGCGCCGAAAGCGATCGCGCGCACCGCCGAGGCCTCTGATCGTCCGACCTGACAAGGTGGCTGCACGCCGGCCGGCATCGCGTTGCGAAAGCGTTATGTTCACGTCTTGACGCCAAGGGGTCTGATTCTTCATCATCAATTTATGTCTTGAACTCAAGCAGAGTTCGGACGTCGCAGGTTCAACGAAGAAAGGCGAATGATGAAGAAGTCTGCTCTGCTGTCCGCGGTCGCACTCGGGGGTGCCGCCGCGGTCCTGCTCGCCGGATGTTCCAGCTCCGGCGGCGACACGGGCGGAGGCGAAGACACCGGGGGCACAGACGCGGCCGGCACGCGCGCCTGCGTCATCCTCCCCGACGCGGCGTCGTCGCCGCGCTGGGAGAACTTCGACCGCACGTACCTCCAGGAAGGTCTGACGGCCGCCGGTTTCGACGTCGACATCCAGAACGCCCAGGGCGACACCGCCAAGTACGCCACGATCGCCGACCAGCAGCTCACCCAGGGCTGCGGCGTCATGCTCCTGGTCGACTACAACGGCGCGGGCGCCGCAGTGACCGCCCAGGCGCAGGCCGAGGGCATCCCGGTCATCGCCTACGACCGCCCGATCGAAGGAGCCGACTACTACGTCTCCTTCGACAACGTCGAGGTCGGCCGTCTCGAGGGCCAGGCCGTCCTGGACGGGCTCGAAGCGGCGGGCGCGGACCCCGCCGAGGCGGTCGTGGTCTACATGGGCGGCGACCCTGCCGACGGCAACGCGGCGATGTTCCGCTCCGGCGCCGTCGAGGTGATGGAGGGCGCGGGCATCACGGCGGCCGCCGAGCCTCCCGGGGTCTGGGACGGCGAGAAGTCGGCCACCAACTTCGAGCAGGCGCTGACCTCGCTCGGCGGTGAAGTGGACGGCGTCTGGGCGGCCAACGACACCAACGCCGCCGGTGTCATCACCATCCTCCAGAAGAACAACCTCGAGGGTGTCGCGGTCTCCGGCCAGGACGCGAACGTCGCGGGCCTGCAGAACATCCTTCTCGGATGGCAGACCGCAACGGTCTACAAGCCGGTGAAGATCGAGGCCGACGCGGCGGTCGAGGTGGCGGTGGCCCTGCTCAACGGCGAGGCCCCTGAAGCCGATCAGCAGCTCGACGACGGCACTCCCTACATCGCCGTGACCCCGCAGCTGGTCGGTCCCGAGCAGGTCAAGGATGTCGTCGCCGCGGGCGACGCGTCCGCAGAAGAGATCTGCACGGGAGACGTCGCGGAGAAGTGCGAGGAGTACGGCGTCGAGTGATCGACGCCCCGGGGGTCCCTCGCCTGCGGGGTGAGGGACCCCCGCTCTCCGCGGCGCATCCGCGCCGCCTGACAGCGTGGTCGAGCGAAAGGAGTGGGCGTGGACGTGCCCATCATCGAACTGCGGGACGTGAAGAAGAGCTTCGGTCCCGTGAGCGTCCTCAAGGGCGTGAATCTGAAGGCGTATCCGGGCAAAGTGACCGCCCTCGTCGGCGACAACGGAGCCGGCAAGTCGACGCTCATCAAGGGGCTCGCCGGCGTGCAGCCTTACGACGGCGGCGACATCCTCTTCGACGGCTCCACCGTGGAGCTGAACAACCCGCGTGAAGCGTCTCGGTTGGGCGTCGAGGTCGTGTACCAGGACCTTGCGCTGTGCGACAACCTCGACATCGTGCAGAACATGTTCCTCGGACGTGAGGAGACCTCGGTCGGCACCTTCGATGAGGGACGCATGGAGCGGGAGGCGTCGGACACCCTCCGTTCGCTATCGGTGCGCACGGTGAAGTCGGTACGCCAGCGCGTGTCGAGCCTGTCCGGTGGGCAGCGTCAGACCGTCGCGATCGCCCGCGCGGTGCTCAAGAACGCTCGCGTGGTGATCCTCGACGAGCCCACCGCCGCGCTCGGCGTGGCGCAGACCGCGCAGGTGCTCAGCCTTGTGACCCGGCTCGCGGAGCAGGGTGTCGCCGTCATCATCATCAGCCACAACCTCGCCGACGTCTTCAAGGTCGCGGACTACATCGCCGTGCTGTACCTCGGTACGCTCGTCGCCGAGCTGCCGACGGCGGAGACGACGTATGACGACGTCATCGGCTACATCACCGGCAGCAAGACCTACGGCGGCGACGCCGCGGTCGTCGAGGCAGGAGGCGCGGAATGACCACTCCCGGAGGCAACATCCCGGCGGACACCAGCACGGTGTCCGACCTCATCGGAAGCGGGCAGGAAGGCACCGTCCGAGACCAGGTCATGGCGTGGTGGCAGCGCGTGCGCGCCGGCGACATGGGCGCCCTGCCCGCCATCGGCGGTCTCGTGGTGCTCGCGCTGCTGTTCACCTTCCTGAGTCCGTTCTTCCTCACCGAGCGCAACTTCGCCAACCTCATCACGCAGGCGGCGACGCTCGTGATGCTCGCGATGGCGTTGGTGTTCGTGCTGCTCCTCGGCGAGATCGATCTGTCCGCCGGCGTCACCAGCGGCATGACGATGGCGCTGTTCATCGTTCTCGTGAACGTCCACGGCGTCGATTGGGTGCTCGCGCTCCTCATCGCGTTCGCGGCGGGCATCGCGACCGGAACCTTCATCGGATTCTTCGTCGCGAGAGTCGGGATCCCCTCTTTCGTGGTGACGCTGGGCCTGTTCCTCGGCTACCAGGGGGTGACCCTGTTCATCATCGGATCCGGTGGTCTGTACCGCGTGCAGATTCCCGAGATCACCGCCATCCAGAACGGCAACCTGCCGGTCTGGGCGGGCTGGGTGATGCTCGTGGTGATCCTCGCGATCGCGGCCGGAACCTCATTCTGGGACCGCACCCGACGCACGAAGGCCGGGGTGCCCAACCGCACCATCGCGCTCGTGTGGATCAAGCTCGGCGTCATCGCCGTCGTCGGCGGCGGCGTGGTCTGGGTGCTGAACCAGAACCGCGGCCAGTCGGTGGGCGTGGTCGAAGGCGTGCCGATCGTCGTGCCGATCGTGCTGGCGATCCTGTGGATCGGCACCTTCCTGCTCGACCGCACCAAGTTCGGTCGCTACATCTACGCCATCGGCGGCAACGCCGAGGCCGCCCGTCGCGCGGGCGTGAAGGTCGTCGTGATCAAGTGGAGCGCGTTCATCGTGTGCTCGACGCTCGCCGTGGTCTCGGGTCTGTTCAGCATCTCGAAGGTCGGCTCGGTGGATGCCGCCGCAGGCCGAGAGATCGTGCTCAGCGGCGTCGCGGCCGCGGTCGTCGGCGGCGTCAGCCTGTTCGGCGGCAAGGGACGTCTCACCCACGCCGCGATCGGCGCGCTCGTGATCGCCGTTATCGCGAACGGACTGGGGCTGCTGCGGATGCCGGCGGGGCTGAACCTCATCGTCACCGGCGCGGTGCTCATCCTCGCCGCAACCGTGGACGCGCTGTCGAGACTGCGCTCGGGCGGCACCGTGCGCACCTGACACCGGATGCGGTTCCCTGACGGCGCCGGCGGCATCGCCCCGGCGCCGTCAGGCGTTCACCCGCGCAGGAGTGCGCGGACCGTGGCGATCGTGTCGGTGTCGGCGGGCGACTTGTCGGGGCGGTATCCGCGCACGCGGGCGAAGCGCAGCGCCACTCCCCCGGGATAGCGCTGCGAGCGTTGCACGCCGTCGATCGCGATCTCGACGACCGTCTCCGGACGAACCGCGATGCCGCCGGGCACCTCCCCGGTCGCAAACTCCGGGAAGTGCGTCGTCTGCCACCGCAGCAGTTCGTCGGTCAGCCCCTTGAAGGTCTTGCCGACCATGACGAACCCGCCCGGCGCACCGAACTCCCCGTCATCGTCGCGCGCACCCAGGTGGAGGTTCGACAGCATCCCGGCGCGGCGGCCCGATCCCCATTCGATCCCGAGCACCGCGAGGTCGAGGGTGATGACGGGCTTGACCTTGATCCAGCCCGACCCCCGCCGCCCGGCGGAGTACAGACTGCCGGCCGCCTTCACGACGACGCCCTCGTGTCCCGCCGCGAGCGCCTCCTCGGAGAACCGGGCGGCGATATCGTCGTCGTCGGTGACCACGCCGGGGACGCACCAGGGCCCGGCCACGCGGGCGAGGGTGTCTCGCCGCGTCGTGAGCGGCTCGTCGAGCAGATCGCGTCCGTCGACGCGCAGCACGTCGAAGAACCACGGCCGAAGGGCGATCTGGGCCGCGGCCTCGGACCCGAACCGCGCCATCGTGTCCTGGAAGGGGCGCGGCCCACCGTCCTCGTCGAGCGCGAGCGTCTCTCCGTCGAGGATCGCGTCGTCCACCGGCATCGCGCGGACCACCTCGACGATCTCCGGGACGCGATGCGTGATGTCCGCGAGACCGCGCGTGTAGACCCGCACATCCTCGCCGCGGCGGTGCACCTGGATGCGCGCGCCGTCGAGCTTGTACTCGACCACCGCGGGGCCGGTCGCTGCCAGCGCCTCCAGCACCGTCTGCGCGCTGCCCGCCAGCATCGGCAGCACGGGGCGCCCCACCTCGAGGGCGACCGCGTCGAGGTCGGACGCGTTGCCGGAGAGGGCGATCACGGCCGTTTCACCGAGGTCGCCCGTGAGCATCGCGGCACGCCGCACCGCCGCGAGCGACCGATCGGCAGCTGCGGCTATCGCATCGACGACCACTCCCTGCAGGGCGCCGGTGCGCAGCTCGCCGAGGATCACCCGCACGAGGAAGTCCCACTCGGCAGCGGTGGCCGAGGCGGCGAGCGCGTCGAGTTCTGCCGCGCGTCGCGCGCCGACGCCGTCTCCGGCGAGGCCCGCGAGCCGTTCGAAGGCCGCATCGACGTCGCCGACGGTGAGCGTCGCGACCTCGGCGTGTGCCGCGGCGCGCGAGCGGATCGACCGCCATCCGACCCCGAGGCGTCCTTGTCGCGGAGCCGCGATCAGCAAGCCGACGACGGCGCGCAGATCGTCGACGGCCGCCCGGCGCAGGAGGTCGGCCACGAGGGAGATCTTCGCCGAGCGCGAGCGGGTCGCCGTCAGGGCGTCGGCGGTCGCGACGATATCGGCGAGCAGCAGCACCGCGACCTCACCGCCGCCCGGTCGACCAGAGTGCCCATGCCACCAGGAGCGGCTGCAGGAACAGTCTTGCGAACCGAGCCCGATCGGTGCGGAGCATCGGTGCCGATCGCCCGGTGCGCCACTGATGCACATTGCCGGGCAGAACGGCCCCGAAGAACGTCGCGATCGCTGCGCCGACGCGGGGGCGGTCTGCCGGGAACGCGATGAGCGCCGCACCCAGCATGATCTCCGCCGCGCCCGAGGCGACGACGATCATGTCCTTGTCGGTGTGCAGGAGCTTGGTCGCCCAGTCGGGAACCACGATGCGGTAGCCGCGCCGCCCCCACGTGAGGTGGGACACCCCGGCGGCGACGAGAAGCGCCGCCAGGAGGTAACGGGCAACGGATCGCAGGGATTCGATCGGACCGCGGCTCATGACACGAGCATGCCTCATCCGCTCCCCCTCGGGGCCGGATGAGGCATGCTCGTGTCGGATCAGGCGGCCAGCGGCGTGCGCGCCCGGTGGGCCGTGACTCCGATGCCGCCTTCGACGAGGTCGACCGAGACCGCGCCGCCGTCGTCGAGGTCCCCCGAGACGAAAAGCTCGGCGATGCGGTCATCGATCTCGCGCTGGATCCGCCGGCGCAGCGGTCGCGCACCGTACTCCGGCTCGTAGCCGAGCTCGGCGAGCCGCGCCACCGCGGCATCGGTGATCTGGAACGCGACGGACCGCGCGCCGAGCCGCCGCTCGGTGGCATCCAGCAGGACGCGCACGATCTGCTGGAGCTGCGCGGACTCGAGCTTGCGGAACAGGACGATCTCGTCGATCCGGTTGAGGAATTCCGGTCGCATCGCCTCGCGGAGCTTGCCCATCACCCGATCGCGCAGGTCCTTCTCCGAACCGAACCCGGTGGCTCCCCCGCCGTCGGCGAGGAACCCGATCGCGCCGCCCCGCGACGCGAGGAACTCCGAGCCCAGGTTCGAGGTCATCACGACGACGGTGTTGCGGAAGTCGACCGTGCGCCCCTGACCGTCGGTCAGGCGCCCGTCGTCGAGAACCTGCAGCAGCACATTGAACACGTCGGGGTGCGCCTTCTCGATCTCGTCGAACAGCACGACCGAGTAGGGGTTGCGTCGCACGCGTTCGGTGAGCTGCCCGGCCTCGTCGAAGCCGACGTAGCCGGGAGGGGCGCCGACCAGACGTGACACGGTGTGACGCTCGCCGAACTCGCTCATGTCGAAGCGCACGACCGCCTGGTCGTCATCGAAGAGCGACTCCGCGAGCGCCTTCGCCAGCTCGGTCTTGCCGACGCCGGTCGGGCCGAGGAAGAGGAACGACCCGACGGGTCGACGCTCGTCTCCCATGCCGGTGCGATTGCGTCGCACCGCGCGGGCAACGGCGGCGACGGCGTCATCCTGTCCGATGACGCGCTCGTGCAGCTCGCTCTCCAGCGCGCCGAGGCGCTCGCGCTCCGTCTCGGTCAAGCGACTCACGGGGATGCCGGTCGCACGACTGATGACCGCAGCGATCTGCGGTTCGTCGACCACCGTCGACACGTCGTGGCCCTCACGCGTCGCCCGCTCGATCTCAGCCTGCACCTCGGCGAGGCGGTCGCGCAGCACCGACGCCTCCTCGTACTGCTCGGCGGTCACGGCGGTGTTCTTCTTCGCCTCGAGTGCGGCAGCCTCGGTCACGAGGTCGGAGACGTCGACCTTCGCGCCGAGGCGGAGGCGCAGGCGCGCACCCGCCTGATCGATGAGGTCGATGGCCTTGTCGGGCAGCACGCGATCGCCGAGATAGCGGTCACTGAGCTCGACCGCGGCGCGGAGCGCGTCGGTCGTGTAGGTGATTCCGTGGTGCTCCTCGTACGCGGGCGCGAGTCCCTCGAGGATGCGGATCGCGTCTTCGGGCGACGGCTCTCCCACCCGCACGGGCTGGAACCGGCGTTCCAGCGCCGGGTCCTTCTCGATCGCGCGATACTCCTTGAGCGTGGTCGCCCCGATGAGGTGCAGGTCGCCGCGCGCGAGGCGGGGCTTCAGGATGTTCCCCGCATCCATGCCGCCGTCACCGCCGCCTCCGGCGCCGACCACCGTGTGCACTTCGTCGATGAAGACGACGATCTCGTCACGATGCGCGGAGATCTCATCCATCGTCTGCGTGAGGCGCTCCTCGAAGTCTCCGCGGTAGCGGGTGCCGGCGAGCATCGCGGGCAGATCGAGGACGATCACCCGCTTGTCCGTCAGCTGCGCCGGAACGCTGCCGGCGGCCACCGCCAGGGCGAGTCCCTCGACGATCGCCGTCTTGCCGACGCCGGCCTCTCCGACCAGCACGGGGTTGTTCTTGGTGCGACGACTGAGGACCTCGATCGTCTGTTCGATCTCGTCGGCACGGCCGATGACCGGGTCGAGCGCGCCTTCGCGTGCCCGCGCGGTGAGGTCCGTGCCGAAACGGTCGAGCATCGGCGTCGAAGACGATGCCATTCCGTCTTCCGGCGCCTCGGCGTCGCCCGACACGGTCTCACGAACTTCCTGGGTCAGAGACTCCGCGGTCACGCCGGCGCGCGCGAGGATCTGCCCCGCGGGCGTGTCCTGCGCGAGCACGAGGGCGAAGAAGAGGTGCTCGGGGTCGACATAGGTCGATCCGGACGAGCGCGCCACCTGGTAGGCGTGGAAGAGCGCTCGTTGCACTGACGGGGTGATCACCGCGCCATCGACATGCGCTCGGTGCGAGGCCGCCGGCAGCCGATCCTCCGCGGCGCGGACGATCGCCGCCGCGTCGGCGCCGACGCGCTCGACCGCGTCTTTCGCCGGCGAGCGGTCGACGAGCACGCGCAGAACGTGCAGCGCGTCGAGTTCCTGCTGGCCCCGTTCGAGCGCGTATCGACCTGCGGCCTGCAGGATCTGCTGCGTCGCCGCACCGAGGAATCGACTGAGGTCGATCGATCGCTCCGCGCGGGCGCGCTCGCCCGCGAGATAGCGCGCGAGGAACTCGTCGAAGGCGCTGTGGCCCTCGTCGGGGGTGAAGTCTTCGGGCATTCCCGCTCCTTGCATCAAAGATGAGTCACGCGAGCTCAACTTTAGGAGTTGAGCGCTTGCTTATCAACTTCAACGCAGGAGGAGGCGGACTATTCCGAGGCGCCGAGATCCGCCTCACTTCCCTCCGGGCGGGCCGACGACCAGGAGAACGGCGAAGACGACGGCAACCGCCGCCACGAGGACCAGCGCGAGCACCCATGGCCGCCGCAGGAACCACCGCATCAGCGGGTCGTGCCAACGGTCCGCCTCGGGGCCGGGCGCGATTCGCCAGGGGCCGTCGAGACGCCCGGCACGGTGCAGCCAGATCTCCGTCGGGATGGTCGCATAGGGGATGACGGCACTCCCGACCGCCACGATCGTCGGCCACATCCCCCATCGCTGGTTCATCGCCACCAGCACGGCCGTGGCGCCGTAGGAGAGGAACACGAATCCGTGGATGCCACCGCCGATCGTCACCGCGATCGGGAGGTCGAGCATCGCACGCAGGATCAGTCCTGCGATGAGGAGCGTCCACGACACCGCTTCGGCGAGGGCGAGGACGCGGAACAGGGACAGAGGGGTGCGGAACACGAGTACTCCAGATCGGTCGCCTCCACCCTAAGCGGGCGGGTGACGCGCCACGGTCTAGCGTGGAAGCGTGCACTCTGAGCTCGATCGCCTGCGGCGGCGCCCCGACCTCGAGGCCCCGGGACTGGTCGCGGTCGACGCCGCCGACCGGCTCATCCTCGACCTCTCCGCGGCGGCGCGCGAGAACACCGAAGCGGGCGCCGTGTGCGTGATCGGCGACGCTTACGGCGCACTCACCCTCGGCGCCGCGCTCGCCGGCGCCACCGGCATCCGCGTCCACCAGGATGCGCTCACCGGGGAGCGGGCGCTCGCCGCCAACGCCGACGACCTCGCTCATTCGCACTCCTATCGTTCTCTGCCCCTGACGCCCGAGCTCGTGCGGGGAGCCCACGTGGTGCTGCTCCGCCTGCCCCGCTCGCTCGACCAGCTCGACGACATCGCCGGGATCATCGCGGCCCACGCCGCCCCCGACGTCACGGTGTTCGCCGGCGGACGCCTCAAGCACATGAGCGTCGCCATGAACGACGTGCTCGCCCGCCGATTCGGCCGCGTGGACGTCACCCACGCGAGACAGAAGTCCCGGGCGCTCGTCGCGCGAGGCCCACATGACGGCGCGGATCCGACACCGCGGCAGGAAACGCACGAGGGCATCACCGTGTGCGCGTTCGGCGGGGCGTTCGCCGGCACGTCGATCGACATCGGCACCCGGCTGCTGCTGGCGCACCTGCCCGCCCCGACGGAGCGGTCGGTCATCGACATGGCGTGCGGCACCGGGGTCGTGGCCGCCTCCTGGGCGACGCGGCATCCGCATGCCCGGGTGATCGCGAGCGATCAGTCGGCCATCGCCGTGGCCTCCGCGAAAGCCACGGTCGCCGCCAACGGCGTCGCCGGCCGCGTCGAGGTCGTGCGAGATGACATGCTCGGCGCGCAGCCCGACCGATCGGCGTCTCTCATCGCCCTCAATCCGCCGTTCCACTCGGGCGCAGCCGTCACCGGCAGGATCGCGCCGCTCATGTTCGCCGACGCCGCGCGTGTGCTCGCGCCGGGCGGAGAACTGTGGACCGTGTGGAACTCTTCGCTCGGCTACCGCGCTGCGCTGGAGCGCATCGTCGGTCCGACGCGCCAGATCGCCCGCAACGCCAAGTTCACCGTGACCGCGTCGACCCGGCGATGACGCTCACGCGCGGCCGTCGCGCGTGCACCACCACGCCCAGCACACCAGCACCGGCTGGAAGAACAGTCGAGCCAGACGCTTCGCATCGGTGTCGAGGCCGAACCCGTCCCGCCCCCGCGTGAACTGCTCGACGTTTCCCGGGAAGATCGCGATGAAGAACGCGGCCAGGAGCGCGCCCACGCGCCGGCGCGAGGCGGGCAGCGCCACCAGCGCCGTGCCGAACATCACCTCCACCACGCCCGATGCGACGACGACGGCGTCCCGGTCGAGGCCGGTCTTCTCGACCGCGAAGTCCGGAACCTGAGCCTGGAACTCCTTGCGTGCCCAGAACAGGTGACTGATGCCCGCGAACACCATCGCGGCGGCCAGGAGCCATCGGGAGAAGGTCTTCATGCCTCTGACTCAATCACGTCGGCGGCAGCTGCCGGAAGCCCTTGCCGGACCGAGGCCTTGTGTGCGCACCGAAGCGATGCTTTGCTGGCGGCGTCCACCGACGGAAAAGGGCGAAATCCCATGACCACCGATGCACCGACCCCGCCCCGGGATCTGCTGTCGTCCCCCTTCGCGGGAGGATTCGCCACCGATCCGGGATTCGACTTCGATGTTCGCCTCGCGATCGGACACAGCGTGCACGGCGGGGGCGACCCGGGCGAGATTCTCGCTGCTGCGGGCCCGGTGGGAGCGGGCGACACCGCCGGATGGTTCTCCGCATGGCGCGACCTCGGCGAACGGGTGCTCGACGAGGCGGATGACGCCGCTGCGACCGGCCATCACGCCACCGCGGCGGCGCGCCACCTGCGCGCCGCGAACTACCTGGGCTTTGCCGTGTCCGCGGCGGCCGCGCTACCCGACGGCGACACGTTGCTGACCACGTTCCGCACCCATCGTCGCGCGTGGGACGCATTCGTCGACGGGTGCGGGCATCCTGTCGCACGCATCACCGTTCCTCATGGCGGGCAACCTCTGCCGGGAGCACTGTTCTTGCCCGTGGGCGCCGGTCCACACCGCACACTGGTGCTGAACAACGGCAGCGATGAGGCGATCAGCCGGCTGTGGACCGATCTCGGCCGACCGGCGCTCGCGCGCGGCTGGGCCGTGTTCGTCTTCGACGGCCCCGGGCAGCAGTCACAGCTCTTCGAACACGGTGTCCCGTTCCGCCCGGACTGGGAGGCGGTACTTGCTCCGGTCGTGGACGCCCTCGTCGCACGCGATGACGTCGATGAGGCACGTCTCGCGGTGTGGGGAGTGAGCCAAGCGGGGTACTGGGTGCCGCGTGCGCTCACGATGGAGCAGCGGTTCGCCGCGGCCGTCGTCGACCCCGGCGTCGTCGACGTCTCGACCAGCTGGTTCGCTCACCTGCCCCGGGAACTCGTCGATCTGCTCGACGGCGGCGCCCCGGACGCGTTCGACGAGTACCTGCGCCAGGGACTCACTCGCGACTCCCCCGAGGCGGCGATGATGCGGTTCCGGGCGCGGCCGTACGGCGTCGGCGAGAGCTTCGGGGCGGCGTTCCGCGCCGTGCGCGCCTACCGCCTGTCGCAGGAGCAGGCCGCCGACATCCGCACGCCGCTGCTGATCACCGACCCCGACGGCGAGCAGTTCTGGCCGGGTCAGTCGGCTGCCCTCGCGGCGATGACGCCAGAGGTGTCCGCGCTGGAACGCTTCACGGCCGCGGAGGGCGGCGCGATGCACTGCGAGCCGCTCGCGCGTCTGCGCGTGGCCGAGACGGTCCTCGACTGGCTGGACGACACCGTCGGCTGACGACGCGAAGGGGCTCGGCCGTCTCCGGTCGCGAGCCCCTCCGTGGGGGGGGGTGCCCCTATGTTCTTTGT
>NZ_DCMW01000005.1:0-79675 GCF_002321605.1 Microbacterium sp. UBA1612
GCGGCACCACGCGTCTTGCAGGTCAAGGTCGGGTGTGATCCGAAGAAGACTCCGAAAGAATGGGCGAGCAGATGTTGTCAGTACGGGGAGGAGAGCGATGTCGTTCGCAGATCGATTTGGGTACGCACGCGCTGAGCCCTCGCGAACGTTGGTGGAGTGCGACAGCGATGCTGTTCGTCTTGTGCTCTGGAATGTCGTCAGTGGCGGCGGGAAGAGTTCACTCGCTGCCTACCGGGCCCTCTGCGATCACACCCAACAGCTTCCTGACGCGAACATCTGGAGTGATTCGTACGCGGACGAGTCCGCAAGGGCGATCCTCGATCAGATGAGCTGGATCGATGTGTACGAGGCTCTGGAAGCGGAGTTCTCGAACGCGAGGGGGCAAGCTCGTTCAGACATCGAGCGGGCCGCGAACCGCGCTCTCTCTCGAAGTGGGATCGCTTATGAGATGAGAAGCGGGCGATTCGAGTTCTACGAGCCAGCGGCTGACGAGTTCGAAACTCGACACGACGAGGACGATGCCCTTGCATCGTTGACGGACGAGTTCGAGCCTGTCCGCAAGCAGTACCTCAACGCGCTGCGCAACCTGCGCGGCAAGCCGGCGAACCTGGAGGGCGCCGTCGCGGACGCAATCAATGCACTCGAAGCGGTTGCGAAGATCGTTGCGTCAAGTCCGAAGGCAACTCTCTCTGACGTTGCACGCAACCTGTTTCCAGATAGCCCCGGCTACCATGCGCCGCTACGGCAAGCGATCGACAAGCTGTATGCCTACTCGAATCAGCTCCCGGGTGGCAGGCACGGTCGATACGCGGAACCTGAGATTGCGCACGCCGAAACTGTGATGGTCGTTCGCACCGCGGGCGCCGTCATCACTTTCCTCGTCACTTTGCACCGCGGTGAGGGAGTCGAGAGCCCAGCGGATCCCCGCCGAGCAAGTTGGCCCTGACAGAGTGAGGAGATCTCGACGACTGCTTACGAGCGAAGGCCATAGCTCGCGATCAGGTCTGGTCGTTGCGACAATTGCGTCTCTAGTCGGCTGTCTGGCCAGAGCTCGATGAGCGGGAGTTTCCCTTCGGCGTTGTGCTTCTCCACGATCGCCACAGCATCGGTGGTGAATCGCCCGCTCGTGGCGATAACTAGCGTTCGGATGACCGGCGGCTCCCACAGTGGCAGCGCGGCCAGTGTGTTCGTGATGTCAGCAGGAGCAACCGACTTCGATGTCCAGTGCTTCGCTTGAAGAATGACCCGCTCTGTCCGCGTCGTTCCGCCGTCGTCCCTTATGACGCGCTCGGCGGAAAGATCGCGCCCTCGATCAGGCGCTCGCGTCTTCATCAGCCACTCCACATTCTGATAGCTGGGGAAGCCGCGCAACAGATCGAACAGCAGGCGTTCGAACTTGTCGTCATCCAGGACTGTCCACGTGATGCCGATGCTTGCGCCACCCGAGGGTCTTGCGGAAGCCGCGACGCCGAGGTCAATCGCTGGTACCGGCAATGGGTCAGATTCGGAGAGGCTTGCAGCCTCGATGTCCGTTCGAACGGACGGCCAATCCATCTCGGCGATGTCGTGCCAGTCGTGTCCCTGACCGAATCGGAGATGTCGGTGAAGATCACCCCATCGTCCTTTTCGATCGATGGTGTCGCCGAGTAGACGCTCGATCTCGCTGATCGACTCCTCGACCACCGCTGTTCTTGAGTCACTCACGCGGTCTGATGAGTCGCGCGTAACGGAATCGGTGATCTGGCCAAGTGTCACATTGATAGTGGAGGTGAGATCGTCCAGGCGATCGTGGATTGCTCGCCGGCGTGCTTGGGCGAGCCTGAACCGGTACTCATCGAGTTGGTGGCCAGGCTGCTCCAGCTCAGTCATAAGCGCGAAGGCAGGCTCGCCGATCTCGAAGTAGTCAATAAACGATTGCCCGACCTCGTCAATGTCAGGAAGTTCTTCGGTGACGGCGAACCCGTCGATAGGAGGAAGACCGGCGAGCAAAGGCGTCCATGCCCGGCGAAGGTCCTCGTACTCCCGACTGGTGCCGCGTTGTGGGCTCGACGGGATCATCGGCTGCGCGCGATCCCAGATCGCCTGAAGCTTGACGAGATTCGCTGCAGCGCGATCCATCACCTGCAGCAGTTCGTCTAGTTTCATTCGGCAAGTTTCTCATCTCTTGTTCGCCGGGCCGCGTACAACACCTACCTGGCGTGACAGTGTCGATGCGGGTGATGTCCGCCGGTGATGGGTACAAGTACCTCCTGCGCACTGTCGCCGCCGGGGACGGCGACAGGTCGCTATCGACGCCTTTGACCCGCTACTACGCGGAGGAGGGCAACCCGCCGGGGCGTTGGCTCGGCGCGGGCGTCGCCGCATTGAGCGGGCTCATCGTGGACGGCGATCAGGTCTCTGAGTCCCAGCTCCAGCTCCTGGTCGGGATGGGCCGGAACCCGGTCACCGGCGACCCCCTCGGCCTTGCCTATCCCGCGTACAAGACCGTGGCCGAGCGCGTCGCAGAGCGCACCGCCGCCCTCGATCCGACGCTTGGGCCGGCCAGCCGCGCGGAGGCGGTCGCGCAGATCGAGGCCGAGGAAGCGGTGCGCGGGACGCGGCGCGCCGTCGCCGGATATGACTTCACGTTCAGCATCCCGAAGTCCGCGAGCGTGTTGTGGGCGGTTGCGGACGCGGGGACCCAGGCGTTGATCGCGGATGCGCATCATGCGGCGGTTGCGGAGGTGGTTGCGTTCATGGAACGGGAGGTTGCAGCTACCCGCACCGGCGCAACCGCCCGCAACGAAGCCGTCGCACAAGTCGATGTCCACGGTCTCATCGCTGCGGCGTTCGACCACTACGACTCCCGCGCAGGCGACCCACATTTGCACACCCACGTCGTCATCTCGAACAAGGTGCAGACCATCCTCGACGGCAAATGGCGCTCCCTCGATGGACGCCCGATGCACGCCGCGACCGTCGCACTTTCGGAGCTGCACGAGGCGGTGTTCGCCGACCATCTCACGCGCGCTTTCGGTGTGGAGTGGGAGGCCCGCGACATGGGGCGTGATCGCAACCCTGCCTGGGCGGTGACGGCGGTGCCGGAGGAGCTGGTGGCCGAGTTCTCGTCCCGCTCCCGACACATCGACGCGGAGAAGAACCGCCTCATCGCGGAGTACGTGGCTCGGCATGGTCGTCAGCCGTCGACGGCGACGATCATCAAGCTCCGCGCCCAAGCCACCCTCACCACGAGACCGGACAAGCAGGTGCGATCCCTCGCCGACCTCACGGCCGAGTGGCGGGTTCGCGCCGGCCGCCTACTCGGCACCGATGCGACCTCGTGGGCGCGGGGCGTGGCGGCGAACGAGACGCCGTTGCTGCTGCGCGCCGACGACATTCCGTTGGACGTGATCGCGTCCCTCGGGCAGTCGGTCGTGGATGTCGTGGGCGAGAAGCGATCCACCTGGCGCCGGTGGAACCTCACGGCTGAGGCGGCCCGGCAGACGATGGGCTACCGCTTCGTTTCAACTACGGATCGGGAGGCGGTCGTCGGTCTGGTCGTGGATGCCGCCGAGGCCGCGTCTCTCCGGCTGACCCCACCGGAACTCGCGTCGAGCCCGGTGGTGTTCCGGCGACCGGACGGCACATCGGTGTTCCGGCCGAAGCACTCCACCGTGTTCTCATCCGAAGTCCTGCTGGCGGCCGAAGACCGCCTCCTTGACCGCGCCCGCACCACCACCGGGCCGACCGTGCCCCTCGCGGTGGTCGAGCGGATCGCGGTGCGCCCGGATCGGAAGGGGCACACCCTCGGGAATGACCAGACCGCCGCGCTGGCGAAGATCGCGGTCTCCGGGCGCATCGTCGATGTTTTGGTGGGGCCGGCTGGGGCGGGGAAGACTACGGCCATGTCGGCGTTGCGGCGGGCGTGGGAGCACGAGCACGGCGCCGACAGCGTGGTCGGGCTGGCGCCGTCCGCGGTCGCGGCGCAGGTCCTTGCCGATGACCTGGGCATCCAGACCGAGAACACGGCGAAGTGGTGGCAGAACCACCTCGTCCACGGCGACACGTTCCGCAAGGGCCAGCTCGTCATCGTGGACGAAGCCTCCCTCGCCGGCACCCTGTCCCTGGACCGCATCACCCACCTCGCCGCCGAGGCCGGTGCGAAGGTGCTGCTGGTCGGTGACTACGCTCAGCTCCAGTCTGTCGATGCCGGCGGCGCGTTCTCCCTCCTCGTCCACGACCGCGACGACGCCCCCGAGCTGGTCGACGTACACCGCTTCGAGAACGAGTGGGAGAAGACCGCCTCGCTCGGCCTGCGCCACGGCCGCGTCGAGGTCATCGACACCTACCTGGACCATGACCGCATCCAGGGCGGCGAGACGGAGACGATGGTCAATGCCGCCTACGCCACGTGGCGGGCCGACCGGCAGTCCGGGCGGGCGACGGTGCTGGTCTCCGACTCGAACGAGTCCGTCCAGGCGCTCAACCGGCGCGCCCGCACGGACCTGATCCTCGACGGCGCCGTGGACGCCCGCCGCGAAGTCGAGCTGCACGACGGCACCCATGTCGCGGTCGGGGATACCGTCATCACCCGGCACAACGACCGCCGGCTGCGTGCCGGTCGGGGCTGGGTGCGCAACGGCGACAGGTGGACGGTCACCGAGGTCCAGGGCGACGGCTCCCTCACCCTCCGCCGCGCGGGCCGCAAGTGGGGCGCCTCGGTCGTGCTTCCGGCCGACTACGGGGCCGAGCATCTTGACCTGGGCTACGCCGTCACCTCCTACCGGGCACAAGGCATCACCGTCCAGACCTCGCACGTCCTGGTCGACGCGACCATGACCAGGGAGAACCTGTACGTCGCGCTCACCCGAGGCCGGGAGACGAACCGCGCCTACGTGGCAATCGACAAGCCCGACGACTCCCACGACGGCCCGCACCCCGGCGACAACACCGAAGCCACCGCGAGGTCGGTGCTGTACGGGGTGCTCGCACACGTCGGCGCCGAGCTCTCCGCCCACGAGACCATCACCGCCGAACAGGACGCCTGGGCGAACATCGGCCAGCTCGCCGCCGAGTACGAAACGATCGCGGCCGCAGCGCAGCGCGACAGGTGGGCGCTCCTCGTCCGCGCAGCCGGTCTCACCAAGGATGAGGCCGAGGACGCGATCACCTCCCCGGCGTTCGGGGCGCTGACCGCCGAGCTCCGCCGCGCCGAGGCCAACCACCACGACATCGAGACGTTGCTGCCGCGCCTGGTGCGAGCACGCGGCTTCACCGACGCCGACGACATCGCCGCCGTCCTCCACTACCGCGTCGCCCGAGCCACCACGCGACCCGCCGGCTCCGGGCGGGCACGGAAGGCACCGCGCCTGATCGCCGGCCTCATCCCCGAGGCCACCGGCACCATGAGCAGCGAGTTCCGGCAAGCGCTCACCGAACGCCGCGACCTCATCGAAACCCGCGCCACCGCACTCCTCAACGCCTCGCTCACCGAGAAGCAGTCCTGGACGCGGGCGCTCGGCGCGCCGCCGAAGGATGCCAAGACGGCGGCGACCTGGCGGCGCCTGGCCCGCACCGTCGCCGCCTACCGCGATCGCTACGACATCACCGATCACACCCCGCTCGGTGCCCCGGCCGAGGACGACGAGCAGAAGATCGACGCCGCCCGCGCCAAGGCCGCGCTCGATCGGGCACGCAGCCTCGCGCAGGGAGCGGGGGAGGAGTCGCAACGTAGGCCGGAACGAGAGCCGGTCCGCCGCGCGCTGTGAGCCCGGTGCCCTTCCTGATGTCAGGCCACCGTTCTACAGTGGAGGACGAAGCGGCCTCTATATTGGCGCTGTCGCTCCCCGCGACGGTATGACCACCCCGCACGCTACGGGCGGTCCTTTCAGGTTCTTGTCGCCGAACCCCTGGAAGGACTATGCCCATGTTCCGGCTCATCTGGGCGGCCAGCGTCCGCACCCGCGACATCCTCAGCTACGCGCCCACCAACCTCCTCCTCGCCGCCACTCGCACCCGCCGCGGCCTGCGCTGGGGTGTCCCCGCGATGCTCCTCGCGATCCCGTATCTGCTCGCCGCCTACTGGTGCGTCACGACCATCGAAGCCGGCGGCCCCGGCTGGCTCAACCTCGTGGTGCTGCTGTGCGCGTGGAACTCGATCAAGCTGACCCTCAATGGTCCGATCACGCTGGTCCTGCTCATCCGCACCCGGATTCGGAAGGCAGCGGATCAGCGTGGCATCCGTGCGATGCCTGCGGGTCGAGTCGAGGACCTATCGAACTGCGGCCGCACTTCAACTAGGATGTGACTCATGACTTTGACCAACGACGCATGGACCCCATCGTCGCCAACCGCCGCTCCTTCGGTCGGCTGGGACTTACGCGTGGGTGATGCTTGGGACCTCAGCGCCCACATCGAGTCAGCCAGCATTGATCTTGTCTTGACCTCGCCCCCGTACTGGGGACTCCGCACCTACGGACTTGATCACAACGAAGGCGTTCTAGATGCATGGACTGCTACAGGAAATAATCCGAAGAGCGCCCCGCCTTACGAGTGGTACCGAGACAATGGAGGCGTACTTGGTCTAGAACCGTACCCCGATTGGTTCGTGGCACATCTCGTTGAAATATTTCGGCGAATCAAGAACGCAATGAAGCCCGATGCAAACCTTTGGGTCAACTTGGGCGACACATATTTTGGACGTTGGTCTTCGATCCGAGACGAAGGGCGACAAGGCCTTGGAAAGGGCGAGCGTAGCCGTCGGCGCACCCCAAGTGGCGGAGTGCTTCACGATAAACAGCTATTGATGGTGCCGGCGCGATTCGCGCTGGCCATGCAAGAGGACGGCTGGATTCTTCGAAACGATCTCGTTTGGAGCAAGCCCCATGTCGCGCCACGTCCCGAACGCGATCGGCTCCGTCTAAGCCACGAACACTTTTTCCATTTCGTGTCGAGGAGCAAAGTTGGTCGTCCGGCTTACTACTACGACCTGGATGGCGTTGAGCCTGGCGCTCTCGATGTCGTGACCGCCAGCCCAGATAGAGGGGATTCGGCACACTCTGCAACGTTCCCCATGGAACTCGTGCTGCCCCGGGTTCGATCCAGTAGTCCTCCCGGGGGAGTGGTGCTCGATCCGTTCTGCGGAACTGGAACGACGCTCGTCGCTGCACTTAGCGAACATCGACGTGCGATCGGTTTCGAGTTATCAGAGAAATTTGCAGGCATCGCGCGGTCGCGTATCGAAGAGATCGGCATTCTGGCCGACGCTGAAGTGCACAGCTAAGGATTGAGGAACGATGTCACACGAGACCGAACGAGTACTCCAGCTACTTTCGGCGGCGCAGGGGCCAGATGTGACCGTCGCCAAACTATTGCTCGGAGAAGACCTAACCCCGACGCAGGTTGTTCTCGAGCTTATGAACGACCCGCGTTCCACTGCCCCCGGTCAGGATACGAGGGTTGAGAAATGAGGATACGAATCAACGTAGACGACGCTGGGCCTATCAGGGTCGTTCGGTCAATGAACGTTTCCCAGGTGAGTTTACTCGAAGGTTACAACGGCATCGGGAAGAGCTCGGCGATCCGGTTGCTGCTGATCTGCACAGGGACTCTCCCGTACAGCGAGCAGGACCGGTCCTGGAACAGCTTGCGTAGCAATCTTGGCCAAGTGCAGATACAAGTCGATGAACTAATCGGAACAGCATCGAACATTACCTGGGAATTTGACACGCGATCCTGGGAGCTCCTCAGTTTCCCAATCACAACTGAATGGTTTAACTCGATACGGATAGATGGGCGCGACGCGACGCTTTCCGATGTTCGCCAAGTTCTCCGAGTCCATAGACTCTCTGGCGACATCGGGGTCGTTGATACTCTCGTTGAAGAGATCGACACGAATAAGAGTTGGGTTGAGAGGCTCCGAAATCGGATTGAGGCGCCAGAGTTTCGTTTACTAGATGAGTCGGTGAGCGTTCTGCGGGAACTCACCAGCGTTTCCTCCGAGGTTGATACAGCAACTCTTGCCGAGGATCAACGAGCCGTCGATCTTGCTCAGGCCGCGAAGAACCGGGCTGATCAAGCAATGCGCGACGTAGAGCAGCGCTACCGTGACATCGAACGAGCAATGGAACTCAAGGCGGACCTTGATCAACTTCTTTCGGTGGGGCCCGAGATCGATCAACGCTTGGAAGCGGTCAGAGCCGACCTAGAGGCCGCGCAGACCGAGCGAGAGGGCGTCAACTCCGAGCTTGAGAAGCTGGCTGTAGCCGCCGCGCTTGGTGAAGAACAATACAAGGACCTCGCCAACGCAGAAAAGCTGTTGGAACGGAACCGCAGCAAGTTGAGCGCGGCACTCGTGCAGCTCTCGGACGCCGCGGCCGCTCTCAAAGTCGACCCTGCGTCAGACGCGATCGAGGAAGCGATTAGGGAGGCACAGGCAACCCTTGACGCTGTGGTCGCCGAGCAAGCGAAAGCCGACACTATCCCGAGCCTTTTGAATCTCGTTTCTTCGCTTACTGGCCCGCTGGCCGCAGCTGAGGCGGACGAACTTGGGCAAGAGCAGGTGTTGGTTGACGGCTATGCCATGGACCCTTCGGTCTCGGGGCTGAAGCAAGCGCTTGCAGAGCGTCAGCTACAACTGCATGAGGTCCCTGAGAAGGATGAGCTTGAGCCGTTGCGGCAGCGTGTGAACTTTGCGGCAAGACGGCTGTCTGATCTTCAGAAGCTCCCCAATCTCATCGAGGCGGTTGAGAAGTTTCGGCGTCTTGTGAACACGCACACTGAAACTGTCACCGAGCTGGCGAAGTCGCAGAACCTTGGCGCGGCCGAGCAGCTTGAGTCACTTCATGGTCACCGAGACGCACTCGATGAACGTGTGTTGGATCTAGTGGGAGAGCGAGCACGGATCGTTAAGCAGCGGGGACTGTTGGGTGGTGGATCGGATGCTGTGGTTCTTCGGGCGAATCTCGCTAACCAGTTGGAGGCCTGCGGAATAGACGATGTTGAGGATCTCGACTCCGCGTGGGACAAGGTCCGCACCGATTCAAAGCATGTCGGCGGGCGGTTGGCTGAGAGCGAGAGGTCCTTGCTAGAGGCGACACACAAGCATGATCAGCATCAGCAGGCACTTCTGGTCGCGCGCGACCACATCGGTGGCTCCGATGAGTTCTCTTGGGTTCGCGAAGGATTGCCGAACATCGCGCCCACTACGAATGATGACTCGGAAACCGCCCTTGCAAGGTTGACTGAAGTTTCTAGTCGTGCTGATGCTGCCCGGACAAGGTTGGAGGACTTCCCCAACCAGCTGCTTGCTGTCGAGCGAGCGCTGACGTCGATTGCTGAACAAATGAGGGGCAGAGATTCCGTTTCCTCGATGTATGTCGGGGAAATCAGAGCCTGGTTTGAAGCGCACTTTCGCCACTACTTCTCTCAAGAAGCGATTCGCACGCAACTCCTCTCGCCCGAGGCTGAAGACGTAGAGGTGAGCATTTTGAAGGCATCGGTGAGCTGGACAGAAGGCGGCGAACCAAGGGAGAAGCCGCTGGACGCCTTTAGTAGCGGCCAGCAGGCCTTCGCGTACGCGCGAGCCCGACTCGTCCAACTTGACCAGGAAGACTCGGAAGCCGAGAACAGGCTGATCTGTCTTGATGAGTTCGGTGCATTCATGAGTGCGGATCGACGAGACGAGTTAATCACCCTGCTTAAGGCCCGCGCGAGTGCAAGTCCGGGCGATCGGACTCTCCTTGTTCTTCCGGTCAGGACCGACTACGCAGAAGCTGCTGCGAATGCGCTTGGCGACGAGCGAAAGGATCTCCTTAGACGAGCCGCCGCGCTGGAGTCAGCCGGACTGGTCATCGAGGATCTGCTGTGACCGAGGATCTTGATGATGCGGACTCGCAGCGGTCATCCATCTATCTCGGACTTCCGCCCGTAACTACGCGGCGATCTGCCAATCAGGCTCTGCGAGCCGCGAAGCAGCTATTTGAGCATCTCTACGGTCCGAGTGAAGGAATAGAGGAGGACCTGGACCGTTGTTCCGTCTACTTCGATCCAGTTGCCCAGGGACAGAGACTGCGGAGAGAGTTGACTTCCCTGGAACGCGTTGAGATCAACGCTGGCGCTGTACCAGGTCGATGGTTGCTACGTCTTCCTGATAAGAAGCTCCTACTGACGCCGGAGGGCGTAGCAGGCATGCATGCGCTGCAGAATTCTCTCGCACGCAACACTGGCGACGCAGTCCTTCTGGAAGAGAGCGTGCTGGAGTCCACCGCTGTCTTGCTCGACCGGTATGTGTCGTGGTCACGCCACCGCGTTAACGGAGTGGTTCGACTGTTGGAGGGCGTCGACAAACCGTTGCAAGTTCAAGCCGCAGGCGCGCTGATCGCTCTCCTGATCAACAACAATGTCGGCCGGACCAACGCGATTAGTCGACAGGACTCTCGTGACCTCGCTCGGCGGGATGCGGTTGATCAGGCGTTCTTCAAGCCAGTCGCGGCGTTTACGCGTGCTATTGCGCCAAACAGCAAGATCAAGAGCGGCGGCGCCAAACTCATAAGTGGCTGGCCAATGGGTGAGATCGCGCGTCGGTTTGG
The DNA here is from genome assembly GCF_002321605.1 of Microbacterium sp. UBA1612. Taxonomy (NCBI): domain Bacteria; kingdom Bacillati; phylum Actinomycetota; class Actinomycetes; order Micrococcales; family Microbacteriaceae; genus Microbacterium; species Microbacterium sp. UBA1612. The sequence continues at coordinate 10,569 of NZ_DCMW01000005.1, forward strand.
TTCTGGGTTCGTCGCCAATTCGCCCAAGGATTCGGGGCCTGGTCTCATATATATCGAGCCGGAAGGAGTAGAGCGGGCAATTGAACTCATTGCCAAGGATCTCGCCCGTGGTCATCGCAGGAGGCCCACAGTAAGCGAACTTGCCCTCGCCATAGATGAGCTAGTGGATGTCTTCCGTCAGAACCGTTCGGTGCTCGCAGGCTACGGAGAGCTTCACGAAAACTCGACAAATACGGCTGCCATTCGTGGAAGGATCCTTGTCGCCTACGGTGACCAGCTCACCGGACAGCCTGCCTAGGGGTGAGATGAATCCTCCGGTTGAACCTCTGTTCGCCCTTCTTCGGCGCGTTGCCGAACGGCATGACCGAAACTCTGGTCATGACCTGTTGGTCATTCCCGTCGTAGTGGACGATGCTGCACCGGTTCTCGCCGGCCTCGAAGCACTGTGTGAAGCCGCCGGCGGGTGGCTTGGCAACGCCGAGGATGAAGATCTCTCTAAGCCAATCTCAGATGTTTCCCTAGATCCTGCCCTGGTGGCCGCTCTCGAGACGGCCTTGACTGTCGATTCGGGTCCAACGAGACGAACTCTCAAAATAGTCCAGGGTGCGGGTAGCGTGGATGTCACTTTCACTGAGATTCCCTCTATCGATTCGGCAAGCGATGCCGAAACGAGGGTTCTCAAGCTTGCACGACTGCTATTGAGGCCCGACGCGTTTCAGCACGAGCTTGCCGTGATCTACTACCGCGAACAAGGTATGGATGTTCGTAGGAAGCGCGGCGCGTGGTCCCTGGTAGTCGACCAGTTGCGTGAACTCCGGCCAGCTACCCTCAGAACCCTCGTCGTCTTGGTGGAGGGAGCACCGGGGATCGATGTAGGGACACACTGTCAGTTCGGTCGCGGATTCGACTATGCATTAGCTGACGGGCGACTGATTGTGCGAAATCCGAGGCAAGCATTGGAACAGCGCACTTCCCAACTTGCGGCGGTAGGGAGAGGCCCGCTGGTGCTCTTTCTCGGCGCCGGCTTCTCTCAATCTTCGGGCCTCCCGATGGGAAACGCGCTCCGCGATCAGTCGATCCGCCGCATACTCGGTGACCGAGACGCCGACCGTCATCTCACAAGCGAGGCGTTGGCGCGAGAGTTCAGAGAGGCCGAGCGCGAGCGACTACAAGGACCGGAAGCGACTCAGAACGATGGTGACTTTGCGCGCCTCCTGACGTTTGAGAGAGTTCTTCGAGTCGAAAAACGTTTGTTCGCTGATATGCCAACTCTGAAGGAATTGCTCGAACGTGAATCTGAGGTACTGGCCAGCCCTGGGCCATCGGTGCGTTCGTTGCATCAGATGCTCGCAGCGGTTAGGAAGTTGGTCGTTGTTACGGTCAACTTGGACAGGCTGGCAGAGAGCGGCTCTAGCAACGACCGCAAGGTCTTCGCATCCGACGAAGACTTCGGCGAGGCAGAGGTCTACTTGACGAAGTACCTCGCTGGCGAGGAAAGCGCGGTACCGATTCTCAAAGTCCACGGCAGCCTCGATGACTTTGAAACCTGCGTTGTCACGGACAACGTCACTCTGGTTGGTCTGTCCGACAACAAGCGGGCGGCCTTGAGCCATCTAATTGGCACGCGCGAGAATAAGTTCACGTGGGTATATGTCGGCGCGAGCATGCGGGACTTGGATCTTCTGCCGTTCCTACAGTCAAGCGACTTCGCAGCCGGTGTTGAGGAGTGTTGGGTTTCGCCGTATCTGGTCGAGACCGTCTCGGACTTCACTGAGAAGCGAGTTGCCTACTGGAGAGACGGTGATAACCCGAGCATCCAGGATCATCTCGTGACCGAAACTGCTGACGCGTTCTTCGAATCGCTCGCTGGTAAGTGGTCAGATCCCAGTGGCTCGGCGTAGGAACATGAAGCAGACCTATGAGGTGACCAACAGTCTGCAAACACTGACGGCGACGCGCCCTGATACGCAGTCTGGAGAACCCCGCCGCCTGCGTTCGCCTCATGCAGGAACTCGGTTTGCCCCAAATGAGCCGCGAAATCGCCGCTGACTGAACATCTTCATCAGACTACACGCGGCGCTCTCGGGCCAGGACGCGGTCGGCGGTAGTCGGCGACTCGTCGATAGCCTGAGAGACGCACTAAGAAGGAGACCCGCCATGCCGCTGACTCTCGGCCCGCTGCTCATTGACGCGGACATCGACCCGGCCCGCGCTCTCGTCATCCGACATGCCTACGTGCGGGAGCACGAGGATAGTGGACTGGTTGGGCTGCATGTGGACTCCACGCACGCGGAGATCCTTGAGTACACGCGAAACCAGTCCACCGATGTCCGGAAGTTTCCGGCCACGCCGCCGCCGCTCTGGGTGGTCTTCATCCGCGAAGGTGGTGACCAAGCCCGTCTGTGGTCAGTGGTGGAGAACCGCGGTGAAGTGGCGAACAACGGGATTCTGCGTACCTTCGACCTCGTTGAGTCCGAGCACATGGCGGATCTGCGTCGCCGACTGGTTGTGGGATGGCGGTCTCCCCGCACGTGGCGGATGAACGCCACGACGGCAGCGAGCTACCCGGTGGTCGGAATCGCGGACGCCGAGCCGGTCCCGTTCCCCGGCTTCGACCGGCTCGTCCTCAGCCACGTCCAACTGCAGGCCGTCATGCGCGAGCACCGCTACGCCTCGTGGCGCACTGCGCTCTCGTCGGTGTTCGGGATCTACCTCATTACCGACACAAGAGATGGCCGGCACTACGTCGGTAAGGCCGATGGGGAGGAGAGCATCCGGCAGCGTTGGCACGCTTACGCCACCAATGGACACGGCGGCAACGTCGAGCTCAAGGACCTCGATCCCTCGCACTTCCGTTTCTCGCTACTGCGAGTCTTCGACCCGGCCACGCCCACTCGGGACATCAACGCGGCGGAGAGTCACTTCAAGGAAGGCCTTGACTCGATCCGCCACGGACTGAACCGAAACTGACGCTCGGTTTTACGTCCGGTGGCCTCTCGCTATGGTTCATAGCATGATCCACGTGCCGACGCCTGCCGATGTTGCCCGGCGCCAATCGCCCGAGATCGGACCCGTCACAGAGGGTCATGCTGAGGCCCTGCGTACGTTCGCCTTCTTCCCGTACCGGGGGCCGAAGAACGCTCCAGGTTCGGTTGAGCCAGCAGAGTTGGGCCGTCGCGCATGGGAGGAGACTCTTTCAGCGCTCGCCTCTCTTGCCGAACCTGAAGAGTGGACTGGCTCAAACCCCACGGTGAGGCCGCTACCGATCCTCGACAGCTTCCTCCGTTACACCCACCGTCGACTTGTGATGGAGGACAAGATCGCCGTCACCGCAGACGGTGAGTACGCGGCCTCAAACACAGGACTCTTGACGCCGCACGCCGAGGAGATCTTTGGCCTGTATCAGCGGAATCAGCATGAGAACGCGCAGCATTGGTTCTTTGTCGGCTGGGTGGCAGAGTCCAACCGTGACCTCTTGCGCAACTTCGATGAGCCACCTCAGATGGCCGAGTACGTTACTTCCGCATCCGAGTTGGTTTACGACTGGAGGCGAGAACTCAAACTCGCCTATGACCACATTCTCGGCGACAACATCGACCGGTTTCCCCCGGAGATGGTCAAGCAGCCGCTTCGCGCTCGGCAGGCGCTCGATTCGGCCATCAACTTGACGCTTAGGCGCGTGCGGCGCAACCACAAGCTCGTCATTCCACAGTGGTACCCGAAGCTTGGGGAGGCGGGCGCCCAGTTCCTCATGCCACTCGATCTCACCGGTGACGGCACGGCCGACCTCGCACTTGTCGTTTCCGCCGTCGGCGATCGTGCATACCGAGGTCATACCGTGCTGACGCTTGACATGGCATATACAAATGCGCGGCTGGTGGCCCGCCCAGACAGCGATTGGCTTGCGCCGAGCGCGGCGCCCATCCCAGCGATCGACGAGGCATTCGACGTTGACGAAGCAAGGCCCGTCGAGGTCTAGCGATCTGTGAGGGCAGCTCTACGGAAATCCCCAGCTATCCAGACAGTCGCCATGGCAACTTTTGCGATGCCAAAGCGGCGAAACTGGGTGTGATTACTGTGGTCAGTGGAAGTGGACCAATCAGGTGACCAACAGCCTGCAAACCCTGCAAAACGTGACGCGCAGAGCGCCCTCCTGAAACAGAAAACCCTGGTCAAGCTGGCTAAGTGCCATCATCCTGGCGCCTGGGGGTCAAGGGGTCGCAGGTTCAAATCCTGTCATCCCGACCGGAAAGAGCCCCGGAATCACGCAGAAATGCGAGGTTCCGGGGCTTTTGTCATGCCCGCTCCGGAAGGCTCGTTGTGCACCTGTTGTGCACTTGCTCGCGGAATGAGCGCCGCAGCGCTCTCCTCTGCACGTCGACCGGCGTCGCCGATCAGGTGCGTGTAGATGTCGATCGTGATCGTGATCGAGATCGACGAGTGACCGAGACGCTTCGACACGAGCGCGATGTCGGTGCCGCTCGCGAGCAGCAGCGACGCGTGCATGTGCCGGAGCCCGTGCAGCGTCATCTCGGGCAGCCCGACGTCGCTGCGCATCGTCTCGAACAGGCGCGTCACGAACTGGGGGCGCAGCGGCTTCCCGTTCTCGTACGTGAACAGGTGCCCGCCGCCCTTCCTCTGCGTGCCGCAGTTCACCCGGTCGGCTTCCTGTGCGACCTGCCAGGCGACGAACGCACCGACCGCGGCGTCGTCGAGGTGCACGACCCGGCGCCCTGCGGTCGTCTTCGGTGAGTTCTCGACGGACTTCGCTGCGCATCTGCACGCGCGTCGTGCGCACGGTCAGCTCGCGTCGCGTGAGGTCGACGTCGCCCCATTACAGCGCGAGCAGTTCGGCCCGCCGCGGCCCGGTGAGCACGGCGATCTCGAACAGGGCGCCGAGACGGTGCTGCGCGGCCCGGTCGAGGAACGCCCCCACCTGCTCGGGCGTCCACGGCTCGAACTCGTGCGCGTCGATGACGGGCAGCCGCACACCGAGGGCGGGATTCGCCGCGATCACGGCATCGAGTTGTCCGACGCGCTGCGCGGAAGCAAATATGCTCGACGGGTGACGAAACGGGTGCGATCGCGTCGAAGCGACAGCCCGATGCCGCCGACGCTGTACTGGAGGTTATTCCACCTCTCGCCGATCATCATGCTCGTCGGCATGGCAGCGGGCGGGCTTCTCATCATTCGATCGATTCTCGTCTGGGGCGTCGAGGACACCGATTACCCGTTCGGCATCGACATTCCGATCGCAGCCGTCGTGCTCGCGGTCTGGGGGTGCGTGATTGCTGCACTGCTCACGCCGTCGCGATCTGTGCTTGCTCGGCGCGACGGTGTGAACGAATCCGCCGCACTGGTTTGGCCGCTCGGGCGCCGCTTTCGGGTCTGGATGGTCATCGCAGCTCCCGTCTGCGGGCTACTCGCAGCGATGACTCCGTTTCCGATCCCGGTCGCTTTGGGTTGGGACCCCGAGATTCCGGCGAGCCTGTTGATTGGGCTACCTTTCGCGATCGTCCTCACGGTGAGCTCAGTAGCGCTCGTCTGGATGATTCTGAGGGGGGTGATGCACGGGGTGGAGATCACCCCTACGCACCTGGTCGCGAGGGGCTACTTCGTCACTCGCCGATACCCGCGTGACGCAATCGTGTCGGTCAACGCGGTGACGCTGAAGTGGTGGCCGAACCTCGTTCTGAGCACGCTCATGAAGAGCGAGGTCGAGCACACTCTTCAACTCTCGCTCGTGGGCGGCAAAGAGCCCGTGCTCTACGCCGCCAACTCGCACGAGCACGACGTCGAGGTCGGAGCGGAGATCGTCCGAGCGTGGCGTCAGGGCGCTGAGTAGGGTGTAGCCACTCTCCGATTTGGCCGGTGTTTCGGGCCTTCTGCATTCCCGCGAGCGGATTCCGAGGTGATTCGGCGCGCTCTGCGAAGATGGCCTCATGCGGCTGATGAGGGGTCTTGTCGGGGTCGTGCTCGTGACGGCGTGCGTGGCGGCGCTGAGCGGCTGCTCGAGGGCGAACGCCGGATCCGCGACAGAGGATGACTTCGCCCAGTTCATGGCCGACACAGACGGCGTCACCGACACCGGCGGATTCGTGAGCAACAACCTGCCGTTCCTCGGTTCGGGCGATCTCGAGGTCGAGCTCGATGCGACGCGCGACGAGCAGGTGCTCGAACAGGCCGTGCAGCGTGCCACCGAATTCGACGTCCCTGCCGGCGTCACGCTGTACACGCTCGGTGTCCGCGTGACGTCGCCGGGCGACGGCGCCGAGGGCGAGCCTCGGCCGGGCATCCTCATCGAGAATCTGTGGGGAACCCCGCCGGGCGACCTCGCCGCCAGAGCCGCGGTGCTCTCCCGGCTCGACGGACTCATCGACTATTCCGAGACGTTGGACGACGCTCACGGCCACGACGCCGACGCGCGCACGATTCGTGCCCTGATCGACTCCGCGAGCGGCGACGTCTGCGAGCACCTCACGTCTATCGCCGAGGCAGCACACGTCTCGGAGGATGAGATCGTCGCGAGCGCGTCATCCGGCAGCCCGATGAGATGCGGTTGACGAAGGCCCGCGAGCGACGGGAGCGAAGGTGACGGCGGAGCCGGAATTCCTGTCCGAGGATGATGCGCGCATCCTCGCTCTCGAGTCGGCGGCCGTGGCCGGCCACACGCTGAAGCTTCTGATTCTCGAGCCGGGCGCGACCCTCGACCTCGACGGACTCCGACATCGCGTCACGGAGCGCCTGGATGCCCATCCGCGGGCGCGCGAGCGGGTGGACACCGGAGGAGACCGGCCGCGCTGGGTGCCGGCGGAAGACTTCGACATCGCTCGTCACATCCGTCGGTACCCTGAGCCCGTCGCATCGGTCGAAGACCTGCGGTGCACGGTCGGGGATCTGATGGCCGAGCCCCTCGACCACCGCCACCCGCTGTGGTCGATCGACGTGATCGGGCCGCTCGACGACGGTCGCGAAGCGCTCGCCGCTCGCCTGCACCACGCCATGGTCGACGGGATCGCGGGCATGCGGTTCCTGCAGGATGCCGTCGCCGACCCGGGCGAACATGCGGCCTCCTCCGTCGGGATGCGCCCTGCGCCCGCTTCCCGAACGCGCCGCGGGCTGTGGCAGCGGCTTCCGGCGGCGATCGGACGCGAGCTGGGCCGGCCGGGGTCGCGCTCGCCGTTCGACCGCCCCCTCACCGCACATCGAGAGTTGGCATTCACGACCGTGCCGCTCGGCGCACTCAAGGCGATCGGCGCATCCCGCCCGCGTCGCACCACCGTCAACGACGTCCTGATGGCCATCGTCTCCGGTGGCCTGCGCTCATGGCTCGGTGCGTCGGCCCCGCACCTGCGCGCGCAGATCCCGGTGAGTCTCCACCACCGAGACGACGGCCCGACCGTGGGGAACCGCGACTCGTTCATGAACGTCGATCTCGTACTCCGCGCATCCGACCCGCTCATCCGGCTCGACCGCATCAGCGCTCAGACGCGCGCGGCGAAGCAGGCCGACGATGCCGAGCTGATGTACGACCTCATGCACGCGATCGGTCAGCTCCACCCGCTCGGCGGGCTGCCCTCCGTATCGGCGATGCTCGAGCGCGTCGAATCCAGCGCGCGGGAATTCAGCGTCGCCATCTCCAACGTGCCCGGGCCGCGAAGCGAATTGTCCGTGACGGGCCGGCGCGTCGCGCAGCTCGTCTCGGCCTCGGAACCGGGAATGCACCATGCCCTGCGGATCGCCGCGATCTCCCACGGCGATTCCCTCGGCATCGGATTCTGCACCGATCCCACCGCGGTTTCCGACATCGCGGGCCTGGCCGATGCCGTCGAGAAGGCTTACCGTGAGCTGCAGCAGGCGTCGCGCTGACGCCGGGCGGGAGCAGACATGACGGCGCGATTCGTCTACTGGATGAACGTCTCCCTCGATCTGCGCATCGAGGAGGCCGAGGGTGAGGACGGCGGCGGGGACTGGATGCGCATCGACGACATCCTGCACGAGGAGTTCAACACCCGTGCCCGCGCTTTCACCGCCATGGTGCAGGGTCGCCGCGTCTACGAGCTCATGGAGTCGTTCTGGCCGGCCGCGGCCGAGGACGCGTCTCAATCGCCCGTGATCCGCGAGTACGGCCGCATCTGGACAACGATGCCGAAGGTCCTGGTCTCTCGCACCCGCGCAAGCGCCCCTCACCGAACGCGCATCGTGGGCACCGGTGGCGACGCGATCGCGGAGCTCACCGCGCTCCGTGCCGAGTCCGACGGAGACATCGGCGTCGGGGGCGCGACGATCGCGACGGCGCTGCTGCATGCCGGCCTTCTCGATGAGGTGATGCTGTTCACCCATCCCACGGTGCTCGGCCGGGGAAGAGGCCTCTTCGACGGCGATCCACGCGTCGACCTCGATCTGATCGAGGCGCGCACGTACGGGCAGGGCGTCGTCCTGCAGCGCTACGACGTGCGCCTCGCGCGCTGAGGTCGGGCAGGACGAGCATGCGTCCTCGCCGAGGGGCGACGGTTCCGTGCGTCGCTTGCGATGGCGCCGGCGGGCACCGACGATGGAGTCATGACCTCGGCGCGCGTGCTCACCCGGAAGAACGCGGGGTGGATGGCGCTCGCCGTCGCCGCCGTCATCGCGGTCACCGCGCTCATCGTCGCGTGGGTGCTGCAACCCGGTGAGTCGGAGCCGGCTGCAGCGACCCCGACGCCGACCCTGACTCCCACGAGCACTCCCGCACCTTCGCCCACCGCGACCCCGACACCCACGGGGCCCGCCGCGGACACGACGGACTACGACCTCACCGGCCTTCCCGAGGTGACGGTGTTCGCCGTCATCCCCGAGCTTCCGGTCGACGACGATCCCTACGGTGACGTCACGGGCGTGGCCGCGCGCGCGACCGATGCCGCGGCGCCCGTGTTCGCCGAGCCGGGCTCCTCACCCGTTGCGACTCTTCCGCGGGACTACGTCTACGACGGCACCATCGTTCCCGTCATCGAACAGTACGACGCGTGGGTCAAGGTCATGCTCGTCGGTCGCCAGGCGTTCCCGTCGAACGGCGATCCGGCCCAGCTCACCGGGTGGCTGCGCACCCAGGATGTGGAGCTGAGCGCCCAGGACGCGGTCGTCGAGGTTTCCCTGGCCGACCGCACCGTCGATATCGTGCGCGGAGAGGACCGAGAGCGGATCGCCACCGACTTCGGGTCCGGCGTCGAGGCCACACCCACGCCGCTCGGGCGCGCGTTCGTCATGACCGTGCGCACCGAGCCGAGCTTCGCCTACACGCGGGGCAACCCCCTGGTGTACCTGTCGGTGCAGAGCCCCACCCTCGACGGTTTCGGGGGTGCCGATGTCGCGATCACGGCTTTCCACTACCACGACGCACGGTCGGGGGCGGTCTCCAACGGGTGCCTCCGCATGGACGCCGACGCCACCGAGGCGCTCGCCTCGCTGCCGCTCGGAACGCCGGTGGTCATCACGGGCTGAACCTCCGGGCGGGGTGCGGCACCTGTCAAGGCTCGTGGTCGGGAGGTGCTCATCCGTAGGATCGATGCATGGAGCAGCGCAGCCTCGGCCGGACCGGCCGTCACGTATCAGCCATCGGACTCGGCACCTGGCAGCTCGGCGCCGATTGGGGCGACGTCTCGGAAGACGATGCCCGCGCGGTGCTGGCCGCTTCGGTCGACCGGGGAGTCAACCTCTTCGACACCGCCGACGTGTATGGAGACGGGCGCAGCGAGAGCCTGATCGGCGAGTTCCTGGCTGAGAGGCACGAGCGCAAGGTCACGGTCGCGACGAAAATGGGACGCCGCGTCGGACAGGAGCCGGAGAACTACACGCCGGAAGCGTTCCGCTCCTGGGTGGACCGTTCGCGCGAGAACCTTCGCACCGACACGCTCGACCTCGTGCAGCTGCACTGCCCGCCCACGGAGGTGATCGAAGACGACGCGACCTATCAGGCGCTCGATGCGCTCGTCGCCGAGGGGCGGATGGCCTCGTACGGCGTCTCCGTCGAGACGTGCGCACAGGCGCTCGCCGCCATCTCGCATCCGCGGGTCACCAACATCCAGATCATCCTGAATCCGTTCCGCCTGAAGCCTCTCGACGAAGTGCTGCCCGCGGCCGAACGTGCGGGGGTCGCTGTCTTCGCGCGCGTTCCGCTCGCATCCGGCCTGCTGTCGGGGAAGTACACCGCGGGTACGACCTTCGCCCCCAACGACCATCGCACCTACAACCGCAACGGCGAAGCGTTCGACAGGGGGGAGACCTTCTCGGGCGTGGACTTCACCGTCGGAGTCGAGGCCGCGCGCGAACTGTCGGCCACCCTGCCCAAGTCGGTGCCGCTGGCAGCCGCCTGCCTGGCGTGGGCGGCGACCCGCCCCGGTGTGACGACGGTGATTCCCGGTGCGCGCAGTGTGACGCAGGCTTCGCGGAACGCCGATGCGGCTGAGCTCATCGACGGCGGGTTCGATGTCGATCAGTTCGACACCGCCGTGCGAGGCGTCTACGACCGGCACCTGCGGGCGAGCATCCATCCGCAGTGGTGAGCATCGCCCGGTTGTCCACAGGTGACGACGGCTCGTGGATGGTGGGAGAGCGCCGACTCTAGGCTGTGTCGTCATGGACGTCGAGCTCGCCACAGCGTTTGCGTTCGGCGCCGTCGCCATCGCGTTCGTCGCCTTCGCCGTCGTGAGCGTCGTGCTGGCCGTCATCGACCTGCGCACGCATCGGCTGCCCAACCGCATCGTCGGTGCGGGCTACGTCATCGCCGTGTCGAGCCTGGGTGTCGCGGCGATCGCGGCTCATGACGGCGGCGTAGCCATGCGATCCCTCGGCGCCGGCGCCGTGCTCTTCGGCGCGCTGTTCGTGGTGCGGATCGTCGACCCGCGCGCCATCGGCGGCGGAGACGTCAAGCTCGCGGGTCTCATCGGGCTGCATCTCGGATGGCTCGGCTGGGACACCGTGGTGCTGGGATCGATGTTCGCGTTCGCCGGAGCGGGGCTGTTCGCCCTCGTGCTGGTCCTGATGCGCCGCCGCGGATTCGGCGTCAGGATCGCCTTCGGCCCATGGCTGCTGGGCGGCGCGTGGGCGGCGATCGCCCTGACGGCCGCAGCGATGACTATCGGGTGATCCGCCGACACGTCAAGGCCGCGGAGGCGGCCGTCGGCGGTCGGTAGCCTGGCGACATGAAGGCCTTCGTCGCGCGTGCCATCCGGTGGATGCTCACCCTCAAACTCGTGCGAGCGCTCCTGCTCTACTCGGAGCGGCGGGGCCCGCAGCTGGCCGACAGCATCACGTATCGCACGCTCTTCAGCGTCTTCGCCGGCGTCCTGCTCGGCTTCTCCTTCGCCGCCCTCTGGCTGTCCGGCAACCCCGACGCCTACCAGGCGCTCGTGGGTGCGGTGAATCAAGCCATTCCCGGCCTCATCGGAACCGATGGCGAGGGCCTCATCGACGCCGACGCCATCCAGGCGCCGGCGGGCCTCAGCATCACCGGAGCGATCGCGACCGTCGGTCTCGTCGGCGCGGCGATCGGGGCGATCGGCTCGCTGCGCTTGGCGATCCGCAGCATCGCCGATCGCACCACCGACGACCTCATGTTCGTCTGGGTGCTGTTGCGCAACCTGGGGCTTGCCATCGGCATCGGGGCGGGACTCGTCGCCTCGGCCGCCGCCACGATCCTGGGTACGGCAGGCGTCGGCATCGTCACCGATTGGCTCGGCCGGCCGGATGAGGGGCCGCTGGAGGTTCTGCTGACGCGACTCGTGACGATCGTCGCCGTGTTCGCACTAGACGCCCTCGTGGTGGCGGCCGCGTTCTTCCTGCTGTCGGGTGTGAAGCCTTCCGGCCGGGCATTGTGGAGCGGTGCACTCCTGGGGGCGGTCGGGCTGACGGTGCTCCAACAGCTGTCGGGACTCTTCGTGGGCGGTGCCTCGTCGAACCCGCTGCTCGCGTCTTTCGCCTCGCTCATCGCGCTGCTGCTGTGGATCAACCTCTCTGCGCAGGTGATCCTCATCGCGAGCGCCTACATCGTCACGGGAGTCGAGGAGGATCGCGACCGCGTGCGCGCGAAGTACGGGGCCTCGACCTTCGCCCAGCGCCGGGTGCAGCGTGCCGAGAGGTCCGTGCAGACGGCCGTGGGTGAGCTCGAAGCCGCCCGCGAAGCCGAACGCGCCGAACGGGAGGAGAACGCATGACCGTCACCGTCTCCGCGTACACCGCCGAGCAGGTCCGTGCCGCCGAGAGGCCGCTTCTCGACGCCGGCGAGCCGCTGATGCTCCGCGCATCGGCGGCGCTGGCGACAGAGATCGCCGACGTGCTCGGTGACCGACCGCATCCGCGCGTCCTGGTGCTCGCCGGCCGCGGGGACAACGGCGGCGATGCCTTGTACGCCGCGGAGCGCCTCGCCGAGTCGGGCATGGACGTCGATGCGCTCCTCACCTCGGGCGATGCGCACGTGTCCGCACTTGCGGCCGCGATGTCGGCAGGGGTGCGACGGATCGAATCGGACGGGCTCGATGCCACCGAATACGACCTGATCGTCGACGGAATCCTCGGGATCGGCGCCCGCGGAGCGCTCCGCGGGGCGGCACGTGCGATCGTCGGTGCGATGCTCGCCGCCGAGATCCCTCCCGTCATCGCGGTGGATGTGCCGAGCGGCGTGAACCCGGACGACGGCACAGCGGACGAAGCTGTGCTCCCGGCAGCGCTCACGGTCACGTTCGGGGCGCCGAAAATCGGTCTCGGGAGGGCAGAGGGTCCCCGGCTCACCGGCGAGATCGTCGTCGTCGATCTGGGACTCGAGCTCCCGGAATCCGACGTGCGCCTGGACGTGGCCCGCGTCGTCGGGGGTGGATCCTCTCAGCGCGCGTAGCGCTCGACGAAGTTCCGGAGGATGCGCTGCGGGTGCTCGACCGGCGCGCGCTCGACCGAAGCAAGGGTGGCCCCCAGCTCGTCGGCGGCGAAGTATCCGTACCCGGCGTAGGCGTGGATCCGCACGATGATGCCCTCGAGATCCAGTTCGGGGTGGAACTGCGTGGCATAGACATGATCGCCGACACGGAACATCTGCACCGGGCAGGCCGGAGACGACGCGAGTCGCACCGCTCCCGCGGGGAGTGCGCGAATCGCCTCCTTGTGCCCGACGAACGCGCCGAACCTCCGGGGCACGCCCGCCAGCAGGGGGTCGGCCGCTCCGGCATCCGTCAGCGCGACATCCGCGACGCCGATCGCCTCGCCGTAGGTGCGATCGATGACGGCACCCTGGTGCGCGCCCAGAGTGCCGACGCCGTAGCAGGCGCCGAGGAAGGGGAAATCACGCGCCACGACCTCGTCGAGAAGCGTGCCGAATTCCGCTTCGACACGCTTCTGCACGGCGGAAGTGAGATGAGCGGGGTCGGAGGCGTTGAACGGTCCGCCGCCGACGAAGACCCCGGAGAGATCATCGAGATCCAGCCGGGGCATCGGCGCGGCTTCGAGGCGAATCCGGATGAGGTCGCTTTCGGCGAGGCCTGTCGCGGTGAGAAAGAGCCGATACTCCTCGTCGGCGGGCACGTCTTCGGCGCGGGTCGCGAGGAGGACGAACGGCTTCACACCTCACGATAACCCGGTGGGACCGGCCCGCCATCGACGTTCCGGTCCCATCGGGGTGCTACCGCCAGCGGGTCGTGAACGTCTTCGACCAGGTGGATGTGGCTTCTAGCTCGAGCGAGACCCCCGCGACAGGCACGGCGGTGACCGTCACCTCCGCACCGCGGTCGACGCGGGTCACGCCGGTGCGCGTCGGCTCACCGTCGATGTAGTACTCGAAGTCGCGATCGCGGGGGACGATCACCAGGTCGAGAACCGAGCCCGGAAGGTCGATGAAGCGGGGCTTCTTCGGCGTGGCGGGTTCGGTGGCGACCGGAACCTGCGTGAAGTCCATGTCGCTCGCCATGTAGAAGCCCGGGTAAGAGGGCTGGTTGTAGGAGGTGTTCTGACGGGCCACTTCCACGCGGTACTGCGTGTCATCGAGCAGAGTCGGCAGCTTGTGCGCGGTGACTTCGGTGCTCACGTAGAACCGCAGCGCCGACGAATCCGTGGTGCGAACGATCAGCTCCTCCCGCCAGTCGCCGAGCACGTCGGCCACGAGGGACGGGTTCCCCTTGGTGTAGTTGTTCGTCCGGGTGCCCTCCGCCGTCAGAAGGGTCCCTCGGGTGACGTCGTCGATGGTCGGCGTCTGATCGATCGACCCGTTGACGATCTGCGTCGTGAGGTCGCCTGCCCACCGGATCGACTGGTTCGTGCCGGGGGTGGCGGTGTCGATCGTCTCGCCCGTCGCGCTCAGCAGACCCGACCCTTCGGACCCTCCCGGCATGCTCGCCCACACCTCGATGCCCGGCACGTCCGCTCGCACATCGCCGATCATCGCCCGGCCCGTGTCGCGGCCGGAGTACGAGCCGAAGAGCACCTCTCCGGTCGCGGCGTCCCTCAGAACCGAACCGTACGGTGCGTAGGTCGCGCCCTCGTGGGAGGTCCAGATCTCCAGACCGGGCCGTTCCGGGTCGACGTCCGTGACATGCATGGCGTCGCCGTGCCCGAGACGCACGTTCGCACCGGGATCCGCGCTGCCCTCGGGCAGCACGTCGAAGGAGCTGTACAGCAGACTGCCGTCATCGTCGAGTGTCGCAGCGCCGTAGACGATCTCCTGCCGTCCGTCGTCGTCGACATCGGAGGCGCTCAGGGAATGGAAGCCCTGCGTCGTCAACGTGGCGTACTCCTCGTTCGACCCGTCGCGGCCGTGAGGGCCGTCGTTGAACGGGTTCGACATCGGGACATGTCCGCTGTCCGCCAGCCAACGCTGCGTCAGGCTCTGCCCGTCCCAGTCGTAGGCGGCGATCGCGGAACGCGTGTAATACCCGCGGGCGAAGATCGCGCTCGCCGTGGTCGTATCGTCATCGAGGTGCGCGACACCGGCGAGGAAGCGGTCGACGCGGTTGCCCGGCTCGATGCGGCTCATGGCGTAATCGCCCCACAGCAGACCGTCGTCATCGCGTCCCGGTTCGTAGCGCACGGTGTCGAGTTCGCGCCCGGTCGTCGCGTCGAACACCGTGAGGTACTCCGGTCCGTCGACGATGAACCCGTCGAAGGTCGTGAGATCGTTGCGAGCACTCCGCGAAGGAGCGTAGACGTCGATGAAGTAGTCGACGAGCTCCTCGGCGGACTCCCGCGTGAGGGGATACTCGTGTTCGACGGGAATGCCCCAGGCCTCTTCGAGGGTCGCAGGCCATGTGCCGGAGACGACCTCGGGATGCTCCGACCAGCCCTCGAAGACGCCCACCAGGTGCTCGCGGTACTCCGCTGCCGTCATCCGATAGTCATCGTCGGGGGAGTAGCCCGCGTCGAGATCCTCTTGCGGCATCGTCACAAGACCCTCGTCGGTCACCGCGCCATCGCTGCCGTACGTCTGCCACGAGGTGCCCGGTGCCGTCTTGAGGATGGTCTCGGCGCGCCCGTCGCCGTCGTAGTCGTAGACCATGAACTGCGTGTAGTGCGCCCCGGCGCGGATGTTCACCCCGAGGTCGAGCCGGTTGAGGAGCGTCCCGTCCATCTCGTAGGTATCGAGGTAGACGGTGCCCGTGAATCCCTTCTGCGAAACGTCCTTCGAGTTGGTCGGGTCCCACTTGACGACGAATTCCAGCGCGCCGTCGCCGTCGACATCGGCAGCGGATGCATCGTTCGCGGTGTATTCGAAGGCTTCGCCGGTCGGCGTGACACCGGCCTCGGGCTTCTGCAGCGGAAGGTCGTAGAAGCCCTCCGCCCAGGCGGCTACCTCGTCACTGGTCTCACCCGTCACGTCATGCCAGATGGGCGCGACGGTGTACCGCGCTTGGGCGGAGCCGTCGGGATCGACGTAGTTCGTGCTGTCATCGACGACGGCGATGCGCTCGCCGTCACGCTCCACCGCGAAGGAGGGACCACTTACGCCCGTGGCCGTCGCCGGGCCGGCCTCGGCGGCGAGGAGGCGCCAGCTGAGGAAGACCCCTTCGTCGGTTGCGACCGCGACCAGACCGCGGTCGAGCGATGCGGCACTCCGCTGCGGCGGCGCCGGTGACGCCGTCGCGGGGAGTGCGGTCGTGAGCACGAGTGCGCCCGCGATGCCGACGGCGGCGAGCGAGCGTGATCGTGAGGGATGCGGAGTCATCATCGATTCCTTCTCTCGTCCGGGAAGCGGACGTCATCGTCTGCGAGGAGGGAAGCGTTTTCCCGCGTGAACGGTAACCCTGCCGCGACCGGCGAATCAATGCGAAGGCGGGAATTGATTCGATTCATGAGAAAGATCTCACTCCCCGTACGCGGCGGTGGCGTCATCACATCGCGTCGCGAAGCGCAACCTTCTCTCGCGGGATGGGGCGAGGGCTAGGCTCGGTCCATGGCTATCGCACGACTTCATGGCGGCCCGCTCGACGGGCAGGTGATCCCTGTCGACGACGTGGACCAGGAGCAGCTCATCGTCCCCTACAGCGAGACTCAGGTGGTCTACGCGCGCCGAGGGGAGCTCGTCAATACCGGAGACGATGACGGGCCCACCGAGGGCGAGTTCTGGTTCGTCGAGTCGGAGGATGACATCGACCCCTACAGCGACTCACCTCGCGATCGGCGCTGACGGGTGACGGAGCCACGGCGCACCAACGAGGTCGAGGTGAAATTCGACGTCGAGGTCGACATCGCCGTTCCGGACTGGACGCGCGTGCCCGGCGTCGCGACGGTCGGTGCGGCCGAGCGTCGCGCCCTCGACGCGGTCTACCTCGACACCGCTGACGCGGAGCTCGGCCGTTCCGGCTATGCACTGCGCCGGCGTACCGGGGGGCCCGACGCGGGATGGCATGTGAAAGGCCCGCGCGTCGGAGCCGGGCGAGAAGAGCTGGGCTGGCCCCTCGGCGGTGGCGGCATCGCCGAGGTGCCGGCGCCCGTGCGGGCGGCGATCGCCCACATAACGGACGAGCCGCTGTCGCCGCTCGCCCGCATCCGCAACGACCGCGTCGCGTACGACCTGCTCGACACCGAAGGGGGAGTGGTCGCGGAATTCGTCGACGATCACGTGACCGCTCGTGACGAACGGGCCGGCGTCGATCGGACGTGGCGGGAGTGGGAGATCGAACTCGGCCCAGCCGCGCCGGAGGACCACGAGCCGCTGTTCGCGGCCATCGGCGAGATCGCACGCGCCGCCGGAGCGAGCGACGCCTCGTCCGACTCCAAGCTCGCTCGCGCGCTCGGGCTCTGATCCGTCCCGCGCACCACACGGAGAAGGTGCGGGGCCCGAGGCCTCCGCACCTTCTTCCGTGAGGTCAGATGTTGATCATGTGACCCGCGATGCCGTGGAAGGCCTCCTGGAGCGCCTCGGAGAGCGTCGGGTGCGTGTGCACGTTGCGGGCTGCTTCGAGAGCGGTGAGATCCCACTTCTGCGCGAGCGTCAGCTCCGGCAGGAGCTCGGAGACGTCGGGGCCGATCATGTGGGCGCCGAGGAGCTCGAGGTGTTCGCCGTCGGCGACGACCTTGACGAACCCGACGGCTTCGCCGAGCCCGTTCGCCTTGCCGTTGGCGCTGAACGGGAACTTCGCGACCTTGACGTCGTATCCCTCGTCGCGTGCCTGCTGCTCGGTGAGCCCGAAGCTGGCCACCTGCGGCGAGCAGAACGTGGCGCGCGGCATCATGCGGTAGTCCCCGAGAGCCATCGTCTCGGCTCCGGCGATGGTCTCGGCCGCCACGACGCCCTGGGCTTCGGCGACGTGGGCGAGCTGCAGCTTCGCGGTGACGTCACCGATCGCGTAGATGTGGGGCACGCTGGTGTGCATGTAGTCGTCGATCTCGATGGCGCCGCGCTCTGTCAGCTTCACCCCGGTCTTGTCCAGACCGTATCCCTCGACGTTGGGGGCGAACCCGATCGACATGAGCACCTTGCCGGCGTCGATGGAGCCTGCGGCGCCGTCTTTGCCCGTGTAGGCCACGGTGACCTTGTCGCCGTGGTCGGTGATCGACTCGACCTTGGTGGAGGTGAGGATCTCGACCCCGAGCTTCTTGTACTGGCGAGCGATCTCCTTGGAGACCTCGGCGTCCTCGTTCGGCAGGGCGCGGTCGAGGAACTCGATGATGGTGACCTTGACGCCGTAGTTCGTCAGCACGTAGGCGAACTCCATGCCGATGGCGCCGGCGCCGACGATCGCGATCGACTCGGGCAGATCGCGGGCGAGGATCTGCTCTTCGTAGGTGACGACGTTCTCGCTGAGCTCGACACCCGGCAGCAGGCGCACCGTCGACCCGGTGGCGATGATCGCGTTGTCGAAGGTGACGCGCTCCGACGACCCGTCGCTGGTCGCGACCTCGATGGTGTTCGCGTCGACGAACGTGCCGCGACCGTCGTACTCGGTCACCGAGTTCTTCTTCATCAGGTAGTGGATGCCCTTGACGTGCGTCTCGGCCACCTTGCGGCTGCGATCCCACGCCGTGCCGAAGTCGAACGACACGTCGCCCGAGATGCCGAACAGATCGGCCTTGTGGGTGAAGGTGTGGGCGAGGTCGGCGTTGCGAAGCAGCGCCTTCGAGGGGATGCAGCCGACGTTCAGGCAGACACCGCCCCAGTACTTCTCTTCGATGATCGCGACGGACTTGCCGAGCTGGGATGCGCGCACGGCCGCGACGTACCCGCCGGGACCCGCGCCGAGGATGACGACGTCGTAGTGAGGCATGACCCCAAGCCTATCGCTCGGCGGGTCCGGCGGATCGCGGCCCGGACTCGGGCGAACCCGGCTCGCTCGGCGGTGTGCGGCGGCGCGTTGCGACGAGGTACACGACCGCGGCGATGATGGCGATCGCGATGATCCCGCCGATGACCCACGGGACACTCGGCGAGACGTCCGATGCAGGCGCCGGGGTCTCCGTCGGCGAAGGTTCGACCGTCTGCGTCGGGGCCGGGGTGGACTCCGTGGTCGTCGCGGTCGGAGTCGGCGTGGGTGTCGGCTGAGGTTCGGCCACCTGGAAGGAGTACTCGCCCGAGATCGGGTGACCGTCCGACGAGACGACCTTCCACTGCACCGTGATCGTGCCGGTGGCTGCATCCATGAGCGGCTGCGTCACGGTGGTCTCGACCACCTCGGGCTCGCCATCGGTCAGGGATGCGCCGTCGGCGTCCATGACCGCCACCTCGGTCGCGCCGGGCTCGGTCGACAGCACGCCGCTGAAGGTCAGGGTGAGCTGGTCGGGGAGCACCTCGACCGTGCTGTCGGCGTCGGGATCTGTGGAGATGAGCTCGTCGTGAGCGTGCGCGGGGGTCGCCACGAACACCGCCGCGGCGGCGAGGAGCACGGCGGTCAGGGCGGTGAGGAGGATGCGGAGTCGGCGGGCGATCGAATACGTCACCCGCCCGAGACTACCCGCGGGTTCCGGACTCGACACGGCGGGGCGTTTCTGAGTAGTTTCGAGTACCCCCCTTCGCGCACCGAGCGCGGTTTTCGGGGGTGCCGATCGGCTACGCTGGGTCATCGGAGAGGGAGGACCACCGTGGAGGAATACCGCCGCCCGGAACCGGACGACATTCACCGGGCCGGACGACCGGGTGACGCCGCCGACCGGCCCGCATCGAACGACACCACCCAGACGTTCGGGCACGATTCCGATCTGTCCTATGTTCCCTTCGGCAGCGAATTGAGCGAGACCGAGCTCGAGGCGATCGAAGCGCTCCCGACGGGTTCCGCACTGCTGCTGGTGCGATCCGGACCCACCGCGGGGGCGCGTTATCTGCTCGATTCCGATGTCACCACCGTCGGTCGCCATCCCGAAGCAGACATCTTCTTCGACGATGTGACCGTCTCACGTCGTCACGCGGAGATCACCCGCTCGGGCAGTGTCTTCGAACTCGTCGATCAGCGCTCCTTGAACGGCACCTACGTCAACGGCGAACGAGCGGACCGAGCGCGGCTCGACAACGGCGCCGAGGTGCGGGTCGGCAAGTTCCGTTTGAACTTCTTCGTGTCTCCGGCAGACCTGCCGGCCACGGAAGGCTGATGGCTCCCGCATCAGCCCGCGAACGCACGCCGTCCGCGGGCCTTCTGAGCATCGGCCAGGTGCTCGCGCGACTCGCCCCGGACTTTCCGAACCTCACCTCCAGCAAGCTGCGATTCCTGGAGGTCCAGGGCATCGTCACACCGGTGCGCACGGAGTCCGGCTACCGCAAGTTCTCCCACGACGACGTCGAGCGTCTTCGCCTCGCCCTCACGCTCCAGCGCGACCATTACCTGCCGCTGAGCGTGATCCGCGACTATCTCGTGGAGCTCGACGCCGGGCGCGAGCCGGCCCCGCCGACCTCGGTCAATGCGGCACCGATCGTCGCCGGACCGCGCCGGTACCGCCGCGAGGAGCTGTTGTCCGTGACGGGGTGCCCCGCTCAGCTGCTCAACGACGCGATCGGCACCGGCGTCGTCCACGGGGCCGAGACCTACTCCGAGCAGACGGTGACGCTGCTGAAGTCGCTGGTGGCTCTGCACCGGCACGGCATCGAGCCGAGGCACGTGCGCGCGCTGCGGCAGGGTGCCGAGCGTGATGCTGCGCTGATCGAGTCGGCGCTGGCTCCGCTGCTGCGCCGCACCGATGCGGCATCCCGCGGGCGTGCGGGTGAGATCGCCCCCGAGCTCGCGCGTCGACTCGACGAGATGCGCGGCGTCTACCTGCGCGCCGCCCTCGATCGACTGCTGACCTGAGCGACACGCCGAGCGCGAGGAGCGGATGTCGTTGCCCGTCGCGCTCGGCTGATCTAGCGTTGGGGATAACCGATCGGGAGGAGATGCGGATGGGCGCATTCGAGGCGAGTGGCGAACCCGCTTTCGTGACCGATCTGCTCTTCACCGACGGTCTGCCTCAGATGGACGACGAGGTCGGGTACCGCGGAGCCGTCGCCGCCCGCGCGGCCGGGATCACCTATCGACAGCTCGACTACTGGGCACGCACCGAACTGGTCGAGCCCACCGTGCGCGGCGCATCCGGATCGGGTTCGCAGCGGCTCTACGGCTTCCGCGACATCCTCGTCCTCAAGCTCGTCAAACGACTGCTCGACACCGGCATCTCGCTCCAGCAGATCCGCACGGCTGTCGAGCAGCTGCGTGCCGCCGGCATCCGGGACCTGACCGGCACCACCCTCATGAGCGATGGGGCCTCGGTCTACCTCTGCACCTCGAGCGACGAGGTGATCGACCTCGTCAGTCGCGGTCAGGGCGTGTTCGGGATCGCGGTCGGCAAGGTTCTGCGGGAGGTCGAGTCGACTCTCGTCGAGTTCGACCCGCAGGTGCCCGATCAGATGGATGAGCTCGCGGCGCGTCGCGCGGCCCGCACGGCGTGATCGATCACCGTCCCGTCCCGACGATCCCCTCGAGAACATCGACGGCTTTACCTGTGCCGTCTTCGGCGAGCATGCGCTCGGCAGCGGCACCGACAGCGGCGCGATAGGTATCCAAGCTCGCCAGCGCGTGACGCGCGCGTCGGGTGGTCAGTCGTGACGCGCGGATCGGCGTGGGCCCGAGGTGCTCGACCGCGAGGCGGGCACCCCAGAAGGGCTGGTCTGCGGCGGCCGCATCCAGCTCAGCCGAGAACATCCGTTCGCCGGCGGCTGTGGCGGCGTAGGTGAGACGGTAGAGCGGAGCGCTCTCATCGGCCGCGAATCAGATCCGGCGGCTCAGGAGGCGCCCTGCGCGGGGGCCGGGATGCGGCCGATCCGCATGACGCGATCCAGCAGCGCGTCGAAGTCGGCGGCGAGTTCCTGCGCGGAGTCGCCCGGCCAGATGTGCAGCGGCTTCGCGGCGCCCTGCGCCTGCTGGAGCGATGTGCGTTCGGGCAGCTGGGGAGAGAGGACCAGCGGTCCGAACATGTCGCGCAATTCCTTGATGCGGAACTGGTGCTCGATCGACTGGGGGCGCACGCGGTTGACGACGATGCCGAGCGGCTGCAGCCGCGGGGAGAGGCCGCGGCGGATCTCCTCGATCGCACGAAGTGCCCGGTCCGCGGCTGCGACCGAGAACAGGCCGGGCTCGGTGACGACCACGACGCGGTCGCTGGCCGCCCACGCGGTACGCGTCAGGGCGTTGAGCGACGGTGCACAGTCGATCAGCACGAGGTCGTACTCGGCCTCGATCGTCGCGAGTGCCTCCTCGAGCTTCCACACGTCTCGGACGCTCGGGTGCGGGCCGTCGAAGTTGATCGCCGACGGGCTGCCGATCATCACGTCGATCGTGCCGGGGTGCACCTTCGCCCAGCCGCTGGCGGTGATCGCCTGTTTGACGACCTTGTCCTTCGGATTGGCGAGGACGTCGGCCACGTTGAGGCGGCCCGCCACCTGGATGTCCATGCCCGTAGACACGTCGGACTGCGGGTCGAGGTCGACGACGAGGGTGCGAACGCCGCGGGCGAACGCAGCCGAGGCGAGCCCGAGGGTCACCGTCGTCTTTCCGACCCCGCCCTTGAGGGAACTGACGGAGAGTACGTGCACGAGGCACTACGTTACCGTCCCCTAGGCTGAGAGCACACTCGACCGATCCGCCATGCTCAGCGAGGTGCGCATGTTCCGAAAGATCCTGGTAGCCAATCGCGGTGAGATCGCCATCCGCGCTTTCCGTGCGGCGTTCGAACTCGGAGCGAGGACCGTCGCCGTCTTCCCGTATGAGGATCGCAACTCCCTGCATCGCCTGAAGGCCGACGAGGCCTATCAGATCGGAGAGCCCGGCCATCCCGTCCGTGCCTACCTCGACGTCGACGAGATCATCCGGGTCGCGAAGGAGTCGGGAGCCGACGCCATCTACCCGGGCTACGGGTTCCTGTCGGAGAATCCGGAGCTGGCGGAGAAGGCCGCGGCGAACGGCATCGTCTTCATCGGACCGCCGGCCCGGGTGCTCGAGATGGCCGGTAACAAGGTGACGGCCAAGGAGCACGCCATCGCCGCCGACGTGCCGGTGCTCCGCTCGACGCCCGCATCCGACGATGTCGACGTCCTGCTGGCGCAGGCCGACGACATCGGATTCCCGATCTTCGTGAAGGCGGTGGCCGGCGGAGGCGGCCGCGGCATGCGTCGCGTCGCGTCCCGGGAGGAGCTCGCTCCCGCGATCGCCGAGGCGATGCGCGAGGCGGGCAGCGCATTCGGCGACGCTCGGGTCTTCCTCGAGCAGGCCGTCCAGCGCCCGCGCCATGTCGAGGTGCAGGTTCTCGCCGACAAGTCCGGCCACACGGTCCATCTGTTCGAGCGCGACTGCTCGGTGCAGCGTCGTCATCAGAAGGTGATCGAGATCGCGCCGGCGCCGAACCTCGACCCCGAGGTGGCGGCAGCGCTGCACGCCTATGCGATCGCGTTCGCCAAGTCCATCGACTACGAGAACGCCGGGACGGT
This sequence comes from Microbacterium sp. UBA1612, assembly GCF_002321605.1. Classification (NCBI taxonomy): domain Bacteria; kingdom Bacillati; phylum Actinomycetota; class Actinomycetes; order Micrococcales; family Microbacteriaceae; genus Microbacterium; species Microbacterium sp. UBA1612. The sequence continues at coordinate 33,964 of NZ_DCMW01000005.1, forward strand.
GGAGTTCCTCCTGGAGACGGCCGGTCCGCGCGCGGGGGAGGTCGTGTTCATCGAGATGAACCCTCGCATCCAGGTCGAGCACACCGTCACGGAAGAGGTCACCGACGTCGACCTCGTGCAGTCTCAGATGCGCATCGCCTCGGGCCAGTCGCTCGACGACCTCGGTCTCGCGCAGGATCGGATCCATCTTCGGGGTGCTGCGCTCCAGTGCCGCATCACCACCGAGGATCCGACGCAGGGATTCCGTCCCGACACCGGGAAGATCACGACTTACCGTTCCCCGGGAGGGGCGGGCATCCGACTGGATGGCGGCACGACCGCGGCCGGTGCTCAGATCAGCCCGCACTTCGACTCGATGCTGTCCAAGCTCACGTGTCGGGGACGCGATTTCGGGGCCGCGGTCCTGCGCGCGCGTCGTGCTCTCGCCGAGTTCCGCATCCGCGGCGTCTCCACGAACATCCCCTTCCTGCAGGCGGTGCTCGATGATTCCTCCTTCATCGCCGGTGACATCAGCACGTCGTTCATCGACGAGCGCCCGGAGCTGCTGAAGGGGCGGGAATCGAAGGATCGCGGAACGAAGATCCTGAACTGGCTGGTCGACACCACGGTCAACAAGCCGCACGGTTCGAATCCGGTCACCGTGGAGCCGCGTCAGAAACTGCCCGAGATCGACCTGGGGTCTGCCGCCCCTGCCGGGTCGCGACAGCGACTGCAGGAGCTGGGTCCCGAGGGGTTCGCGCGAGCACTGCGCGCGCAGACCGCTCTCGGCGTGACGGACACGACCTTCCGCGACGCGCATCAGTCCCTGCTCGCCACGCGCGTGCGCACCAAGGATCTTCTGGCCGTCGCACCCTACGTCGCCCGCATGACGCCGCAGCTGCTGTCGGTGGAGGCGTGGGGCGGGGCCACCTACGACGTCGCCCTGCGCTTCCTCAGCGAGGACCCGTGGGAGCGTCTGGAGAAGCTGAGGACGTCGCTGCCCAACGTCGCCATCCAGATGCTGCTGCGAGGTCGCAACACGGTCGGCTACACGCCGTACCCCACAGAGGTGACGGATGCATTCGTCCAGGAGGCGGCGACCGCGGGCATCGATGTCTTCCGCATCTTCGACGCCCTCAACGACGTCGCACAGATGCGCCCCGCGATCGATGCGGTGCTCACGACCGGAACGGGAATCGCCGAGGTCGCCGTCTGCTACACCGGTGACCTGCTCAATCCGGCAGAGGATCTCTACACCCTCGACTACTATCTCGGGCTCGCCGATCAGATCGTCGAGGCGGGTGCCCACGTTCTGGCGATCAAGGACATGGCGGGGCTGCTCCGCCCCGCCGCCGCGGCGAAGCTCGTGTCGGCACTGCGTGAGCGCTTCGACCTTCCGGTGCACGTCCACACGCACGACACGGCGGGCGGGCAGCTCGCGACCCTGCTCGCCGCCAGCGCCGCCGGAGCCGACGCCGTCGACGCCGCCGCCGCTCCCATGTCGGGCACGACGAGCCAGCCGTCCCTGTCGGCCCTGGTGGCCGCGCTCGCTCACACCGAGCGAGACACGGGCTTGGAGCTCGACGCGGTGAACGACCTCGAACCCTACTGGGGGGCGGTCCGCAACCTCTACGCGCCGTTCGAATCAGGGCTGCCGGGACCGACGGGGCGCGTGTACCACCACGAGATCCCGGGCGGGCAGCTGTCGAACCTGCGCCAGCAGGCGATCGCGCTGGGACTGGCGGAGGACTTCGAGCTCATCGAAGACATGTACGCGGCCGCGAACGCGATCCTCGGGCGCGTCCCCAAGGTCACCCCGTCGTCGAAGGTCGTCGGCGATCTGGCACTGCACCTGGCCGCTGTCAAAGCCGATCCGGCCGACTTCGAAGCGCACCCCGAGAAATACGACGTGCCGGATTCCGTCGTCGGATTCATGGCGGGCGAGCTCGGAGACCTTCCGGGCGGCTGGCCGGAGCCGTTCCGCTCGAAGGTGCTGCACGGGCGCGAGGTGAAGACGGGGGTCACGCCCCTCACCGACACCGAGACGAAGGCGCTGGCGGGGTCGTCCGGCGAACGACGTCGTGCGCTCAATGCGCTGCTCTTCCCGGCGCCGACCCGGGCGTTCGAGCAGTCCCGCGAGGTGTTCGGCGATCTCAGCGTGCTCGACACGGCCGACTACCTCTACGGCCTCGAACCGGGCGCCGAGCACGTCGTCGAGATCGACCGCGGCGTGAAGCTGTTCGTGGGCCTGGAAGCCATCGGCGAGGCCGATGACAAAGGCATGCGCACGGTCATGACCACCCTCAACGGACAGCTGCGCCCCGTCTTCGCACGGGACCGCAGCATCACCGTCGAGACGCATCAGGCCGAGAAGGCCGACACGTCGCGACCGGGCCAGGTCGCCGCGCCGTTCTCGGGTGTCGTCACGCTCAAGGCAGCCGTCGGCGATACGGTCTCAGCAGGTCAGCCGGTCGCGTCGATCGAGGCGATGAAGATGGAAGCGGCGATCACCGCGCCCGTCGACGGCGTGGTCGAGCGGCTCGCGGTCGCGGCGACGGCGCAGGTCGACGCGGGCGACCTTTTGGTCGTCATCCGGCCCGCGGGATAGCCTGGACGGCGCGCGATCGCGCGTGAGAACCCCAGGAGTACCCCGTGAGCCCCGATCAGCATGACCACTCGCCGGACGACGAGGCGGCCGAAAACGCCGTCCTCGACGATGGCGGGAACCTCGACACGCATGCCATCGGGCTGCTCGGCACGTCGACACAGCAGGTGTCGGTCTCGCTGCCGGTCGATCGCGACGATGATGACGAAGACGTCATCGATGATGAGCTTCCCGTGTCCGGTGAGGTCGCCGCGCCCGCCGGTACGGCGGCTTCGGAATCCCTCGAGGAGGACGACGAGATCGTCGAGGGCCACCTCGAGACCGGAGAACAGCCGTCGGTGACGGTGGATGCCGACGTGCACACCGCCGAGATCGTCACCGACGCGGCGGAAGACGTCGATGACGGGCCGGCGTTCGTCGAGCCCGCACGCGATGACGTCCCCAGCCGTGACGAGAACGGGCCTGTGGCGGGCGCCGCACCACCGACGACGTCGGCCGCGACCGAGCCGGCGCCGACGGTCCCCAGAACGGGATCGGTGCCGACGACGCGGCGTGAGGCGCAGCATCCGGGGGAGACGCGCGTCCTCGATCGCGGCGAAGGCGGCGACCGCGTCACGACGCGAGCAGACATCACCCTGTCGTCCAAGCGCCTCGGCGAGTTCGAGCCCGACCGCGAGACCGCGGACCTGCTCACCGCCGACCGGCTGCTCGACCGCACGCAGCTGTCGCGTCCCGAGCCCGAGGGGTACTGGCAGCAGCTGATCTACGCGCTCTCGGGTCGGCGGATCAACCTCGGCGACAGCCGGAAGGCTCAGGCCCGGAAGGGGCTCGACCGCCGGATCGGGGCGCCGCTGCCCGGTGCCGCCCGTTTCGTCCCCGTCGTCTCACGCAAGGGCGGAGTGGGCAAGACCACCGTCACCGCGTTGCTGGGGATGGCGCTGGCCGACGCGCGCGACGACCGCGTCATCGCCGTCGACGCCAACCCCGATCGCGGCACGCTTGCCGACCGCATCGGCCGGACAGGCGGACGGACCGTCCGAGACCTCGCCCGCGTGCGCGGCGAGGTGTCGGGATACAGCGACATCTCGGCCATCGTCGCCCGAGACGAGACGCGCCTCGACGCCCTCGCGTCCGATTCGGACCCGCAGGTCTCGGAGGCGTTCAGTGGACGCGACTATCACGACGTCGCGAGTCTCGCCGCCCACTACTACTCGATCGTGCTCACCGACACCGGCACCGGCATCGTGCATTCGGTCATGGGAGCCACGCTCGAACTCGCCGACCAGCTCGTGCTCGTCGCCGGGCTGAGCGTCGACGAAGCGCGCCTCGCGTCCGAAACGCTCACCTGGCTCGAGACGAACGGCTATGCCGACCGCGTGCGGAACGCCGTCGTGGTGCTCAACAGCGGTCGCCCGGGTGCCCCGCTCGTGCAGCTGGACCAGCTCGACGCGCACTTCCGCACGCGCGTGCGGGCGGTGGTGCGCATGCCGTACGACGCCCACATCGCCACGGGGTCCTCGATCGTGTTCCGCGATCTGAACGCCGCCACCCGGGACGCCGCACGCGAGCTCGCCGCGGTCGTGGTGGAGGGCCTGCGGACCGCGACGGCGGCTGCCTGACATGGCCGTGCGCGCGATCCGCGTCTTCGGCGACCCCGTGCTGCGCGCTCCGAGCGCGACGATCGAGGTCATCGACGACGGCGTCCGCTCCCTCGTACGGGATCTGCTGGACACCGTGGAGCTGCCTGGGCGCGCCGGTGTCGCCGCGCCCCAGATCGGCGTCGGTCTTCGCGCCTTCAGCTACAACATCGACGGGGACATCGGCTATCTCCTCAATCCGGAGATCGTGGAGGTCTCGGGAGAGCCGGAGTACATCGGCGAGGGATGTCTGTCGGTTCCCGGACTCTGGCACGACGCGCTCCGCTACCCGCATGCGGCAGCCCGCGGCATCGACCTCGATGGACGCGAGGTCGTCGTCGAGGGCGAAGGCCTCATGGCCCAGGCGCTGCAGCACGAGACCGACCATCTCGACGGGAAGCTCTACCTCAGCCGGCTGACCCCCGAGTCCCGCAAGGTCGCGATGCGGCAGATCCGCGAATCGGAGTGGTTCTGACGATTCCGGTTCCGGCTGACCCGAGGGCACCGGAATCGCCTTCGCGTCAGGTCAGTGAGACGTTGGTCGTGTTCACCGGCACGGCGTAGATCTCGTCGATCTCGGTGGCGAAGTCGCTCATGATCACGTTGCGCTTGATGCTCATCTTCGGAGTGAGATGACCCGACGCCTCGGTCCATTCGGTGGCGAGGATGGTGAACTTGCGAATCGACTCGGCGCGGGACACGTGGGTGTTGGCGTGGTCGATGGCCTTCTGCACCTCGGCACGCACCGCGTCGTTCTTCGCTGCGTCTTCGAGGGCCATGTCCGCGGGCAGGCCGTTGTTCGACAGCCAGGTCGGAAGCATCTCGGGATCGAGCGTGATCAGCGCGGAGATGAACGGCTTCTGGTCGCCGACGACGACCACCTGGCCGATGATCGGATTGGCGCGGATCGGGTCCTCCAGAGCGGCCGGGGCGACGTTCTTGCCACCGGCGGTGACGATGATCTCCTTCTTGCGCCCCGTGATGGCCAGGCAGCCGTCGCTGTCGAATGTGCCGATGTCGCCGGTGCGGAACCACTCGCCGTCGAATGCGGCGGCCGTGGCCTCCGGGTTGCGCCAGTACTCCTTGAACACGTTGACGCCCTTGACCTGGATCTCGCCATCGTCGGCCAGACGCACACCGACACCCGGGATGACCGGGCCGACGGTGCCGATCTTCATCTGCTGGGTCGTGTTGACGGTGGCCGGCGCCGTGGTCTCGGTGAGCCCGTAGCCCTCGAGGATTACGACACCCAGGCTGTGGAAGAAGTGACCGAGCCGCGGACCCAGCGGGGCCGACCCCGACACCGCGTAGATGACCCTGCCGCCCATGGCGTCGCGGAGCTTGCTGTAGACGAGCTTGTCGAACAGACGGAACTTCAGGCGCAGGCCGAGCGGAATCTTGCGACCCTCCTGCTCGAGCTTCGAGTGCTCGATGGCTGTTTCGGCGGCGGCGTGGAAGATCTTGCCCTTTCCACCGGCTTCGGCCTTCTGCTCGGCCGAGTTGTAGACCTTCTCGAACACGCGGGGGACGGCCAGCAGATAGGTCGGCTTGAAGGAGCCGAGGGCGGGGAGCAGCTGCTTGGTGTCGGGTTGGTGCCCCGTCTTCACACCGGCGTGCACGTTGAGGATGGAGATGAAGCGCGCGAACACGTGAGCGGTCGTGATGAACAACAGGGTCGAGGCGCCGGGGGTGGTGAGCACATCGTTGAGCGCGACGAAGCAGTTGCGGGACAGCTCGACGAAGTTGCTGTGGGTGAGCACGCAGCCCTTGGGGCGGCCCGTCGACCCCGACGTATAGATGAGGGTGGCGATGTCATCCCCGTTCGCGAGGTTCCGACGGCGCTCGATCTCGTCGTCTTCGACACCGGTGCCCTCGGAGACCATGCGGTCCAGGTCGCCGGTGTGCAGCGCCCACACCGATCGGATGAGGGGGAGGTCGCCTCGGACCTCTTCGAGCCGCGCGGCGTGGTCCTCCGATTCGACGATGCACGCGACCGCTCCGGAGTCGGTGAGGTTCCAGGCGATCTGCGACGACGACGACGTCTCATAGATCGGCACCATCACGGCGCCGGCGAAGAAGAGCGCGAAGTCGACGAGCGTCCAGTCGTACGTGGTGCGTGCGATGAATCCGACCTTGTCGCCGGGTTCGATGCCGGCCGCGACGAGGCCCTTCGCGAGGGCGATGACCTGCTCGTGGAACTGCGCGGCGGTGATGTCGCGCCAGCCGGAACCGTCCGGAACGGCGAACAGAGCGCGGTTCGGCGTCTCTTTCACACGTTCGACGAGGAGGTCTGTGATGTTCGCGTCGGGATCGGCGGGAACGACGGCGGGGATAGTGAACTCGGTCACGGCAACTCCTTTGGTACCGGCTGCGGTTTCGGTGGTCGGGTGGTGAATCGAGTCTAACTGAGGGGGGTCGTCCTCTCGCGGCATTCCGCGCGGATGAGCCCGCACAGGACGCGCACGTCGCCCGTGGGAGAGCGCCCGCCCTACTAGAGTGGTTGCGCCGTCGCGCCAGCGCTCGGCCGGAAGGGAAGACGTTGCTCAAGGTCGGCATCGACATCGGCGGCACGAAGATCGCAGGAGGCGTCGTCGACGCCGAAGGACGCATCGTCGAGAAGCTCCGCGTGGACACACCCGTCGACACGGCCTCGCTCGCCGATGCCGTCGTCGACATGGCGCGACACCTCGGGCAGAGTCATGACGTCTCCGCCGTCGGCGTGGCCGCCGCGGGTTTCATCGACCGGAACCGCGAGCTCGTGCTGCACGCACCGAACATCGCCTGGCGCAATGAGCCGCTGAAGGCGACTCTCGCCTCGCGCATCGACGTGCCCGTGACGATCGAGAACGACGCCAACGCCGCAGGGTGGGGCGAGTTCCGCTTCGGTGCCGGTCGCGACGTCGAGAACATGACGATGCTGACGATGGGCACCGGCGTCGGGGGAGCGGTCGTCGTCGACGGTGCGCTCCTCATGGGCGGCCACGGCATCGCCGGTGAACTCGGACACATCCGCTTCATCCGGGATGGACGACCCTGCGGGTGCGGGCAGAAGGGCTGCCTCGAGCAGTATGCATCCGGTCGAGCGCTTCAGCGCGAAGCGGAGGAGATCGCCGACGACGACGCCGGCATCGGTGCGGGACTGGCGGCGCTGCGCCTCGAGACGGGTGCCCTGAAGGGGCCGGCGATCTCGCGCCTCATCCTGGCGGGGGATCCCGGTGCGATCGAGGCGCTGCGGCGTGTCGCGACGGCACTCGGGGAGGCGTGCGGCGGGTTCCAGGCCGTTCTCGATCCCGAGCTGTTCGTGATCGGCGGAGGCGTCGCGCAGCTGGGCGAAGACCTGCTGGGACCGATGCGCGAGGCGTACCGCACGGCCGTCCCGGGTTACGGCGACCGTCCGGTGGCGGAGTTCGCCGTCGCGCAGCTGGGCAACGACGCGGGTCTCATCGGCGTCGCCGACCTGGCGGAGGTCGGCTGACGGTGTTCTACTGGCTGATGAAGTACGTGGTCATCGGACCCGTCGTCAAGGCCGTCTTCCGGCCCTGGATCGTCGGCCGCCGCAACGTCCCCTCGCAGGGTGCGGCCATCCTCGCCAGCAACCACCTGTCCTTCGCCGACTCCATCTTCCTGCCGCTGATGATCGACCGCCCGGTGTCGTTCCTCGCCAAGAGCGACTACTTCACCGGCAGAGGGCTGCGCGGCTGGGCGACCCGGGTCTTCTTCAAGGCGACCGGTCAGCTTCCCATCGATCGTTCCGGCGGCAAGGCCTCCGAGGCATCGCTCAACACCGGACTGCAGGTGCTCGGTCGGGGCGACCTGCTCGGGATCTATCCGGAGGGGACACGCAGCCCCGACGGGCGCCTCTACCGCGGCCGAACCGGCATCGCTCGGATGGCCCTGGAAGCGCACGTCCCCGTGGTGCCCGTCGTGATGGTCGACACCGACACCATGATGCCGATCGGTCGCCGGATCCCGCGGGTCGTCCGGGTGGGCGTCGTGATCGGCGAGCCGCTGGACTTCTCGCGTTTCGAAGGGATGGAGAGCGATCGCTACATCCTGCGCTCCATCACGGACGAGATCATGGTCGCCCTGCAGCGCCTGGGGGAGCAGCGTTACGACGATGTCTACGCTTCGACCGTGAAAGATCGCCTCGTCAAGCGCGGCTAGACTTGCCTGGTGCTCCAGCAGCTAGACTCCCTCGACCACTGGCGGACCCTACCGATCAAACAGCAGCCGGCGTGGCCCGACGCCGCCGCCGTCGCTGCGGTCTCGGACGAGATCGCCGGACTTCCGCCGCTCGTCTTCGCCGGCGAGGTCGATCTGCTGCGCGAGCGACTCGCGGGGGCTGCCGCGGGCGAGGCGTTCCTGCTGCAGGGCGGCGACTGCGCGGAGACTTTCGCCGGGGCCACCGCCGAGCAGATCCGCAACCGCATCAAGACCGTGCTGCAGATGGCGGTCGTGCTCACCTACGGCGCCTCGATGCCCATCGTGAAGATGGGGCGCATGGCGGGGCAGTTCGCCAAACCGCGTTCGAAGGACACCGAGACGCGCGGTGACGTGACGCTGCCGGCGTACCGGGGCGACATCGTCAACGGGTACGACTTCACCGAGGCCTCTCGCACGGCCGATCCGGGGCGACTGCTGCGCGGTTACCACACCGCCGCATCGACGCTGAACCTCATCCGGGCATTCACGCAGGGGGGATTCGCCGACCTTCGAGAGGTGCACAGCTGGAACAAGGGGTTCGCGCAGAACCCCGCCAACCAGCGCTACGAGCGCCTCGCGACCGAGATCGACCGCGCGATCAAGTTCATGGAGGCGGCGGGAGCCGACTTCGACGAGCTGCGCCGCGTGGAGTTCTACACCGGCCACGAGGGCCTCCTCATGGACTACGAGCGGCCGATGACCCGCATCGACTCGCGGACGGCGACGCCGTACAACACGTCGTCCCACTTCCTCTGGATCGGCGAACGCACCCGCGAGCTCGACGGCGCGCACGTCGACTACTTCTCGAAGATCCGCAACCCGATCGGCGTGAAGCTCGGCCCGTCGACCTCGCCAGACGTGGCGCTGGCGCTCATCGACAAGCTCGACCCCGAGCGCGAGCCGGGCCGCCTCACCTTCATCACGCGCATGGGCGCGGGAAAGATCCGCGACGCGCTTCCTCCGCTCCTCGAAGCGGTGAAGGATTCCGGTGCGCGGCCGCTGTGGGTCACCGACCCGATGCACGGCAACGGCATCACCACGCCGACCGGCTACAAGACGCGTCGTTTCGACGACGTCGTCGACGAGGTGCGGGGATTCTTCGAAGCGCACCGCGCCATCGGCACCCACCCGGGCGGCATCCACGTCGAGCTGACCGGCGACGACGTCACGGAATGCCTGGGCGGCTCGGAGATGATCGAGGAAGCCACCCTCGCCACGCGCTACGAGTCACTGTGTGATCCGCGCTTGAACCACATGCAGTCGCTGGAGCTGGCCTTCCTCGTCGCCGAGGAGCTCGAGAAGCGCTGACCCGCCCCGGCGATCAGCCGGTGACGGTGATCTGCAGGGTGACGGTCGTTCCCTGCACCCGCATGCTCGACCCCTCGGGATCCTGCGCGGTGACCTCGGTGACCGCGTCGGGCCAGACATTCCAGAGGGCGGAGTAATTCACCTCGAAGCCCTCAGCGCGCAGCGCGTCCGCGGCGGCATCCCGTGTCATGCCGACCACGTCGGGCACCGGGAACAGGGGAGGGCCACTGGAGACCACGAGGTTGGTGCGGTCGCCGGGTCGCCACCATCCGCCGCCCTCACGGTCGGTCATGTAGAGCACGCGGCCCTCGGCGATCTCGGTGCTGGACTCCTGCGCCACGGAGGCGACGTCGATCCCCGCGGCCTCGAGAGTCGCGCGGGCGTCGGCCTCGGTCATGTCGCGCACTGACGGCAACGGTCCGAGCGAGACGCGAAGGCTCGCACTGTCGCCTTCGTTGACTGTGCACTCCTCGCCGCACTCGACGGGGTCGGCGCCGCCACGCGGCGTCACGACGACACCGACGACGACGCCCTCGTCCGCATCGGTGTAGAAGGTCTGATTCTCTCCGACGTCGATGCGAGACGCGTCGAGCTGCGCCCTGACATCGGTCTCCGGCTGCCCGTTGAGTCCCGTGAGGGCGACCTCGGCCGGGCCCAGCGAGACGAGCACCGTCACCTCGGTGTCTTTGTCCACACGCGCGCCGGCCTCCGGCTCGGTGTCCACGATCAGTCCGCTGTCGACCTCGAGGCTGAACACGCCCTCCTCGACCCCGGTGAGCGACTCCTCGGCGAGGGCACCCTGCGCCTGATCGAAGGTCAGACCGCTGAGGTCGGGTACCGCCACCTGTGAGCCGGGCCCCGACCCGAACCACCATCCGGCGGCTCCGGCGAGTGCTGTCAGGATGACGACGACGCCGAGCAGCCAGGCTCCCTTTCGCGACCGGCGCTTGGAGGCCTGTCGCAGCCGTGACGTGTTGTCGACGTCTTCGGCCAGATCCGTCGGACCGGTGACGGCTGCCGGAAGGACCTTCGTGAGCTCTCCGGATGCACCGCTCTCATCGCGGGTGACGCCGGTGTCGACGGTGCGGGCGACCTGCGGCGTCACGCCCAGCTCGCGCTCGATCTCGCGCAGGCGCTCCAGCATCTCCCGGGCGTCGAGCGGGCGATCATCGGGCAGCTTCTCGGTCGACCACAGCACGAGCTCGTCGAGCTGTTCGGGCACACCGGGGTTCTTGACGCTGGGGCGGGGCACGGAGTCGGTGGCGTGCTGATAGGCGATCTGCATCGGCTGCTCGCCTTTGTAGGGCTGCTCGCCGGCGAGCATCTCGTAGAGCACGATGCCGAGGGCGTAGATGTCGCTGCGGGCGTCCGCGGTGCCCCGGGTGACGAGCTCCGGCGCGAGGTAGGCGATCGTGCCGAGCAACTGCGCGCCGGTCGCGGTGTTGGCCGTCGTCGCTCGCGCCAGGCCGAAATCGCCGATCTTGATGCGGCCGTCTTCGGCCAGGAGGACGTTCTCGGGCTTGACGTCTCGATGGACGATCCCGGCACGGTGCGCCGCCGCCAGGCCGGACAGGATGGCGTCCATGATCGAGATCGCCTGCGGCACGGTCAGTCGTCGCTGCTCTTTGAGGAGCTCCCGCAGGGTGATGCCCGGCAGGTACTCCATGACCAGGTAGGCCATGTCGCCGTCCTGGCCCTGGTCGAAGACGTTGACCACGTGGGGGTCGGCCAGCCGCGCGGCGGCGCGAGCCTCCTGGATGAATCGGCTCTGGAAGACCGAGTCATCGCTCAGATGCCCGTGCATCACCTTCAGGGCGACGCGGCGCTCCAGTCGCAGGTCGGTGGCGACGTACACTGTGGCCATGCCGCCTCGCGCGATGCGAGCACGCACGCGGTATCTGCTGTCGACCAGACGGCCGATCAGCGGATCCGTCTGCTGACTCGTGCTCACGTTCAGAGTCTACGGATGAGCACCTGGGAGCTCCGGTGCGCCGCACCGGCCGATCGGAGTCCGATCCTCACGCGTCGTCAACCGTGAGCGGCGAGCCACGCTTCGGCCGGAGCCTCCCACCGGGCGTATCGATCGGGGTAGGCGGAGATCTGCACCGCCTGCGCGGCATCGGCGAACGACATCGACTCCCATCCGGGGATGTCGAGAAGACCGCGCGTCGCGTAGCCGTTGGGGTCGTCGGCGCCGCCGAAGAAGGCGAGCGTCGCATAGCGCCGGTCGAGGATCTGAGCCGCGGAGCCCCAGCCGGTGCTGGGTCGCTGCTGGAAGAGCCCGAGCGAGTCGCGGTCGCCCCAATCGAGGTTCCGCAGCCACGACTCCTGCATCGCCGTGCCCAGGGCGATGGTGATGCCGCGGTCGCTCACCCCGAGTTCGCGTCCGATCGAGATGATCAGCCGCGCGTTCTCGATCTGCTCGGCGTCGAGCGACGAGTCGACGGACTGCTCGGCCGGCGTGGCGGATGCGGTGGCGGCCGCGGCAGTCATCGTCGGCGCCAGCGCCAGCGTCTGACCGGGGTAGATGATGGAATCCCGCTGCAGCCCGTTCGCCGCCAGCAGCGCGTCGACCGTGGTGCCGTGCTTCTGGGCGATGGCGAAGACCGTGTCACCCGCGGTGACGGTGTGGGTGCCGCCGGAGTCGGACGCCACCGGGGGAGTGGATGGTTCGCTCAGCGCAGTCAGCACGATCTCCTGTCCCGGGTGGATCACGCTGGACCATCCGAGCCCGTTCAGGCGGAGCACGTCGTCGGTGCGAAGGCCGTGAGCCGCCGCGATGGAGCTGACGGTGTCACCCGCGCGAACGACATAGCGCTGCGGGACGGAGTTTGCGGCGACAGCGGATGCGGTGGTCACGGACGCGGGTGCGGCGGGAAGCTTCGCCCCTCGCGCAAGGTGACCTCCGGTGGACGTCGCCTCGGCGTGCGCCGGGGTCGCGGCGGCGATGATCGCCAGGGACCCGAGGATCGCCATCGGGGTGGCCGCGCGCCGTGCCCGCGGCGTGGGCGTGATGTCGCTGATGGTGCTCATGGGATCCCTCCGGTCGACGCAGCCACGCTGTCACGGTTGGAAACGGGAGTCAATCAAAGTGACACATGTGAAAGATGAGACTTCTGTTACCTTTGTCGACTCGTTGCGGTCGGGTGGGCCGTCTGCACTGACCTGCGGTGCAGGAAGAACCGGGGGCGGAATGAGATAGTGACATCGTGACTGTGGATGCTTCCCCGATGCCGACCGACTGGCTGACCCTCCCCGAGCTCGCCGAGGAGCTCGATGAGACGCTCGGGCGCGTCAAGCGCCTGCTCGATGAGTCGCACCTCGTGGCCTCGCGTCGTCATGGCGCGCCGCGCGTCCCGTCGCTGTTCGTGCTCGACGGCAGGCCGCTGTCCTCGCTGCGCGGAACGGTGATCGTGCTGCACGACGCGGGATTCGACGATGACGAGACCATCGATTGGCTGCTGGCGCCGGAGGACTCCATCGGAATGGCGCCGATCGAGGCTCTGCGCCTGGGCCGAAAGAGCGAGGTCCGTCGCGTCGCCCAGTCCCTGGCCTGAGCCCCGTCTCAGGTGGTGCGGATGCTCGCGGCCCGGGCGAGCTCCCGCAGCTGACTGACCGATGCGTTGTCGAGCCGCGCCCCGGACAGGGCGCGGTCGGCGGCCCGGGCCCGCTCGGCGATGAGGGCCTCCACCCGGTCGAGTGCACCGGTGTCGGTGATCGTCTGCTGAAGGGCCGCGATCTGGGCCGCGTCGAGTGTCGGGTCACCGAGCATCTCATCGAGCAGACGTCGCGGTCCCGAGGGAAGGGCCTCGCGTGCGTAGGCGATGAGGACGGTGCGCTTGCCCTCCCGGAGGTCGTCCCCCGACGGCTTGCCCGTCGTCTCGGCATCGCCGAAGACCCCGAGGACGTCGTCGCGCAGCTGGAAGGCCATGCCCACGGGCAGGCCGAACGAGGCGAGTGCCGTCGTCTGCGCCTCGTCGGCCCCCGCGAGGGCCGCGCCGATGAGGAGGGGCTGGAGCATGCTGTAGCGGGCCGACTTCAGCTCGGCCACGCGCAGGGCACGGGTGGCGTGGCTGTCGTCCGGCTGGCTCGCCCACGCCGATTCCTCCGCGACGTCCAGGAACTGGCCGATCGTGACCTCGCGTCGCATCGTCGCGTACTCGCGACGCGTGCGGGTCGCGCGCCCGGGTTCGAGCTCGGAGAGCGCATCCTCGAGGAGGTCGTCCGACCAGGCGACCAGGAGGTCGCCGAGGAGGAGGGCGCCGGATCGCCCGAACGCGCGTGGGTCTCCCTGCCACCTCGCTCCGGCGTGGTGCGCTTCGAGCGCCTTGTGCGCCGCGGGGTGACCGCGTCGCGTATCGGAGTTGTCGATGATGTCGTCGTGCACCAAGGCTGCGGCGTGGAAGATCTCGAGCGCCGCGGCCGTCGCCAGCACGTGTTCGGGGACCTCGCTCCCGGGTGTCGCGGCGTCGACGACGGCGCGCCATCCGGCGACGCAGAACCGGGCGCGGAGGCGCTTCCCGCCGGCGACGGCGGCGGCCCCGGCATCGACGATGAGGGTCGCTTCGTCTCCCCACGCGTGAGCATCGCGGCGCTGAGCCGAGATGAACGTATCCAGTCGCTGGGAAATCACCTGGGTGAGGTCTGGAGCCGATGACACGGGCCTAGCCTAGTAATCGCCAGCCCGAGTAGAATGTCGGGAAGATAACAGCAGTCCAGAGGGGGATGCATGCCACTGTCCGAACAGGAGCAGCGTCTGCTCGATGAGATGGAACGCCATCTCATGCGCAACGAGGCCGACGTGGTCACCGCCCCCGAAGGCGGACGCTCCCTCAGCTATCGAAATATCGTCTACGGCACGATCCTCGTGCTGCTCGGTCTCGCCGGGCTGATCGTCGGGGTCGCCGTCCAGCTCATCGTCGTCGGCGTCATCGGCTTCGTCATCATGCTCGGAGGCGTCGTGCTCGCCGTCACCCCGCTGCGCGGCGCTGCCGCGACGGGAGGACCCGCCAAGCCGAAAGCAGCGCCCTCGGCGCCGCGAGGGTCTGGTCCGTCCTTCATGGATCGCATGAACGACCGTTGGGATCGTCGGCAGGGAGAGCGCTGACCTCTCCACCCTCCTCCACTTCTGAGAACACCGGCCTTCGGGCCGGTGTTTTTTTGTGCGCCCGCAGTCTCGACTTAGTTCGGAACAACACCGGTGTGTCCGCCATCGTGCGGAAATTGCGGCCGAAGTGATACAAAGTGGGGCAAAGTGGAGTAAAGTGGGGATCAACCTGGAGGGGCCGGACGAAGGGTGGGGGTGAGTGGCACATGCTGCTGGGCACGCACACTCCCAAGCTCGACGACAAGGGCCGCGTCATCCTTCCTTCCAAGTTCCGTGACGATCTCGGCGCCGGGGTCGTCGTGACCCGCGGGCAGGATCGCTGCCTCTACGTCTTCGCCACAGAGGAGTTCGAGCGTGTGCACGAGCGCATCCGCGAAGCGCCCCTTGCCAACAAGCAGGCCCGAGATTTCCTGCGCATGTTCCTGTCGGGAGCGAGTGCGGAGAAGCCCGACAGTCAGAACCGCATCACGATCCCGCCGCCGCTGCGCGCCTACGCGGGCCTCGAGAAGGAGCTGATCGTGACGGGTGTCGGTGCTCACGCCGAGATCTGGAACGCCGAGGCGTGGAACGCCTACGCCGAGAGCAACGAAGAGACCTACGCCGAGATGGAGCAGGAGGTGATCCCGGGCCTGTTCTGAGCCCTCTGCGCCGACTCCCAGCCGTTCAGCCCTGACACCACTTCCCCGGCGTCAGGTCAGGAACGGATGGGGATCAGCGAAGAGGGACCGGCCGTCGACATCATGGACGCGCGAGAGATCCACACCCCTGTCATGCTCGACCGCTGCGTCGAGCTGCTCGCACCGGCGCTCCAGAAGCCGGGCGCGGTGCTGATCGACGGGACGCTCGGGATGGGAGGGCACTCCGAGGCCTTCCTCGAGCGGTTCCCGGATCTGCACCTCATCGGCCTCGACCGTGACCGGGACGCCCTCCGGATCGCCGGCGGGCGTCTGGAGCGGTTCTCGGACCGGACGACCCTCGTGCACACGGTCTACGACGATGTCGACACGGCGCTGAGCGAGGCCGGCGTCGACAGGGTCGACGGCATCCTCTACGACCTCGGCGTCTCGTCGCTCCAGCTCGACGTCGCCGATCGCGGATTCGCCTACGCGCAGGATGCGCCGCTGGACATGCGGATGGACCAGAGCATCGGGGTGACCGCTGCGGATGTCGTCGGGGAGTACGGCGAAGGCGACCTGCGCCGTATCTTCGAGCGATACGGCGAGGAGAAGCTGGCTGCGCGGTACGCGCGCGCAATCATCGCCGCGCGTGCCGACGCACCCATCGAACGCTCGGGACAGCTCGTGCAGATCCTGAGCGACGCGACGCCGGCCGCGGTCCAGCGTGCCGGGCATCCTGCCAAGCGGGTCTTCCAGGCGCTGCGCATCGAGGTCAACGGCGAGCTCGCCGCGCTCGAGCGCGCGGTACCCGCCGCGATGGGCGCGCTGGCCGTCGGCGGTCGCATCGTGGTGCTGTCGTACCAGTCGCTCGAGGATCGGCTCATCAAGCGCGCATTCGCGGAGGCGACCGCTTCGACCGCCCCCGCCGGTCTTCCCGTGGAGCTGCCCGAGCACGCTCCCCGTTTCCGTCTGCTGGTCAAGGGTGCCGAACTCGCATCCGATGAAGAGCGTGCGCGCAACTCACGGGCCATCCCCGTACGGTTGCGCGCCGCCGAACGAGTGAGGGAGGCACGATGAGCACCGCACCTGCCATCAGCCCGCTGCGGCGCCCGATCGAGGCGCCCGAACGCCGACTCCACGTCGTCGCCGAGCCGGACCGCAAGCGTCGCCCGAAGCTGCTTTACGGAATGGTCGCCCTTCTCGGTGCGTTCGCGATCGCCGGAGCTCAGATGGCTCTGTCGGTGCTCACCACCCAGACCTCGTACGACATCGCCGAGCTCACGTCGCAGCAGCGGAACCTGACCTACGAGAAGCAGATCCTCACCGACGAGCTGGCCGGTCTCAGCTCCCCGCAGTACCTCGCCGCCAACGCGGCCGCGCTCGGCATGGTGATCGATGAGACGCCCGCCTACCTGCGCCTCAGCGATGGAGCGGTGATCGGTGCGAGCGAGGCCGCCGGCGCGGTGTCCACCGTCGACGCGATCGGCCGCGGCGCGGTCGAGAACGCGCTCATCTCCGAGACCCCGCTCGTCACGGCCCCCGACGCGACCATCGCCGGTGACCCCGTGACGGCGGAGAAGATGGGACTGCCCGCCGACACGCCGCTGCCCGTGACCGACGGTCTGCCCACACCTGCGACACGCTGATCGCATGACGACTCGCGCCACCCGCAGTCCGCGTCGCCGCACCGTCGTCGCCCTCGCCGTCGTGCTGGCGGTGCTCGCCGCCTTCATCGTGCGGCTCGTCGACATCCAGGTCGTGAACGCCGACGATCACATCGAGGACTCGCTGTCGTGGGCATTCGGGGGCTCGCAGGAACTCTCGGGCACGCGGGGCGCGATCGTCGACGCCGACGGCGAACCGCTCGCCGGAAGCGTGCTCACGTACGACGCACAGCTCGATCCGTCGAACGCGGGCGACATCCGCCGGGCCGATGCCACCGGCGACAGCGAGGTGGTCGCCTGGCCGACCGTCGCCGCGGAGATCGGGGCCATCACGGGCCAGAGTGGCGAAGACGTCATGCGCGTCGTCGACGATGCGCTGGCTGAGGATGCGGATTCTCAGTATGCGCAGCTGGCACAGGGCCTCACGACGCAGCAGTATCGGGATCTCGTCTCCCTGGGGGTGCCCTTCCTCTATTTCGAGCCGCGCCCCGACCGCACCTATGTCGACGGTGCCGTCGCCGGCAGCCTCATCGGATACGTGGGCAGCGACGGCGTGCCGCTGGCCGGTCTGGAACTGAGCCAGAACTCGTGCCTCGAGGCGTCGGACGGCACGCTCAGCTATCAGAAGGGCAAAGACGGGGTGATCATCCCCGGCACGTCCGTCGAGGAGCCGGCGGTCGACGGGGGCACCCTCCAGCTCACGATCGATCGCGATCTGCAGTGGTACATGCAGCAGCTCATCGCCGAGCAGGCCGACGACATGGGCGCGCAGTACGGCAGCATCCTCGTGGTCGAGGCCGAGACCGGCAAGATCCGCGCCGCGGCGGAGTATCCGGGCGTGGACCCGAACGATGTCGAGTCGGCCGATGTGGATGCCCGCTACAGCCAGCTGTTCACGGCTCAGCGCGAACCCGGATCGACCTTCAAGGCGCTCACCGCGGCGACCCTTCTCGACACCGGCGCGCAGACCCCGTATTCGACCGTCGACGCCGCCAGCTTCGAGACCTTTCCGAACGGGGCGCGGGTGCGGGATGCCTTCGTGCATCCGTCGTACACGTACACGCTGACCGGAGCCCTCATCGACTCGTCCAACGTCGCGGTGTCGAAGTTCAGCGAGCGAGTGTCCGCTCAGACGCGATACGACTACCTCACGGACTTCGGCATCGGCGGGGGTGTCGATGTCGGCTACCCCTCCACGGCGTCGGGATACATCCGACCGGTCGACGAGTGGGACAATCAGACCCTCTACAACACCTCGTTCGGTCAGGGACTCCTGACGACGGTGCCCGAACTCGCACAGGCGTACACCGCCATCACGAACGACGGTGTCCGGGTGCCGCTCTCACTCGTCGAGTCGTGCACGACGGCGGATGGGACCGTCATCGAGCCCGAGCTCCCCGATCCCGTGCGCGTCGTGAGCGAGGACACCGCAGACGAGGTGAGCACGATGCTGGAGAACGTGTTCCTGCAGAGCGAGTACGCCGAAGACGTGGCCATTCCGGGATATCGCGTCGCGGGCAAGACCGGAACCGCCGAGAAGACAGACGGAGAGGGCGGCTACAAGGTCGGCGTGTACTTCACGACGATGATCGGATTCGCCCCGGCCGACGACCCGAAGTACATCGTCGTCGTCAACCTCGACGAGCCGACGAAGGTAACATCGTCTTCGGCCAACGTACCGGCTTTCCAGAAGGCGATGACCCAGGTGCTGAAGAACTACCGGGTGATGCCGTCGACCTCGACGCCGGAGGAACTCCCCAAGTTCGGGTGAGTGCGACGGCCGGAGAACACATGATCGCCCTCACCATCGCACAGCTCGCCCGGATCGTCTCGGGCCGCCCCGTCCTCGTCGGCTCCGACACCCTTGGGACCGTCGTCTCCGGCGCCGTCGACACCGACTCCCGCAACATCGGACCGGGCGACGTCTTCGTCGCCAAGCCCGGCGAGGCCACCGACGGACACCTGTTCGTCGGTGGAGCCGCCGACGCGGGTGCGGCTCTCGCTCTCGTGGAGCGGCACATCGATGCGCCGATCTCGCAGGTCGTGGTCGACGACGTCGTCGACGCCATCGCCGCGCTCGCCCGGCACGTCGTCGGGGCCGTCCGCGCACGCGGTGACCTCCGCATCGCCGGGATCACCGGCTCCAACGGCAAGACGACGACCAAGAACCTGCTCGCGCGCATACTTCAGGACGAGGGCGACACGGTGGCCCCTCGCGCATCCTTCAACAACGAGGTCGGTGCGCCGCTGACCATGCTGCGCGTCGACGACGACACCCGCTTCCTCGTGAGCGAGTTCGGCGCGAGCGCGCCGGGGGAGATCGCCCGCCTCGCCGGCCTGGTCGAGCCCGACCTCGGCGTGGTGCTCATGGTGGGCATGGCCCATGCGGGCGGCTTCGGCGGGATCGAGGCGACCTTCCACGCGAAATCCGAGCTGGTCCGTGCGCTCCGCCCGGGAGGGGTCGCGGTCTTGAACGCCGACGATCCGCGGGTGTCGGCGATGGCGCCCATCGCCGAGGAGATCGGTGCGTCGGTGCGCTGGTTCGGCCGCGGGGAACGGGCGGAGGTCCGTGCGGTCGACGTGGAGGTGACGGCGACGGGCACCGTCGCCGCGATCGTCGTCGACGGCGAGGCGCGCACCCTGCGGCTGCGCGTGCTCGGCGAGCACCACGTGATGAACGCGCTCGCGGCTCTCGCCGCCGCCACCTCCTTCGGCGTCGACCTCGATGCCGCGATCGCCCGGCTGGAAGCCGTCGAATTGGCCGAGCGCTGGCGCATGCAGCCGCTCGGCGGCGACCGCGTGCGGATCATCAACGACGCCTACAACGCGAGCCCCGACTCCATGGCCGCCGCGCTGCGCACCCTGGCGCAGATCACTGCGCGCGATGAGCGCATGGTCGCCGTCCTCGGCGCCATGAGCGAGCTCGGCGAGTACGCGGGGGAGGAGCACGACCGAGTGGGGCTGCTCGCCGTTCGCCTGGGCGTGCAGCGGATCGTCGTCGTCGGCGACGACGCCCGGCGTCTGTTCCTCTCGGCGGTCGGCGAGGGTTCCTGGGACGGCGAGGCGGTGTTCTTCTCGACCGCGGACGAGGCGTACGACTACCTCGTCACGGAGCTGCGGGACGGCGACCGCGTGCTCGTGAAGTCGTCGAACTCCGCGGGACTGCGCCACCTCGGCGACCGGCTCGGCGAGGCGTTCTCATGAGGTCGCTCCTGACGGCAGCGGCGATCTCGCTGGCCTTCACGCTCTTCCTCACGCCGGTCTTCCTGCGCCTGTTCCGGGCGTGGGGGTGGGGTCAGGTCATCCGGACCCCTGAGACCGGCAACAACCCCCGCCACGGCGCGAAGCGCGGCACGCCGACCATGGGCGGCACGATCTTCATCGTCGGCACCATCGTCGGATACTTCATCGGCGCCTACGTCGGCAACAATCCGCCGACCATCTCGGGACTCATGGTGCTGTGGCTCATGGTCGGGTTCGGCGTGGTCGGCTTCATCGACGACTACCTGAAGGTGCGCAGTCAGCGCAGCCTCGGGCTGTCGGGCTGGCGCAAGGTGATCGGACAGGTCATCGTCGTGGTGCCGTTCGCCGTCGTCGGGCTCAGCTTCCCGAATCTCGCGGGGACGACGCCCGCCTCGCCGTACGTCTCGGTCTTCCGCGACGTGCCCATCCTGTACTTCTTCGCGCTCGCGCCGATCATCGGATGGCTCATCTACCTCGCGTGGATCATGCTGATCGGCGTCGCGGCATCGAACTCCGTGAACGTGACGGACGGACTGGACGGACTCGCCGCCGGAGCGGGGATTTTCGTCGTGGGCGCCTACAGTCTCATCGCCTTCTGGCAGTTCAACCAGGCGTGTGCGGGGGGCAAGGTCCTCCAGCCCGACGTGCAGGCGGGGTGCTACGAGGTGCGCGACCCGTTCGACCTCGCCATCGTGTCGGCCGCCTTCGTCGGGGCACTCGTCGGCTTCCTCTGGTGGAACGCGCCCAAGGCGAACGTCTTCATGGGCGATGTCGGGTCGATGGCGATCGGGGGCGTCATCGCCGCGATGGCGATCCTCACCCGCACCGAGCTGCTGATGGTGCTCGTCGCCGGCGTCTACGTCATCGCATCCGGTTCCGTCATCCTGCAGCGCCTGTACTTCAAGCTCACCCGGGGCAGGCGCCTGTTCCTCATGAGTCCCCTGCACCACCACCTCGAGATGCGGGGATGGTCGGAGGTCACGATCGTGGTGCGCATGTGGATCATCGCGGGCCTCCTGGCCGTCTCGGGTGTCGGACTCTTCTACGTGGAATGGCTCACGCGCACATGACCGACGACGCCCGCCTGTCCTCCCTCACCAGCTGGTATGCCGACTGGAAGGGGGTGAAGGTCGCCGTGCTCGGCCTCTCGGTCACCGGATTCTCGGTCGCCGACACGCTCGCGGAACTGGGCGCGGACGTGCTCGTCGTCACCGAGAGCGCTTCGCAGGAATACGCTCGGCTGCTTCCCGTGATCGGCGTGCGCGCGTGGACGGGCTCGCTGGATACCGTCCCCGGCGACCTCGTCGACTTCGCACCGGAGGTCGTGATCGCCTCGCCCGGGTTCGCCCCGCACCACCCTGTCATCTCCTGGGCGCAGGAGACCGGCATCCCGTTGTGGGGCGACGTCGAGCTCGCGTGGCGCGTGCGCGACAAGGTGACGCGCGCGGACGGATCGCCCGCGGACTGGGTGCTGGTCACCGGCACCAACGGCAAGACGACGACGACGCGGATGGCGGCGACGATGCTCGTCGCCGCGGGCCTGCGCGCCGCTCCCGTCGGCAACATCGGCACGCCGGTGCTCGACGCGGTGCGCGACCCCGCGGGCTTCGACGTCCTCGTCGTCGAGCTCTCGAGTCACCAGCTGTGGTATCTCGGGCTCCAGAGGGGTCCCCAGCCCGTCTCGCCGGCCGCCAGCGTGTGCCTGAACCTCGCCGATGACCACCTCGAATGGCATGGGTGGTTCGAGGCCTACCGCGATGCCAAGGCCCATGTCTACGACCACACGCGCATCGCGTGCGTCTACAACAAGTCCGACGAGGCCACGCGACGCATGGTGGAGGACGCCGAGGTGGTCGAGGGGGCCCGAGCGATCGGATTCGACCTCGGCGTGCCGGGCCCGAGCGACATGGGCGTCGTCGACGGCATCGTCGTCGACCGTGCCTTCCTCGATGACCGTCGCACCAGCGCGCTGGAGCTCACGACGCTCGCCGATCTCGATGCCCGAGGGCTCGGCGCTCCCCACGTCGTATCGAACATCCTGGCGGCGGCCGCTCTGGCGCGCGCGGTCGGTGCGCCGCCGGCGGCGGTCCGCGACGCGCTCACCGCGTTCACGCTCGATCCGCACCGCATCGAGGTCGTCGCCGCAGAGGCCGGGATCACCTGGGTCGACGACTCCAAGGCGACGAACCCCCACGCGGCCGCGTCGTCTCTGGCGGCGTATCCGGGTGCGGTCTGGGTCGTCGGGGGTCAGCTCAAAGGTGTCGACATCACGGGCCTCGTCGCCGAGCGTGGGCCGGCGGTGAAGGCGGCGATCCTCATCGGAGCCGACCGCGCGGACCTGGTGGCGGCATTCGAACGACACGCCCCCGCGGTGCCGGTGTTCGAGGTCGCCTCCGATGACACTGAAGAGGTCATGGCACGGGTCGTCGAACTGGCGGCGGGCGTCGCCGCCGACGGAGACGTGGTCCTCCTCGCTCCGGCAGCGGCATCCTTCGATCAGTTCTCCTCCTACGCCGATCGCGGCCGGCGTTTCGCCGACGCGGTGAAGGATCGTCTTGCGAGGGGGAGTCAGGGTGACCACGACGCACAGCCCGTCCCCGGCGACATCTGACGACGGCGGCTCGAGAGGTGGCCTGACCGCGCGCGTCTCGCTCGGCCGCGTGTTCGCTCCGGTGCCGAGTGAATTCCTCCTCATCGCCTCGACGGCGCTGATCCTCACCGGCTTCGGGCTCGTCATGATCCTCTCCGCGACATCGGCGACCTCCACCGCATCGGGCGTCGCGCCGTGGGATGCGGCGATGAAGCAGGCGGTCTTCGCCGTCCTCGGCATCCCGCTCATGTTCATCGCGAGCCGTCTTCCCATCGCCTTCTGGAAGCGCATCGCGTGGCCCGCGCTGATCGGGGCCACCGTCTTCCAGCTGCTCGTGTTCACCCCCCTCGGCGTCGAGAACGACGGAAACCGGAACTGGATCGTCATCGGCGGCATTCAGGCGCAGCCGTCCGAGTTCCTGAAGCTCGCCCTCGCGCTCTGGCTCGGGTTCGTCCTCTTCCGCAAGCGCACGCTGCTGGGGCTGTGGCGTCACGTCTTCATCCCCGTGGTCCCGGTCGCCGGCGCGGTGATCGCGACGGTGCTCGCCGGACGTGACCTCGGCACGGCCATGATCCTCGTTCTGATCGTGCTGTCGGCACTGTTCTTCTCGGGCGTGAAGCTGCGCATCTTCATCCTGCCGCTGATCATCGCCGTCGGCTCGGTCGCGGCGCTGGCGGTCACCAGCCCGAACCGCATGGCGCGCATCATGAGCTTCCTCGATGCCAACTGCGATTACTTCGACGAGTGCTATCAGCCGATGCACGGCATCTTCGGGCTGGCGCAGGGAGGTGTCTTCGGTCTCGGGCTCGGGAACTCCAAGGAGAAGTACAACTGGCTTCCCGCCGCCGCCAACGACTACATCTTCGCCATCGTCGGAGAGGAGCTCGGCCTCATCGGCTGTGTCGTGGTGCTCGCGCTCTTCGCCCTCTACGCCGTCGGCGCCTTCCATGTGATCCGCAAGACCGACGATCCCTTCGTCCGCATCGTCGCCGGCTCCGTCACGGTGTGGATCGTCGGCCAGGCGCTCATCAACATCGGGGTGGTGCTGCGCGTCTTCCCGGTGCTCGGGGTGCCGCTGCCCTTCATGTCACAGGGAGGCACCTCTCTCCTGTCGCTCCTGGTGGCGACCGGTGTGCTGCTGGCGTGTGCGCGTTCCCTGCCGACGCGCACCCCATCGGTCGGCGCTCCGCCGAATCCCGGTCGACGTGCGAGGATCGGGTGAGTGACCACCTACCTCCTCGCCGGCGGCGGCACCGCCGGGCATGTCAATCCGCTCCTCGCGGTCGCCGACGGGCTCCGCGACCGCGATCCCGAGGCTGAGGTGCTCGTCCTCGGCACGAGGGAGGGCCTCGAAGCGCGGCTGGTGCCGGAACGGGGCTATGAGCTGCTCTTCGTCGACAAGGTGCCCTTCCCTCGTCGGCCGAACCGGAATGCCGCGGCCTTCCCGACGCGATTCCGGCGCGCCATCTCGCAGGTGAGGCGTCACCTGGAGGATCGCGGCGTCGACGTCGTCGTGGGGTTCGGCGGGTATGCCTCCGCGCCCGCCTACGTTGCCGCATCCCGTGCCCGCGTGCCGTTCGTCGTGCACGAGGCCAACGCCAAGCCGGGTCTGGCGAACATCCTCGGCGCCCGCCGCGCCGCCGGCGTGGGCGTGGCCTTCGACGGCACGCCGCTGAAGCGCTCGTCCGTCGTGGGCATGCCGCTTCGCCGCGAGATCGTCGACCTCGACCGAGACGCGCGGCGCGCGCAGGCCGCTGAGCTGTTCGACCTCGACGAGGATCGCCCGGTGCTGCTCGTCTTCGGCGGATCGCTCGGCGCCCAGCGGCTGAACGAGGCGTTCGGCGACGGGCACGGCGCCGCGTGGCGCGATGTGCTCGACGCCGGTTGGCAGCTGCTGCACGTGACGGGGGAGCGGTCGACCCTGTCGGATCCGGGGGTACCCGGCTACACCGTGCGTCGGTACGTCGACAGGATGGACCTCGCCTTCGCTCTCGCCGACGTCATCGTCTCGCGCGCCGGCGCGGCCACGGTGTCGGAGGTCAGCGCCCTGGGCATCCCGGCCGTCTACGTGCCGTACGCCGTCGGAAACGGCGAGCAGGCCCTCAACGCCTCGTCCGCGGTGCGCGCCGGAGCGGCGCGCCTCATCGCCGACGCGGAGTTCACGCCGGGCGCCGTGCGCGACGAGGTGCTGCCCCTGCTGGCCGACGCCGAGCGGCGGCAGGAGATGGTTCGCGCGTCGGCCCGCGTCGGAACCCGGTCGGGGACCGAGAACGTGATCGCGATGATCGATCGCGCCCTGGCGTGACGCGGCGCTGACTCCGCCACGCGTGCAGAGGAGATCCCGGTCAAGGAGGACGGATGCGGTGCCCGGCTTCCTCTCGGGGCGCGATGTCCTCTCGAAGCGCGCGCGATCAGCGCCGGAGGGCGTCCGCGACGAGGGCGAGGGCCTCGTCGGCGTCCATCCGGACCATGTGCACCTGCTCGGCGAAGTCGGCAGCCGCCGCCTCGATCCGTCGACGCGCGGGATCGGTCGACATCGCGACGAAGGTGCCGGCACGGCCACGCGTCTCGATGACCCCCGCCGCCTCGAGCTCCCGATACGCGCGCGCCACCGTGCCCGGTGCGACGCCGAGCTGCTGCGCGAGCGCGCGCACCGGCGACAGGCGCGAGCCGGGCGTGAGCGAGCCGTCTCGCACGGCATCGACGATCTGCGTGCGGAGCTGCTCGAACGGGGGGACGGCGAGGGAGGCGTCGACGGTGAGTCTCATCGGCGCTCATCATGGTCGTCGCGATCGCAACGTGTCAACACGAACAGCCCACTCCCAGCGCGCCGGGAGGGTGGGTCACCCTGCCCGGCCTAGGATTGTCGGGTCATGATCAGACCCGACCTCTCCCTGCCGATCCCCGAGCGGATCGAGGCTGCGCACTTCATCGGCATCGGCGGCTCGGGCATGTCGGGCCTTGCCCGCATGTTCCTGCAGCGCGGCATCCGCGTGTCCGGTTCGGACCGTGCCGACAGCGCCGCCCTGCGCGAGCTGGCGGAGCTCGGCGCGACCGTGCACGTGGGGCACGACGCCGCGAATCTCGCGGACGACGTCGACACGGTCGTCCACACCGGCGCGATCTGGGCGGAGAACCCCGAGTTCCTCCTCGCGAAAGAGCGCGGTCTGCACGTGATCCACCGCTCGCAGGCGCTGTACTGGCTCATCGGCGGCCGTCGGCTGGTGTCGGTCGCGGGGGCGCACGGCAAGACCACCTCGACCGGCATGATCGTCACCGCCCTGCGCGACCTGGGCGATGACCCGACGTTCGTCAACGGAGGGGTCATCGCGCAGCTCGGAGCCTCGAGTGGCATGGGTGCCGACGACCTGGTGGTCATCGAGGCCGACGAGTCCGACGGCACCTTCCTGCTCTACGAGACCTCGATCGCCCTCATCACCAACATCGACGCGGACCATCTCGACCACTACGGCACCGCGGACGCCTTCGACGACGCGTTCGCCCGGTTCGCCGACGCCGCGCGCGAAGCCGTCGTCATCTCGGCCGACGATCGCGGCGCGCGTCGCGTGCGGGAGCGGATGACGCATGAGAACGTCGTCACGTTCGGGGTGAGCGACGACGCCGACGTGCGGCTCGTGGACCTTCGAACCGACGGCCCCGTCTCCTTCGCCGTCGAACACGCCGGCGAACGCGTGGATGTTCGTCTGCCCATCCCGGGTGCCCACAACGCGCTCAACGCCACCGGAGCCATGGCGGTGCTGCTGTCGCTGGGGTGGCGGCTGGACAGCGCCGCACGTGCCGTCGGGGGATTCACCGGCACGGTGCGCAGATTCGAGCTCCACGGCGTCGAGAGGGGGGTCAGCGTGTTCGACGACTACGCGCACCACCCGACCGAGGTCGCGGCCGCCCTGGCCGCAGCCCGCACCGTGATCGGCGACGGCCGGATCATCGCCCTGCATCAGCCGCACACGTACTCGCGCACGCAGGCGATGTTCCGGGAGTTCGCCGAGGTGCTCGAATCGCACGCAGACCACACGGTCGTGCTCGACGTCTACGGAGCCCGCGAGGATCCCGTCCCGGGCGTGACCGGCGAGCTCGTCGCCGATGCCTTCGAGCAGTCGGACCGCGTGGCGTTCGTCCGGGATTGGCAGGATGCGGCGGACTACACCGCGTCGGTCGCGCGGGCCGGCGATTACATCATCACCCTCGGCTGCGGGAACGTGTACCTGATCATCCCGCAGGTTCTCGAGGCCCTGGCGGGCACGACGGACGCTCCGGCGGGGAAGTAGCAGGCGGTGCGCCGGCCCTCTCCGCTCCCGCCGCCGCAGCGCTCGAACGACGCCGTCGATGTGCGCGCAGCGCGCGCCGAGGCGGCACGCGGCGACCACTCGCCCGGTGACGAGGGCCTCGACGACCTCGACGACGCTGTGCGCGTCGCCGACGAAGCCGATGACGACGGACCCGCCGGAATCGCACCCGTCGTCGGCCTCGATCGCGCGCGGGGCGGGAGCGCGTCGCGGAATGCGCGTGCCGCGTCCGGGGTGACGGGAGACGCCGGAGCCGACGACACCGATGCGACGGGATGGCGTGCCGTCTGGCGAGCCGCTCGCGCGCGTCGGCGGGCGCTCCGGGCAGAGATGCGTCGCTTCACCGTTCGTCAACGACGACGGCGAGCGGCATGGCTCTGGTCGGCCGGGGCGGTACTCGCCCTCGTGGTGGTGACCCTCGGTGCGGCGTATTCCCCGCTGTTCGCCGTGGAGCGCATCCGCGTCGTCGGTGCGGACACCCTCGACGCCGCGAGCGTCGAGGAAGCGCTGTCGGGTCAGCTCGGCACGCCGCTGCCCCTCGTCGACGAGAGCGCCGTCAAAGCCACGCTCGTGACGTTCCCGCTCGTGGAGACCTACACGCTCGAAGCGCGACCTCCCCACGACCTCGTCGTGCGCATCGTCGAGCGCACGCCGGTGGGCGTGATCGACGGCCCCGCGGGCTTCACGCTGGTCGATGCCGCGGGCGTCGCGCTGTCGACCACACCCGAGGCGCCGGAAGGCGAGCCGGTGCTGGAGGTGGTCGGCGGCACCGGGTCTGCGGCATTCGAGGCGGTCGGGCAGGTCGTCCGAAGCCTCCCGGAGGCGATCCGCGCGCAGGTGACCGCCGTATCGGCCTCCTCGGCCGATGACGTCACCCTCACGCTGGGCGGCACGGACACCGACATCGTGTGGGGCAATGCCGACGACTCGGCCCTCAAGGCCCTGGTGCTCGAGCGCCAGATGGCGGCGACGCCTCCCGAGGACGTCTCCTCGTACGACGTGTCATCGCCCGATGTCGTCGTCGTGGGATGACGCGCCCGACGACGCAGAACGACGTTTGCGCGACACGCCGACGCCCTCCGGATCTTGGGGTCGTGGACGCATACCTTCGATCTCAGGAATTGCATACCGGGCAATTCTTTAAGCCTCTAGTAGAGGTTGAAACTTGGGTTCGGACGAGACGGAGGCCCGCATGAGCCAGAACCAGAACTACCTTGCGGTGATCAAGGTCGTCGGCGTCGGCGGCGGCGGCGTCAACGCGGTCAATCGCATGATCGAACTCGGCCTTCGCGGCGTCGAGTTCATCGCCGTGAACACCGACGCCCAGGCGCTGCTGATGAGCGACGCCGACGTCAAGCTCGACGTCGGGCGCGAGCTCACCCGCGGGCTCGGCGCCGGAGCCGACCCCGAGGTGGGTCGACGCGCGGCCGAAGACCACGCCGAGGAGATCGAAGAGGCCCTGCGGGGCGCGGACATGGTCTTCGTCACGGCGGGAGAGGGCGGTGGCACCGGCACGGGGGGAGCGCCCGTCGTCGCCAAGATCGCGAAGTCCATCGGCGCACTCACCATCGGTGTCGTGACCAAGCCCTTCTCCTTCGAGGGGCGCCGGCGACAGAGCCAGGCCGAGTCGGGCGTGGCGAAGCTGAAGGAAGAGGTCGACACCCTCATCGTGGTGCCGAACGACCGGCTCCTGGAGATCAGCGATCGCGGCATCTCGATGATGGAGGCGTTCGCCACCGCCGATCAGGTGCTTCTGGCCGGTGTGCAGGGCATCACCGACCTCATCACCACGCCGGGCCTCATCAACCTCGACTTCGCCGACGTCAAGTCGGTCATGCAGGGTGCGGGCTCCGCCCTCATGGGAATCGGCTCCGCTCGGGGCGCCGACCGCGCCATCAAGGCGGCCGAGCTCGCGGTGGAGTCGCCTCTGCTCGAAGCCTCGATCGAGGGTGCGCACGGCGTGCTGCTGTCGATCCAGGGCGGATCGAACCTGGGCATCTTCGAGATCAACGATGCGGCTCAGCTCGTCAAGGAGGCCGCGCATCCCGAGGCCAACATCATCTTCGGAACGGTCATCGACGACACGCTCGGCGACGAGGTGCGGGTGACGGTGATCGCGGCGGGGTTCGACGGCGGGGAGCCTTCTCTCCGTCTCGACCCGGTGGGCACGGCGCGCGTGACCACGACCACCGCGCCGGTGCTTCCAGCGACGCCGGCTGATGAAGCGGCCAAGGAGCGCGACGAGGAGCCCGCGCCGGCGGAGAAGGTCTCGGTGGCGGCACCGGCTCTGCCGGAGTCGTCCTACGACTCCGCGTTCAATGACGACGACCTCGACATCCCCGACTTCCTGAAGTAGTCGGTGGCCGAAGAAGGTCTTGCGCAGCGACTTGCGCACCTCGACGCCCGTGTCGCGGAAGCGGCGCGGGCGGTCGGTCGTTCCCCCGCGGAACTCACGCGCATCGTAGTGACGAAGTTCCATCCCGCGAGCCTTGTGACAGAGCTCTACGGGCTTGGGGTGCGGGATGTGGGGGAGAACCGCCAGCAGGAGTTCAGCGCCAAAGCCGGGGAGATCGGCCCTTTGGACGGTCTTCGCTGGCACTTCATCGGACAGGCGCAGACCAAGAAGGCCCGGGCGATCCGGGCCGCTGCCTCCGTCGTGCACTCGGTCGACCGCGAGAAGCTCGCGGATGCCCTGGATCGTGCCGGCGAGGGGCTGCCGCCGCTCGATGTGCTGGTCCAGGTGAATCTCACCGACGATCCGGGTCGCGGCGGCGTCGCCCCGGGCGACCTGGAGCGTCTCGCCGAGCACGTCGCCGGATGCGAGACGCTCGCGCTGCGCGGCGTCATGGCCGTCGCGCCCCTCGACGTGGAGCCGGCATCGGCATTCGCGACGCTCGCCGGATATGCCGAACGCGTGCGCAGCGTCGTGCCCACGGCGACATGGATGTCGGCGGGGATGACCGCCGACTTCGCCGAGGCGATCGCCGCGGGTGCGACACACCTGCGGATCGGCTCGGCAATCACGGGTCCCAGGCCCGACCACGGTTAACCTCGGAAACAGGATGAGCGATCCTCGCCGACAGGCGAACAGGGAGGAACGATGTCGAACGTGCTGAAGAAGTCCATGGTGTATCTCGGACTCGCGGACGAAGAAGAGGTCTACGACGAGACCGAGTCGCAGCCCGCGCGCAAGGCGCAGGCGCCGGAGAAGGCCACGGCGCCGGTGACGCCGATCCACCGCCCCGCCGTCGTGCGCCAGCCGGTCGCCACCCAGGTCAGCGAGATCCTGACGGTGCACCCCAAGCAGTACCGCGACGCGCAGGTCATCGCCGAGAGCTTCCGCGACGGCGTGCCCGTGATCATCAACCTGTCGCAGATGAGCGACGCCGATGCGCGACGTCTCATCGACTTCGCCAGCGGCCTCTCCCTCGGCCTGTACGGGCGCATCGAGCGGGTGACCAGCAAGGTCTTCCTGCTGTCGCCCGAGAACGTCTCGGTGTCGGGCGAGGGCGCTGTCGCCCAGGCTGATCCCGATGCGGTGCCGTTCGCACAGACCTCCTAGGTCGTGGGCGTCATCCAGGTCATCGCAGGGGTCCTGAACTTCCTGCTGCTGATCTACGTGTTCGTTCTCCTCGGGCGTCTCGTGCTCGAGTGGATCCCGGTGTTCAATCGCGAGTGGCGACCGCGCGGTTTCGGCCTCGTGCTCGCCGAAGTGGTCTACACGGTCACCGATCCGCCCATCCGGCTGTTCCGTCGCTTCATCCCTCCGCTGCGCGTCGGCGCGGTGGCCATCGACTTCGGCTTCGCCCTCACGATGCTGCTGTGTTTCATCCTGCTCTCGGTGACCCGCACCATCGCCGCGGGGTGAGTCCCTTCGACACCCCCGGAACCCCGGACTATGCTTTTCTGAAAGCGACCCCGTCGGCATCCGCCTTCGGGCCCCACATCGGCAAGCGATACGCGCTCGAAAGAGGTACCACCCATGGCATTGACCCCCGATGACGTCGTCACCAAGCAGTTCCAGCACGTCCGGTTCAAAGAAGGATTCGACCCGGACGAGGTGGACGACTTCCTCGACGAGATCGTCGTGGAGTGGCGCAAGGCCCTCGCCGAGAACGAGGAGCTGAAGGCGAAGCTCGCCGCGTACGAGTCGGGCGAGCAGGCTCCGGCCGCCGCCGAGGCCCCGGCCGCCGAGGAGGCGGAGGCCCCCGCCGCCGCTCCCGTCGCCGAGGCTCCCGCGGCTGCTGCCGGTGGAGCCGCCGGTGCCCAGAGCGCCGGCATCATCGAACTCGCTCAGCGTCTCCACGACGAGCACGTCGCCGAGGGCCAGGCTCAGCGCGACCAGCTCATCGCAGACGCGCAGTCGCGTGCGGCGACGATCGTCGCCGAGGCCGAGGCGAAGGGCCGCGACGAGATGGCGCGCCTCGAGCGCGAGCGCACCACCTTGGAGGGTCGCATCACCGAGCTGCGCAACTTCGAGCGCGACTACCGCGCTCAGCTGCGCAGCTACATCGAAGGCAAGCTGCGCGATCTCGAGACCACGTCGACGTCGTCGGGCTCGACCCCGGTGTCGGCGATCGGCCTTTGAGAGGCAGAGCCCCTCTTCACACGGCGGCGGCCGGTATCCTCGTCGCGATCCTCGCGGCGTCGGTGCTGGCCGCCGACCAGTTGTCGAAGTACCTCGCCATCGAAAACCTGCCGCTTCGCGAAGCCGTCCCGGTCTGGGGCGAGTTCCTGCAGTGGTATCTCGTCTACAACCCAGGTGCGGCCTTCTCGCTCGGCGAGGAGTACACCTGGATCTTCACCATCGCGCTCGGTGCCGTCGCCGTCGCGATTCCGGTGATCGTCGTCCGGTCGGTGCGTTCGCGCGTCTGGGCCGTCACGCTCGGACTCCTGCTCGGCGGGGTGCTCGGGAACCTGTTCGACCGGCTGTTCCGGGAGCCGGGCTTCGGTGTGGGTCACGTCGTCGACTTCATCCTCACGCCGTGGATGTGGTTCTGGATGAACCCGGCGATCTACAACGTCGCCGACATGTTCATCGTCACGATGATGGTCGTCGTGGCCGTGCTCATCCTTCGCGGTGTGCGCCTCGACGGAACGCGCGAGCATCGCGAGACGCCCGCCGAACCCGATGAGCAGGTGAAGGACTGACGTGCCGTCGCGCATGATCCCCGTCCCGGACGGGCTCGAGGGCGCGCGCGTGGATGCCGCGCTGGCGAAGATGCTCGGCTTCTCCCGCACCTTCGCGGCGGAAGTGGCCGAATCGGGCGGTGTCGCGTCGGGTGGTCGGTCGCTCGGCAAGTCCGATCGCCTCGAATCCGGCATGTGGCTCGACGTCACGTGGCAGGACAAGCGGGAGCCGGAGGTCGTGCCGGTCGCCGTCCCCGACCTCGGTATCGTCTTCGAGGACGACGACATCGTGGTCGTCGACAAGCCATCGGGGGTCGCCGCGCATCCGTCCGTCGGGTGGGAGGGCCCGACGGTGCTCGGAGCGCTTGCAGCCGGAGGGTTCCGGATCGCGACGAGCGGGGCGCCCGAACGGCAGGGCATCGTGCACCGGCTGGATGTTGGCACGAGCGGCCTCATGGTCGTGGCGAAGACGGAGACCGCCTACTCGGCCCTGAAGCGGGCCTTCAAGGAGCGTGAGGTCGAGAAGATCTATCACGCGGTCGTCCAGGGGCATCCCGATCCCCTCACCGGCACGATCGACGCCCCGATCGGGCGGCATCCGTCCCATTCGTGGAAGTTCGCCGTGACCCCCGCCGGCAAGGACTCGGTGACCCACTACGAGACGGTGGAGGCGTTCCGCGGCGCTTCGCTGCTCGAGATCCGACTCGAGACCGGCCGCACCCACCAGATCCGGGTGCACATGGCCGCTCATCGGCATCCGTGCGTCGGCGATCCCCTCTACGGCGCTGACCCCAGCATGTCGGAGCGGCTCGGTCTCATCCGCCAATGGCTGCACGCCCGCCGGCTCGGCTTCGATCACCCGGTCTCGGGGAGCCGGGTGACCTTCACATCCGCC
This sequence comes from Microbacterium sp. UBA1612, assembly GCF_002321605.1. Lineage (NCBI taxonomy): Bacteria > Bacillati > Actinomycetota > Actinomycetes > Micrococcales > Microbacteriaceae > Microbacterium > Microbacterium sp. UBA1612. The sequence continues at coordinate 67,249 of NZ_DCMW01000005.1, forward strand.
TACCCCGACGATCTCTCGCACGCCCTCGAGGTGCTTCGGGCGGACTGACCCGAGGCGAAGGATGCCGACGCGTCAGCGACCGCCTTCGAAGACGGTGGGGCCGTCTGCGAGCGCCGCGGCGATCCGCGCGCGCATGTCGTCGTCGATGTCCGATGCGTCGAGGTCCGCGAGCGGATACCAGTCGACCTCGGTCATCTCGCCGTCGGCCGGATAGGGCTCGCCGGAAATCCACGAGCAGCGGAAGGTCAGATCGAGGTAGTCGGTCTGGTCGCCGTTCGCGTAGGTGATGCGCGGGATCTGGTGCACCCACGACAGACGGTCCACCCGGATGCGCAAGGCGGCCTCCTCGGCGGCCTCGCGGACAGCGGCATCGGCCGGCTCCTCCCCGGGATCGACGATGCCCGTGATGGGCGTGAGTGCGCCGTTGTCGGAGCGGCGGCCGAGCAGCACGTGGTCGTCGCGCACGATGACGGCGGTCACTCCGGACAGGAAGAGCGGACGGGTGCCGATGAAACGACGCAGGTCGAGGATGAAGTCGGGTGTGGGCACCGCTCCACGCTAGCCGACGCTCCGGAGGTGCTCTGCGCGGTGTCCGGAGCCCGACCTAGACTCGTCGGGTGGCATCCGACTCCTTCGTTCACCTGCACGTACACAGCGAATACTCGATGCTCGACGGCGCCGCCCGCATCGACGCGATGGTGCAGGAGGCGGCCCGCCTCGAGATGCCCGCGATCGCCGTGACCGACCACGGCAACACCTTCGCGGCGTTCGAGTTCTACAAGGCGGCCAAGAACGTCGGCATCAAGCCGATCGTCGGCATCGAGGCGTATGTCACCCCCGGAACGCACCGCTCCGACAAGGCGCGCGTGCGGTGGGGATCGCCCGAGCAGTCGAGCGACGATGTGTCGGGTGCCGGTGCCTATACGCACATGACGCTGCTGTCGGAGTCCACGGAGGGGATGCACAATCTCTTCCGGCTGTCCTCGCTCGCGAGCATGGAGGGCTACTACTTCAAGCCCCGCATGGACCGCGAGATCCTGCAGAAGTACGCCAAGGGCCTCATCGCGACGACGGGGTGCCCGTCGGGGGAGATCCAGACGCGGCTGCGGCTCGGACAGTACGACGCCGCCCGCGCTGCGGCCGCCGAGTTCCAGGACATCTTCGGCAAGGAGAACTACTTCGCCGAGATCATGGATCACGGCCTGTCGATCGAGCGCCGGGTCCTGGAGGATCTCACGAAGATCGCTCGAGACCTCGACATCCCGCTCCTGGCCACGAACGATTCCCACTACACGCATCAGCACGACGCCACGAGCCATGCGGCGCTGCTGTGCGTGCAGTCCGGTTCCACCCTCGACGACCCGAAGCGGTTCAAGTTCGACGGCGACGGCTACTACATCAAGTCGCCCGCCGAGATGCGGCAGATCTTCCGCGACAATCCATCGGCCTGCGACAACACGCTGCTGATCGCGGAGCGCTGCGACGTCGAGTTCAACACGAGTGCGAACTACATGCCGCGCTTCCCCGTTCCCGACGGGGAGACCGAGGATTCGTGGTTCGTCAAGGAGATCGAGAAGGGGCTGCACGAGCGCTATCCCGGCGGTGTTCCCGACGAGGTGCGCAAGCAGGCGGAGTACGAGACCGGGGTCATCACCCAGATGGGCTTCCCCGGCTACTTCCTGGTCGTCGCCGACTTCATCAACTGGGCGAAGGACAACGGCATCCGCGTCGGTCCCGGTCGCGGTTCGGGTGCCGGGTCGATGGTCGCGTACGCCATGAAGATCACCGATCTCGACCCCCTCAAGCACGGTCTGATCTTCGAGCGCTTCCTCAATCCCGATCGTGTCTCGATGCCCGACTTCGACGTCGATTTCGACGACCGTCGCCGGGGCGAGGTCATCCAGTACGTGACGGAGAAGTACGGCGACGAGCGCGTGGCGCAGATCGTCACGTACGGCACCATCAAGGCCAAGCAGGCGCTCAAGGACGCCGGCCGTGTGCTGGGGTTCCCGTTCAGCATGGGGGACCGGCTCACCAAGGCCATGCCGCCGGCGGTCATGGGCAAGGACATGCCCCTGAACGGCATGTTCGACAAGGAGCATCCGCGCTTCAAGGAGGCGGGGGAGTTCCGCACCCTCATCGAGACCGACCCCGAGGCGAAGACCGTCTTCGACACCGCGGTCGGGCTGGAGAACCTGAAGCGCCAGTGGGGTGTGCACGCCGCGGGCGTGATCATGTCGAGCGAGCCGCTGCTGGACATCATCCCGATCATGCGCCGGGAGCAGGACGGTCAGATCGTCACGCAGTTCGACTACCCCGCGTGCGAATCCCTCGGCCTCATCAAGATGGACTTCCTGGGGCTGCGCAACCTCACCATCATCAACGACGCGCTCGACAACATCGAGATGAACCGGGGCACGCCGCTCGTTCTCGAGGATCTCGATCTCGAAGACCAGGCGTCGTACGAACTGCTGACCCGCGGTGACACGCTCGGGGTCTTCCAGCTCGATGGCGGACCGATGCGCTCCTTGCTGCGTCTGATGAAGCCCGACAACTTCGAAGACATCTCGGCCGTGCTCGCGCTCTACCGCCCGGGTCCCATGGGCGTGAACTCGCATATCAATTACGCGCTGCGCAAGAACGGGCAGCAGGAGATCGAGCCGATCCATCCCGAGCTCGCCGAGCCGCTCGCCGACATCCTCGACACGACCTACGGCCTGATCGTCTACCAGGAGCAGGTGATGGCCGTCGCCCAACGGGTCGCCGGATACACGCTCGGGCAGGCCGACCTGCTGCGACGCGCGATGGGCAAGAAGAAGAAGTCGGAACTCGACAAGCAGAAGGAGATCTTCTTCGGCGGCATGACCGAGCGCGGGTTCTCCGACGAAGCGCAGGGAACGCTGTGGCGGGTTCTGGAATCCTTCGCGGACTACGCGTTCAATAAGGCTCACACCGCCGCATACGGGCTCGTGTCGTACTGGACCGCCTATCTCAAAGCCCACTACCCGGCTGAATACATGGCGGCGCTCCTCACGAGCGTCGGCGATTCGCGAGACAAGCTCGCGATGTACCTCAACGAGTGCCGCCGCATGGGCATCAAGGTGCTCCCACCAGACGTGGGCGAGTCGATCCGCTTCTTCGCCGCCGTCGGCGAAGACATCCGTTTCGGGCTCGAGGCGGTCAGGAACGTCGGTGCGAACGTCGTCGAGGCGATCGTGCAGACGCGCCAGAGCGGACCGTTCCTCTCCTTCCACGACTTCCTGAACCGCGTTCCGGCACAGGTGGCGAACAAGCGCACGGTGGAATCGCTCATCAAGGCCGGCGCCTTCGACGAGCTGGGACACACCCGCCGGGCGCTCGTGGAGATCCACGAGGATGCCGTGGAGCAGGCCGTGCTCGACAAGCGCCGCGAGGCACACGGCGAAGTGGGGTTCGATTTCGACAGCCTGTGGGGCGACGATGAGCCGCAGCAGGTCGCGAAGGTCCCCGAGCGTCCCGAGTGGACGAAGAAGGACAAGCTGGCCTTCGAACGCGACATGCTCGGCCTGTACGTGTCCGACCATCCTCTCGCCGGGCTCGAGATCCCTCTCGCCAAGCATGCGTCGATCTCCATCCACGACCTGCTCGCGTCGGAGGAGCTGCAGGACGGCGACCAGGTGACGGTGGCGGGGCTTCTCACGAGCGTGCAGCATCGCGTCGCGAAGTCCAGCGGCAATCCCTATGGAATGGTCACCGTCGAAGACTTCAACGGTGAGGTGACGGTCATGTTCATGGGCAAGACCTACACGGAGTTCCAGACGATGCTCCAGGCCGACTCGATCCTCGTCGTGCGCGGGCGCGTGTCTCGCCGCGACGACGGACTCAACCTTCACGCGCAGGCGGCCTTCGCACCCGATCTCGGCTCGTTCGACGCGTCCGGGCCGCTGGTGCTGGCCGTCCCAGAGCAGCGGGCGACCGAGCGCCTGGTGGCGGACCTGGCCGATGTGCTTCGTCGGCACTCGGGCGACACGGAGGTGACACTGCGCCTGCACAAGGGCGGCACCGCGAAGGTGTTCGAGGTTCCGATGCCGGTGTCGGTGTCTGCGGATCTCTACGGAGATCTGAAGGGGCTGCTCGGACCCAACTGCCTGGGCTGAATCGGCTCGGCGGCGGCGTCGATCTCATGTGCGTCTCATTCGACGCGGGTAGGATCGGACGGCGCGCGAGCACTCCGCGCAAGGAAGGACGATTGTGACCGACGAGCAGTACGACGACACGACCGAGGTCCCCGAGCGGACGACCCCCGCGGGGGAGAGCACCGTCGGCGAGGAGGCCGCGGGACCGTATGGCGTCGGTCCCTTCAGCATCCGCGAAGTCGCGCTCGGAGGCGTGTGGCTGGTCGCCTTCGTCGTCTCGTTCTTCTCGGTGACCGTCGCGCGATTTGACTCGGTCTGGACGTCGGGGCTGCTGTGGATCATCACGATCGGCCTCCCGACGGCCGCGGTGTTCCTCCTGGCGCTCCGCCGGCTCTCGCCGCAGGGCATCCGCCGCGTCGGTTCGCTCGGAATCGATCAGTTCGCGTCGGTCGTGTTCTCCTTCGCCGCTCTTCTGTGGCTGCAGATGGTGTGGGAGACCGTCGCCGTGGCGATCGACAGCGGTCTGTGGCTGCGCTCGTGGGTGGTCTGGGTCGAACTGGTGCTCATGCTCGCCGGTGTCGTCCTGACCGTCTTCGCCCCCCTCATCCCCGTCTTCGCCGCGGACTTCCACGACCGCCCCGAAGTTCCCGCTCACCGGAACGCCCGTCCTGTCCGCGCGGTGGTGCCGCGTCCCGCCCGTCCGTCCGCTCCCGCTCCGGCTGCGGCTCCTGCGGCGGACGACACCGCGCCGGGGGCGGGGTGGACCGGTGCGGCAGAGGATGACGCGCCGTCCGATCGCGACGATGACGACCTCGACGTCTTCACTCCTCGCCAGACGCGCGACACCTTCGAGGCGGTCGAGCCGGGAGAGACCGTCGAGAGCGAACGCTCGGTTCGCCAGCAGGCCTTCTGGGCGCTCGTCCCCGAGGAACGCGACGTTCTCGATGAGACGGGGGCACCGCTGTTCCGCATCGGCCCGACCGCCTGGGCACTCGTGATCGAGGATCGCGGGGAGGTCTTCGTGGTGCGCGACGAAGACGGGCGCGTTGGCTACCTCCACGAGGTCGACGGCGTCACACGCGGCTGACCGCGGGCGGTTAGCCTAGAGGGATGCTCCGCACCATCGATCTGCGCGGTCGTGCGCTCACGCCCGCCGAGCTGCTCGCCGCCGTGCCGCGCGCGGGCGTGGCCAGGGCGGATGCGCTGTCCGCCGCCGCTGCCATCGTCTCCGACGTGGCCGAGCGCGGCGAGACGGCGCTCCGCGAGCAGGCGGCGCGCTTCGATCGGGTCGAGGGGCATGCGCTCCGTGTGCCGGAGGAACACTTCGTCGAGGCGCTCGATCGTCTCGACCCCGGAGTGCGGCGTGCTCTCGAAGAGGCGATCGCTCGTGTGCGTCACGCGTCGCGAGCACAGGTCCCGCCCGCGGTGACGACGGAGATCGCCCGCGGGGCTGTCATCGAGCAGCGCTGGCGTCCCGTCGCCCGCGCCGGGGTCTACGTTCCCGGCGGCAAGGCGGTCTACCCCTCCTCGGTCGTCATGAACGTCGTGCCGGCACAGGTTGCCGGTGTGGCGCGCATCGCCCTCGCTTCGCCGCCGCAGGCGGAGCATGGCGGGCGCGTGCACCCCGACATCCTGGCGGCCGCACGCCTGCTCGGAATCGACGAGGTCTACGCGGTCGGCGGGGCGGGAGCGATCGGCGCCTTCGCCTACGGCGTGTCCGAGATCGGCCTCGAGCCCGTCGACGTCGTCACCGGGCCGGGCAACAACTTCGTGGCCTCCGCCAAGCGTGTCGTCGCGGGAGTCGTCGGCGTCGACTCCGAGGCCGGAGCGACGGAGATCCTCATCGTCGCCGACGCTTCGGCGGATCCGCGATTCGTGGCGGTCGACCTCATCAGCCAGGCCGAGCACGACGAGCAGGCCTCCGCGGTGCTCGTCACGCCGTCCGCGGAACTCGCCGAAGCCGTCACGCGCGAGGTCGAGGCCCGCGTCTCCGGCACCCGCAACGCCGCGCGAGCCATCGAGGCCCTGCGCGGCGTCCAGTCCGCCATCATCCTCGTGGATGACCTCGACACCGCCATCGCCTTCAGCAACGCCTATGCGCCCGAGCATCTCGAGGTGCTGCTCGAGGACGCCCAGGTGGAGCGCTTCGTGAACGCCGGCGCCGTCTTCGTCGGCGACTCGTCGCCGGTCAGCCTCGGCGATTACCTCGCCGGCAGCAATCACGTGCTTCCCACCGGCGGCCAGTCTCGGTACACGTCGGGATTGTCCGCGTCGACGTTCCTTCGCCCTCAGCAGGTCATCCGGTACGACCGAGACGCGCTGCACGCGGTTGCCGAGGGGATCCTCGCCCTCGCGAAAGCCGAGGCGCTTCCCGCGCACGGCGAGGCGGTCACCGCGCGGTTCGAGGGATAGGGGAGCGATGCACTGTCCGTTCTGCCGCAATCCCGACTCGCGCGTCATCGATTCGCGCACGAGTGACGACGGTCTGAGCATCCGTCGCCGCAGACAGTGCCCGCAGTGCGGAGGTCGGTTCTCGACGATCGAGACCGCGAGTCTCAACGTCATCAAGCGGTCCGGCGTGATCGAGCCCTTCAGCCGCGAGAAGGTCATGAGCGGCGTGCGGAAGGCGTGCCAGGGCAGGCCCGTCACCGAGAGCGACCTCGCGGTTCTGGCGCAGACGGTCGAGGAGGCCATCCGCCAGACCGGATCCTCGCAGATCGACACCAACGAGATCGGACTGGCGATTCTGCGCCCTCTCCGGGACCTCGACGAAGTGGCCTTCCTGCGATTCGCGAGCGTGTACCAGGCGTTCGATTCCCTCGAGGACTTCGAAGCGGCCATCGAGCAGCTTCGCGTCGACCACGCCGATCGTCACGGGCGGTCCTCGCTCGATGAGACCGCGGAGACGTCGGTCTGAACGCGTCATCGGTGCGCGGGCGCGACCGATAGCCTGAAGGGGATGTACCCCTTCCTCTTCCGGACCGTCCTCACGCGCACGGACCCCGAGACGGCCCATCACGCCGCGATGATCGTCATCCGCGCGCTCGGCCTGCCGGGCGTGCGCGAGCTCACGCGCCGCTTCGCCGCGCCGTCGCCGGTTCTGCGCACGCGGGCTCTCGGCCTCGACTTCGAGTCGCCCTTCGGCGTGGCGGCAGGCTTCGACAAGAACGTCACGGGTGCGGCGGGCCTTCACTCCCTCGGCTTCGGTCACGTCGAGGTGGGAACCGTCACCGCCATCCCGCAGCCGGGCAATCCCCGCCCTCGACTGTTCCGACTGGTTCCCGACCGCGCCGTCGTGAACCGCATGGGGTTCAACAACCAGGGTGCCGAGGTGGCGGCTCTGCGGCTGCTGCGACTGCGTCGTCGGCGTTCGCGCCCGGTGCTCGGCGCCAACATCGGCAAGAGCCGCGTCGTCGATGTCGCGGCGGCCGCGGACGACTATCTGCGAAGCGCGCGGCTCCTCGCGCCGATCGCCGACTACCTCGTGGTCAACGTGTCATCGCCGAACACGCCCGGACTTCGCGGCCTTCAGGCCGTCGAGACCCTGCGCCCGCTGCTGACGTCGGTCCGCGACGCGAGCGGCGAAACGCCGCTGCTGGTCAAGATCGCGCCAGACCTCCCCGACGAGGAGGTGACGGCCATCGCCCTGCTCGCGCGGGATCTCGGTCTGGCCGGCATCATCGCCACGAACACCACCATCTCCCGAGACGACCTCCGCACCGAACCGGCGGTCGTCGCCGCGGCGGGGGACGGCGGGCTGTCCGGCGCTCCGCTGCGCCGCCGCTCGCTCGAGGTGCTGCGACGGGTGCGCGCTGCCGTGCCCGACAGCGACTTCTGCGTGATCTCCGTCGGGGGAGTGGAGACGGGCGACGACGTGCAGGAGCGGCTGGATGCCGGCGCCACGCTCGTGCAGGGCTACACGGCGTTCCTGTACCGAGGGCCGCTGTGGGCGCGCCAGATCAATCGGCGCCTGGTCGAACTCAGGCGGGGTACTGCCCGCGGGTGACCTGCGGCTTGGGCAGGCGCAGGAAGCGCATCTGCACGATGCGCATGGCGCCGTACCAGCCGAGGCCCTTCTCGAGGCGGTCCTCGCCGAACTTGGCCCGGGCGGCGCCCTTCACGCGGATCGAGGTGTAGATCATGTCGCCGACGACGAAGATGATGAATCCCCACAGCGCCAGGAGAGCGTAGTACTGCACCTCGACGACCGGCATGAGCGTGGCGACGATCACGAGGATCATCGCCGGCATGACGAACTCAGCGAGGTGCCAGCCCGCGTCGACGAAGTCGCGGACGAACCTGCGCTGCGGACCCTTGTCGCGCTGCGGCAGGTACTTCTCCTCGCCGGCGGCCATTCCCTGCCGGGCCTTCTCGCGCTTGGCGGCCAGCTCGGCGCGCTGGCGCGCCTTGGCCTCTTTGGTGTCGGGCACGAGGGGGCGCTTCCGGGCGGCCTCCCGCTCTGCACGAGAGGGGGTGGGACGACCCTTGCCGGCGACCGACGTCTCTGTCTCGGTCGACTCGTCCTTGGGCGCCGGGGCGGCGGGGGTGTTGGGCACGATGAATCCTCGGATCGCGGTGACTGCTGCACTTAAGATTACCCGCATGGCTTCTGAGCAGACTCTCGACGATGCGGTCACCGCCGCGGCCGCGGCCGGCATCCCCTCCGCGCTGGCCGATCTGGGCGCCCTGGTGCGCATTCCGTCCATCGCCTTCCCCGGGTTCGACGAGGCACAAGTTGGGCGAACCGCCGCGGCGGTGGCCGAACTCGCCGAGAAGACCGGGGTGTTCGACGAGGTCTCGATCCGGAGGGCGGCGATACCCGGGACGGATGAGGTCGGCAAGCCCGCGGTGCTGACGCGCCGGCACCCTCGCAACGGCCGACCCACGATCCTGCTGTACGCGCATCACGACGTGCAGCCGGTCGGCGACGAGTCGCTCTGGGACACGCCGCCTTTCGAGCCGACCGTGCGGGACGGGCGTCTCTACGGCCGCGGCGCTGCCGACGACAAGGCCGGCATCATGGCTCACATCGGCGCGATCCGCGCCCTCGTCGACGCTGTGGGTCCGGACTTCGATCTCGGGCTGTCGCTGTTCATCGAGGGCGAGGAGGAAGCGGGGTCGCGCTCGTTCGCGCAGTTCCTCTCCGACAACGCCGATGATCTGCGAGCCGACGTGATCGTCGTCGCCGACTCCACGAACTGGGACGCGACGACGCCCGCCCTGACCGTGACGCTGCGCGGCAACGCACGCTTCACGCTGACCGTGCGCACCCTCGAGCACGCGTCGCACTCGGGGATGTACGGCGGGGCGGTGCCCGACGCGATGATGGCCGCCGTGACGCTCCTGTCGTCCTTGTGGGATGCCGACGGCGCCGTCGCCGTCGATGGGCTCCTCACCCGTGACGGCGAGACTCCCGACTATCCCGAAGACACCCTGCGCGCGGAAGCCGGACTGCCCGACGGCGTGCAGCCGATCGGAACCGGATCGATCCTGAGCCGGTTGTGGAACAAGCCGTCCCTGACGGTCACCGGGATCGACGCCCCGTCGGTGCGCAACGCCTCCAACACCCTCAGCCCCGAGGTCGCCGTGGTCGTGAGCGCCCGGATCGCCCCCGGGCAGCCGGCGGCCGAGGCATACGCGGCGATCGAAAGCCACCTTCGCGCACATGCGCCCTGGGGTGCACACCTCGAATTCTCCGACGTCGACCTCGGGGACGGGTTTCTCGTCGACACCGACGGGTGGGCGGTCGCCGAGGCACGCGAGGCTCTCGCGGCCGGGTACGGTGTCGCGCCGGTGGATCTCGGCGTGGGCGGCTCCATCCCGTTCATCTCCGACCTCGTCCGAGCGTTCCCGGAGGCGCAGATCCTCGTCACGGGGGTGGAAGACCCCCATGCCCGTGCCCACAGCCCCAACGAGTCGCTCCACCTGGACACCTTCCGCCACGCGCTGACCGCGGAGGCGCTCCTGCTGGCGCGACTGGACCGACGCGGCGCGTGAGCCCGCCCTCGCTGCGGCGGACGGCGCGTAGAATCGACCCATCGTCCCCGCGCCGCGCGCGGCCCATCCCGAAGGAGCGTCATGACCGACACCGCCCTGACGACCGATCAGATCGCCCGTGAGCACGGCGTCTCGTTGACGGACGCCGCCGCACAGAAGGTGAAGAACCTCCTGGAGCAGGAGGGTCGCGACGACCTCCGCCTGCGTGTGGCTGTGCAGCCCGGCGGGTGCAGCGGCCTGATCTACCAGCTCTACTTCGACGAACGGTTCCTCGACGGCGACAAGGCCATCGACTTCGCCGGCGTCGAGGTCATCGTCGATGACATGAGCGTGCCCTACCTCGACGGCGCCACGATCGACTTCAAGGACACGATCTCGGAGCAGGGGTTCACGATCGACAACCCCAACGCCGCGGGCAGCTGCGCATGCGGTGACAGCTTCCACTGATCACTCCGGAAATCCGACAGGCCCGGCGGTTCGACAGAACCCCCCGGGCCCGATCCGCGTTCCCCACGCCGCGGGGGCTCACCTGTGTGGTTGGCCTGAAGAGCGTGGGAGCTTGCTCTAGACTGGCTGGAGCAACACCCGCGACCCGGAAAGGTGCACCGTGCACTCGAAACGCCGTCTCCGCTGGGCCGTTCTTCCCATCGGGATCGCAACGGCCGCAGTCCTCGCCGGATGCACACCGACGGAGCTGAACGGGTTCCTCCCCGGCTTCACGGAGGACGGCGTTCCGACGACGGACAAGACCGAGATGGTCTCGGGTCTGTGGGTCAACTCCTGGATCGTGCTGCTCGCGGTCGGCGTGGTCACCTGGGGCCTGATGCTGTGGGCGATGATCGCCTACCGTCGTCGCAAGGGCCAGACGGGTCTGCCTGTCCAGCTGCGCTACAACATGCCGATCGAGATCTTCTACACGGTCGTGCCGCTGATCCTCGTGGTCGGCTTCTTCGCCTTCACGGCGCGTGACCAGGCCATCCTCGAGACCCGTTACGAAGATCCCGACGTCTCGATCACCGCGATCGGCAAGCAGTGGGCGTGGGACTTCCAGTACAACGGCGAAGAGGAAGACGGCTCCGATGCCGTCTGGAGCATGGGCATCCAGGCCCAGCCCGACGAGCAGGGGAACATCGACGAGAGCCAGCTGCCGACGCTCTATCTCCCGGTCAACCAGACGGTCGAGATCAAGCTCAACTCGCGCGACGTCATCCACTCCTTCTGGATCATCGACTTCCTCTACAAGAAGGACATGTACATCGGCAAGGACAACTACTGGTCCTTCACGCCGACGCGCGAGGGCGAGTACGCCGGAAAGTGCGCCGAGCTCTGCGGTGAGTACCACTCGATGATGCTGTTCAACGTCAAGGTCGTCAGCGAAGCCGAGTACGACAGCTATCTCGCCTCTCTCGAGGCTGCTGGCAACACCGGCAACATCAACGAGGCGTACGACCGCCTCCAGAATTTGCCCGGCACGGGCGACAGCTCCGAGGGAGACGAGTGATCATGGCCACGACTCTGCCGCAGGAGACGACGCGACCGAAGACCGTGCCGCCGCGTCAGGCCGCCCTCATGAGCTCGACCCGCGTCGAGCAGAAGGGCAACATCGTCGTCAAGTGGATCACCTCCACCGACCACAAGACGATCGGCTACATGTACCTGATCGCCTCCGTGCTGTTCTTCATGCTCGGTGGCGTCATGGCGCTCATCATCCGCGCTGAGCTGTTCGAGCCCGGCATGCAGATCGTGCCCACGAAGGAGCAGTACAACCAGCTGTTCACCATGCACGGCACGATCATGCTCCTCATGTTCGCGACGCCGCTGTTCGCGGGCTTCGCGAACGCGATCCTGCCGTTGCAGCTGGGTGCCCCCGACGTCGCATTCCCGCGACTGAACGCCTTCGCGTTCTGGCTGTTCCTCTTCGGCTCGACCATCGCCGTCGCCGGCTTCCTCACGCCGCAGGGCGCGGCGGCATTCGGATGGTTCGCGTACCAGCCGCTCGCCAACGCCAGCTTCTCGCCCGGCGTCGGCGGGAACCTCTGGATGCTGGGCCTCGGCATGAGCGGTTTCGGCACGATCCTCGGCGCCGTGAACTTCATCACGACCATCCTGACGATGCGTGCTCCGGGTATGACCATGTGGCGCATGCCGATCTTCACGTGGAACACGCTCATCACCAGCATCCTCGTGCTGATGGCCTTCCCCGTGCTGGCCGCGGCGATCCTCGCCGCCGCCGCGGACCGTGTGCTCGGCGCCCACATCTACGATCCGCAGAACGGCGGTGTGCTGCTGTGGCAGCACCTGTTCTGGTTCTTCGG
>NZ_DCMW01000005.1:79981-107226 GCF_002321605.1 Microbacterium sp. UBA1612
TTCTGGTTCTTCGGTCACCCCGAGGTGTACATCATCGCGCTGCCGTTCTTCGGCATCGTGTCGGAGATCTTCCCGGTGTTCAGCCGCAAGCCGATCTTCGGATACAAGACGCTGGTCTACGCGACGATCGCCATCGCGGCGCTCTCCGTGGCCGTCTGGGCACACCACATGTACGTCACCGGCAGCGTTCTCCTCCCGTTCTTCGCGTTGATGACCATGCTCATCGCCGTTCCCACGGGTGTGAAGATCTTCAACTGGATCGGCACGCTCTGGCGCGGCTCGGTGACGTTCGAGACACCGATGGTCTTCGCGCTCGGCTTCTTGATCTCGTTCGTCTTCGGCGGCCTGACCGGTGTCATCCTCGCCTCGCCGCCCCTGGACTTCCAGCTCTCCGACTCCTACTTCGTGGTGGCGCACTTCCACTACGTCGTCTTCGGCACCGTGGTGTTCGCGATGTTCGCGGGCTTCTACTTCTGGTGGCCGAAGTGGACCGGGCGCATGCTCAACGAGCGACTCGGCTACGTCCACTTCTGGCTGCTGTTCATCGGCTTCCACATGACCTTCCTCATCCAGCACTGGCTCGGTGTCGACGGCATGGTCCGCCGTTACGCGGACTACTCGGCGGCCGACGGCTGGACATGGCAGAACCAGGTGTCGACGGTCGGCTCCATCGTTCTCGGCGCGTCGATGATCCCGTTCCTGTTCAACGTGTGGCTCACCTCGCGTAAGGCCCCGAAGGTGACGGTGAACGACCCCTGGGGCTACGGTGGCTCGCTGGAGTGGGCGACGTCGTGCCCGCCGCCGCGCCACAACTTCACGTCGATCCCGCGCATTCGCAGCGAGCGTCCGGCGTTCGACCTGAACCACCCCGAGGCCGGCCTCCCGGTCGGTGTCGGCCCGGCGAAGGATGCCCCGCAGACGCCCGTCGTCGACGTCGCCCAGGGAGAGGTCAAGTAAGTGCGTACCAATGTCGGTCTCTGGTGGATCCTCACCGCCTTCTCCTTCCTGATCGGCGTCGTCTACACGGCGTGGAACATCATCGGCCACCCCGATGTGCCGTGGTACACGGCCATCGAATGGGTCGGCACGGTGGCGCTCTTCTTCGCCGGTCTCATGGGCGTGATGATCGCGTTCTACGTGGATCGCCTTCACAAGGCACAGGGTGGCGAACTGCCCGAAGATGTGCTGACCGCCGACATCGACGACGGTGATCCCGAGCTCGGCGAGTTCAGCCCGTGGTCCTGGTGGCCCATCGTTCTCGCCTTCTCGGCGTCGATCGCGTTCATCGGTCTCGCCGTCGGCTCGTGGATGGTGCCGATCGGTTTCGCGATCTTCCTCGTTGCGATCGTCGGCTGGGTCTACGAGTACTACCGCGGATACTTCGCACGCTGAGCGTGGCTCATCGCCTTCTCGCGGCTGCCGCATCCGACGTCGGCTCCTACCGGGACGTCAATCAGGATGCGGCTTTCGCGTCGAGCTGGGGTGCGGCCGTAGCCGACGGAGTTGGCGGCGGGCCGTCCGGCGATCTCGCCTCCGCCGCGCTGGTGCACCGGTTGGTCGCAGGTCGTGTCACGACCTGGACGGCCCAGGCGTTGCGTGAACGCATCCTCGAGGCGAACTGGGACCTTCGCGCCCACACCGAGCGCGATCCATCGCTGCGCGGCATGGCGACGACCTTCACGGGCGTCTTCCTCGCCGGTGCCGAGCACCTGCTGATCGCGCACTCCGGCGACTCGCGAGCGTATCGGGTGCGCGACGGGCGATTCGAACGCCAGACCCGCGACGACTCGTACGTGCAGGTGCTCGTCGACCGAGGCATCATCGCCCCCGAGGACGCCGCGACGCACCCCCGCCGCAACATCATCACGGCCTCCCTGGGCGGCGGTGAGGCCGACGTGGTCTCGGTGGCGGAGACGGAGCTGGGCGAAGGGGATCGATGGCTGCTGTGCAGCGACGGTCTGACGGACTACGTTCCCGAAGACGATGTGGCCCGCGTCATGGTGGACCGCGCAGCCACACCGCGGGAGGCCGCCGACGAGCTCGTGAGGCTCGCGCTCGAGGCGGGCACGCTGGACAACGTCACGGCGGTGGTCTGCGATGTGCTGATCTCCGACGAGAGTGAAGACCTGGAGCGCGTGCAGTTCGCCGGCGCAGCGGCAGGCAGATTCGCCGAGGGGCTCGAAGACGACGAGATGTGGGAGATCGAGCAGACCGGGTGAGGACGGGGTCAGGCGCGCACGACCATGACCTGGGGATCGAACACCCGCGGGAGCTCACCGTCGTCGTTCACGGTGGGTTGTCCTTCGCGCACCCAGTATTCGTATCCGCCGATCATCTCCTTGACGTCGTAGCCGAGCCGCGCGAACGCGGCAGCGCCCTTCGCGCCGCCATTGCAGCCCGGTGACCAGCAGTAGACGACGACGGGTGTCCCCGCGGCGATGAGGTCGGTCGCCGCCGTCGCGATGCGCTGGTGGGGGAGATGGATGGCGCCGCGGATGCGACCTTGTCGCCACGCCTCGTCGCTCCGCACGTCGACGAGCACGAACTCATCGCCGGCGTGCTGTGCGGCATAGACGTCGCTCGCATCCGTCTCATGTGCGAGCTTGTTCTCGAAATAGGTCAGGGCGTCGGAGGTCATGGATCAACGCTAACGACGCGATGGCCGCCTCCCCAGCGGGGAGACGGCCACCGAACGTCGATATCCTGCCGACTACTTCTTGTCGTCCTCGTCCGGGATGATCACGTTCGACGGACGGTTCGCCGTTTCGGGGTGATGGCCGTCGTCGATCGGCACGTGAGGTGCGTCGGGGACGCCCGCGCGCTCGTGAGCGCCCTGGATCTCGGCATCCTCCTCGGTGGCGATGTGCTCCAGAGCGTGGTGCTGGTGCGCGGTCGCCGCGTCGAGTTCGGTCTGGGTGAGGGGCGCGAGTCGGTCCTCGAAGAACCACCGCGACAGGGCGGCGCGCAGGTTCGCGTGCCAAGGGATGCTGCCCTTGTCGTTGGGCCGCACCACAAGGGGCTCGTAGGTCTCGGCATCGATCAGGCGCCACCGCTCGAACTCGTCGACGGGCTGGTGGACCTCGATGTACTCGCCACCCGGGAGGCGGACGATTCGACCGGACTCGTAGCCGTGCAGCACGATCTCGCGGTCCTTCTTCTGCAGCGCGATGCAGATGCGCTTGGTGACGAAGTAGGCGATGATCGGCCCGAAGATGAGCATGGCCTGGAGGCTGTGGATGACACCCTCCATCGTGACCTTGAAGTGCGTCGCGATGATGTCCGATGAAGCCGCGGCCCAGAGAGCGGCGTAGAACACGACGCCGGCGGCGCCGATCGCCGTGCGGGTCGCCGCGTTGCGCGGACGCTGAGCGATGTGGTGCTCGCGCTTGTCACCGGTGATCCACGCCTCGATGAAGGGGTAGATGAGCACGAGCACGATGAACAGTCCCAGCACCGCGAGCGGCACGAGGATGTTGAACGACCACGTGCGGTCGAGGAAGACGAACTCCCAGTGCGGCGGCACAAGACGCAGGGCGCCGTCGGCGAAGCCGATGTACCAGTCGGGCTGGGTGCCGGCCGAGACCGGTGAGGGATCGTAGGGACCGTAGTTCCAGATCGGGTTGATCGTGAACAGCGAGGCGATCAGAACGATCACGCCGAACACGATGAAGAAGAAGCCGCCCATCTTGGACATGTAGACCGGCACCATCGGGAATCCCACGACGTTGCTGTTCGTGCGGCCGGGGCCGGCGAACTGCGTGTGCTTGTTGATGATCATCAACATGAGGTGGAGGGCCAGCAGTGCGACCAGGATCGCCGGGAGCAACAGGATGTGCAGGGTGTAGAGGCGACCCACGATCTGGGTGCCCGGGAACTCGCCCCCGAAGAGCAGGAACGAGGTCCAGGTTCCGATCAGCGGAATGCCCTTGATCATGCCGTCGATGATGCGAAGGCCGTTGCCCGAGAGCAGGTCGTCGGGGAGGGAGTAGCCGGTGAAGCCTTCCGCCATGGCGAGGATGAAGAGGATGAAGCCGATCACCCAGTTCAGCTCGCGCGGCTTGCGGAACGCTCCCGTGAAGAACACGCGCAGCATGTGCACGCCGATGCCGGCGACGAAGACGAGGGCTGCCCAGTGGTGGATCTGACGAACGAGCAGGCCGCCGCGGATGTCGAAGGAGATCCGGAGCGCGGAGTCCATGGCGGCAGACATCTCGACGCCGCGCATCGGGATGTAGGCGCCGGTGTAGCGGGTCTCGACCATCGACGCCTGGAAGAAGAACGTCAGGAAGACACCCGAGAGCAGGACGACGACGAAGCTCCAGAGCGCGATCTCGCCGAGCATGAACGACCAGTGGTCGGGGAAGATCTTGCGACCGAGCTCCTTGGTGATCCCGGAGATGCTCGTGCGCTCGTCCAGATAGTTCGACGCGGCGCCGACGAATCGACCGCCGAGAGGCTTGTCACGGGTGGACGCCGACTTCGGGAGCGCGGGCTCCTGAGTGACGTTCTCCGTGGGGTGCGAGGTACTCAATGGCGCTCCCAGAAGCTCGGGCCGACGGGTTCTTCGAAGTCACTCCGCGCGATGAGGTATCCCTCGTCGTCCACCGTGATCGGCAGCTGGGGGAGCGGGCGGGCGGCCGGACCGAAGATCACCTTGGCGCCGTCCGCGACGTCGAACTGAGACTGATGGCACGGGCAGAGCAGGTGATGCGTCTGCTGCTCGTACAAGGCGACCGGGCAGCCCACGTGGGTGCAGACCTTCGAGTAGGCGATGATGCCGTCGTAGGACCAGTCGGCACGCTCAGGGGTCTCGATGAGGTCTTCCGGAGGCATGCGCATGAGGAGGACGATCGCCTTCGCCTTCTCCTCGAGGTAGCCCTCCTCGTGGCTGAGTTCGGCCAGCTCGGCCGGGATCACGTGCACGGCCGAGCCGAGCGTGACGTCTGCGGCGCGGATCGGCGTTCCCTCGGGGTCGTGAGCCAGACGCGACCCTTCCTTCCACATGGTGTGGCTGAGGAGGTAGACCGGGTCACCCGCGTGAGGGTTCTCGGGAGAGCTCTCCGGGGCGAGACCTCGGAACAGGGTGATGCCAGGAACGACCGAAGCGGCCAGGGCGGCGATCAGCGAGTTGCGGATCATGGCGCGACGACCGAAACCGGACTCTTCGTTGGCGGCTTCGAAGACCGCCACCGCACCCTCGCGGGTGGCGTCCCGGCCGCGCGTGGCGTGCCGCGGCTCGATGAATTCCTTGTCGGGCATCACGGCCTTGGACCAGTGGATCGCGCCGATTCCGATCGCGAGCAGCGCGAGCGCGATGCCGAGACCCACGAACAGGTTGTTGTTGCGGATGTCGACGATCGATCCGCTCTCGATCGGGAACAGCATGTAGGCCGCGACGGCCCAGATGCTGCCGGCCACCGAGAGGTAGAAGAGCGTGTAGACCGTGCGGACGGCGCGCTTCATCGCGGCCGGGTCCTTGTCGGTCATCCGCTCGCGGTGCGGCGGAAGATCGGGTGTGCGCACCGGGTCGCTCACCGCGACGGCGAGCCCGGGGGAGGGCTTCCACGAAGCCCTCTCGTGCTCGAGCGCGTCGTGCTCGTTTGCCATGGTGCTCCTCGTAGGTGCTTGCAGTGTCAGGGGTGGGTCAGTTGGATTTCGCCGTGATCCAGACGGTGATGGCGATCAATGACCCGATGCCGAAGATCCAGATGAACAGGCCTTCGGAGACCGGTCCGAGCGATCCGAGCTTGAAGCCGCCCGGGGACTCGTTCTCCTGGATGAACAGCAGCGACGAGATGATGTCGCGCTTGTCCTCGAGACTGAGGGTCATGTCGTTGAACACCGGCATGTTCTGCGGGCCGGTGACCATCGCCGCGTACATGTGGAGGGCGCTGGTCTCGGTGAGCTCGGGCGCGTACTTGCCCTCGGTGAGCGCGCCTCCGGCAGCCGCCACGTTGTGGCACATCGCGCAGTTGATCCGGAAGAGCTCGGCGCCGCGCGCGATGTCGCCTTCTCCGTCGAGGATCTCGGGAGAGGGGAACTCGGGGCCGGGCGACGTGCTCTGCACGTATGCCGCCATCGCCTGGATCTGCTCCTCGGTGAACTGCACCGGCTTCTGCGGCGCCTGCGGGCCCTGCATCTGCAGCGGCATGCGCCCGGTCGCGACCTGGAATTCCACGGAGAGCTCGCCGACGCCGTAGAGCGACGGGCCGCTCTCGGTGCCCTGCAGGTCGAGTCCGTGACAGGTTGCGCAGTTCGCCTGGAACAGCTTCTTGCCGTCTTCGACCGTCAGGGCCGAGGCCGACGTCTCGTCGGTCGTGGAAGCCATAGCGGCGGAGGCGCCGGCATAGGCACCGCCGGTGAGCAGCAGTCCGACGCCGATGAGGGCGGCGGCCGCCCACGGACTGCGGCGGCCCTGGGAGCGGCGCGGTTTCGTGCGTGCCATGTGGGGGATCAGCTCCGCTCTATTTCAGGAAGTAGATGACGGCGAACAGGGCGATCCAGACGACGTCGACGAAGTGCCAGTAGTACGAGACCACGATCGCCGAGGTCATCTCCTTGCGGCCGAAGTTCTTGACCGCGTAGGCGCGACCGATCACGAGGAGGAAGGCGACGAGTCCGCCGGTGACGTGAAGCGCGTGGAATCCGGTCGTCAGATAGAAGGCCGAGGCGTATGCATTGGCCGTGATCGGCATGCCTTCATACACGAGCTGCGCATACTCCCACACCTGTCCCGAGACGAAGATCGCGCCGAGAGCGAAGGTCAGCCAGAACCACGGCACCATGCCCCACCGGCGGCGGCCGCCGCCCGTGGAGGTGTACGGCTGGAAGCGCTCGGCGGCGAACACGCCCATCTGGCAGGTGACCGAGGAGAGCACGAGGATGACGGTGTTGGCGAACGCGTAGGGCACGTTCAGCAGCTGGGTCTCCTCAGCCCACAGATCGGGGGAGGTGCTCCGCAGGGTGAAGTAGATCGCGAACAGTCCCGCGAAGAACATCACCTCGCTGCCGAGCCACACGATGGTTCCGACGGCGACCGGGTCCGGGCGCTTGACAGAACGCATCGCCTGGGCATAGGTCGCTGGCGTGGTCGTCACGTCCACCATTATTGCCGATTCCGGAGCGGGTTTTCCCCATCTGGACACCCTTGTCGCGCGCGATGAGAAGTAAGGGCGCCCTAAGAAGTGACGGTAAATCACCGATCAGGACGCTGTGGGCGGGCTGACAGCGGGCCGGGCGCGGGCCGTGAATCCGCACAAGTCGGCCGACGGTAGGCTCGGTGGCATGTCGGAGTCGTCTTCGTGGCCCGGAATCCTCACCTCACTCCTGCATGGGCGCGACCTCAGCGTGTCGGAATCGACGTGGGCGATGCGACGCATCATGGCGGGGGAGGCGACGCCGGGTCAGATCGGCGCTTTCCTCATCGCGCTCCGCGCGAAGGGGGAGACGATCGACGAGGTCGTCGGATTCCGTGACGCCATCCTCGAGGCTGCGGTGCCGCTGCCGGTGAGTGCCGAGGTGCTCGACATCGTCGGCACCGGCGGCGACCGCTTCGGAACCGTGAACGTGTCGACGATGGCATCCGTCGTGGCCGCCGCCACCGGCATCCCCGTCGTCAAGCACGGCAACCGCGCCGCGAGTTCGGCCTCCGGATCCTCGGATGTGCTGGGGGCGCTCGGCGTGGAGCTGACCCTGGATCCTGCCGCGGTCACCGAGACGCTGGAGCGGGCCGGCATCACGTTCGTCTTCGCGTCTGCCTTCCACCCCGGATTCCGTCACGCCGGTGCCGTGCGCAAGGAACTCGGCGTGCCGACGGTGTTCAATTTCCTCGGGCCGCTGTCCAACCCCGCGAGGGCCGAAGCCAACGCAGTGGGCGTCGCCAGCTTGGAGCGTGTGCCGCTGATCACCGGCGTCTTCCGAAATCGCGGCGCCACGGCCCTCGTCTTCCGTGGCGACGACGGACTCGACGAACTGACCACCACCGGCCATTCCCGCCTGTGGGAAGTGAGCCGCGGAGACGTCCACGAGCACGACGTCGATCCGCGGGACCTCGGCGTTCCGCTGGCCGAGATGGCGGATCTCATCGGCGGCGACCCGACGCACAACGCCGAGGTGGTGCGCCGGGTGCTGGCGGGCGAGGCGGGACCGGTCCGCGACATCGTTCTGCTCAATGCCGCCGCGGGAATCGTCGCCTATCGCCTTTACCGCGATGCCGCGCAGGTGCAGCGGCCGATCCTCGACCGCCTCGGCGAGGCGATCGACACCGCACGAGAGGCGATCGACAGCGGGGCAGCCTCGCGGACGCTCGACGCGTGGGTCGCCGCCACGCGGGATCTCGCGGGCTGAGGGTCGGGATGAACCCGCACGACGCGTTGACGGAGATCGCGACGCTGCTCGAGCGGGAGCGTTCGTCGCGCTACCGATCCAAGGCGTTTCGCACGGCGGCGGATGCGATCGCGGGGCTGAGTGATGCGGAGCTTGCGGATACGGCGGCGCTCCGTCGCCGCAAGGGGATCGGCGAATCCTCCCTCACCGTCATCGCTCAGGCGCTGGCGGGAGAGATGCCCGAGCGGCTCGCGGCGCTCCGCGCGAGTGCCGGGGTCGAGCAGTCGTCTGAGATGCGACGGCTGCTGCGGGGAGACCTGCACAGTCACAGCGACTGGTCGGACGGACTCACCCCGATCGACCTCATGGTCGACGCCGCACGCTCTCTGGGCCACGAGTACCTCGCCCTGACCGATCATTCGCCGCGGCTTCGCGTGGCGAACGGGCTGACGGCGGATCGCCTGCGGGAACAGATGGTGCTCGTACGGGGCTTCCATGGCGACGGATTCACCCTGCTGACGGGGATCGAGGTGGACATCCTCGAAGACGGGGCGCTGGATCAGGATCCCGAGCTCCTGGATGAGCTCGACGTGGTCGTCGCGTCGGCGCACTCGAAACTGCGCATGGATCGCGGGCCGATGACGCGCCGTCTGGTGGCGGCGGTGTCGGATGCTCGGGTGGATGTGCTCGGGCACGTGACGGGAAGGCTCGTCGAAGGGAGCCGAGGGACCCGTCCGCCGTCGCAGTTCGACCCCCGTGCAGTGTTCGAGGCCTGCGCGGAGCACGGAACGGCCGTCGAGATCAACAGTCGCCCGGAGCGTCAGGATCCTCCCGACGAACTCATCACGCTCGCGCTGGAGGTCGGCTGCCTCTTCGCCATCGATTCGGATGCGCACGCCCCCGGACAGCTCTCCCTCTTGGACCACGGCGCGGCACGCGCTGAGCGGCTGGGGGTGCCGCCCGAGCGCATCATCACCACCTGGTCCCTCGATCGCCTGCGTGACTGGACGGCGGCGTGAACGGCGCGCGCATGGTCGGAGGCCTTCGGGCGCATCCGTAGACTCGACAGGTGAGAAGCCGTTCGGAACCCGTCGTTCGCGGCGCGTTCCCCTGGCTGGTCGTCGCGGGTATCCTCGTGGCCGCTCTCAGCTTTCGCGGACACATCGTCGCGCCGACGCCCGTGCTTCGCGACATCGAGGTGGACCTCGGCATCCCCTCCGCGCAGGCAGGGCTCCTGACGACGGCGCCGGTGCTGATGTTCGCGCTCCTCACCCCGCTCGCGGCCATCGTCATCCGTCGCGCGGGGGCGGAGCTCGCCCTTCTGCTCTCGCTCGTGGGAGTGCTGGTGGGGACGGTCATCCGCACGCTTCCGGGTTTCGGGTGGCTCTTGGCGGGAATGGTGGTCATCGGGGCGTCGGTGACGATCGGTAACGTCGTGACCCCTGTCGTCATCCGACGCGACGTTCCGGGCGAGAGGGTCGGTGTGGTCACGGCGGCCTACACGGCGACGCTGAACGTCGGATCCCTCCTGACGACGCTGTTGACCGCGCCCGTCGCCGAAGCGATCGGATGGCCGCTGGCGCTGTTCGGCTGGTCGGTTCTCACGGTCGCGGGCATCGCCGTCTGGAGCGTGCATCTCGCCCGGGAACGCCGCGCCGGCGGCGCCTTGGTTGCGCACCTTGCTCGGACTCGCCCGGACGGTTCCTCGTCGCGCGGATGGGATCCCGCCGGCCTGACCGGACCCACGCCGGTCGTCACCTCGCGGCGCGGACGCTCCTACCTCGCGCGTCCGGTGGTGTGGCTTCTCGTCGCCGCATTCGCCTCGCAGGCCTTCTTGTACTACGGCTACAGCACGTGGCTGCCTGCCATGACCGCCGACCTGCTCGGGGTCGGCGCTTCGTCCGCCGGTGCAATGGCCTCGGTGTTCCAAGGTGTGGGTATCGCCGGTGCGCTGGTGATCCCGGTTCTGACGCGGTTCACGCCGCGCCTCGTGCCCGCCGCGGTGGTCTGCGCGTCATGGATCATCCTCGCCGTCGGAGTGCTTCTCGCGCCCGAGCTGCTCTGGGTATGGCTGAGCATCGGGGCGATGGGACACGCGGGAGGCTTCGTCGTCGTCTTCAGCACGCTCGTCGCGGTGGCACGCACCGACGCTGAGGCGACGGGGATCTCCGCTCTCGTGCAGGGTGGCGGGTATGCCCTCGGTGCGACGGCGGCGCCGATCCTCGGCGGCGTGCACGATGCGACGGGATCGTGGAGCGCCACCCTCTGGGTGACGCTGGCGCTGTCGGTCGCCTACGCGGTGCTGCTCATGAGCGCCGTGATCACCGCACAGCGCTCGCGCTGACTCGCGACTCAGGCTCGCGCGGTCAGCGCTTCGGCTGCACGCGCCATCGACGAACCGAGCGACCACCGCTCCGCGACGGCGGCGGTGCGGGAGGGGAGATCGTCGGGAAGCGGCAGCAGTGCGCCGTCGACATCGGGGAGATCGAGCGTGCGCACGACCTCGACGACGCGGGGTGCGACCGCCAGGTAGTCGGATGCGGCGAGAACCTTGGTGCGCTGGGCCGGGGTCATGCCCGTGCCCGCTTGGGCCGCCGCGGTGATGCCGGCGATGTCACCGTGCGCCGCGAGCAGTGTCGCGGCCGTCTTCTCTCCCACGCCGGCGACGCCGGGGAGGCCGTCGGACGAATCGCCCCGCAGGGTCGCGTAGTCGGCGTACTGCAACGCGTGTACGCCGTACTTGCCGACGATGAACGCGTCGTCGACGAGATCCAGATTGCTCATTCCTCGCGCGGTGTAGATCACCCGGATCCCGCGCTCGTCGTCGACGAGCTGGAACAGGTCGCGGTCGCCGGTGACGATGTCCACCGGCATCGTCGCACGCGTGGCGAGGGTGCCGATGACATCGTCAGCTTCGTGCGCGGGCGCGCCCACGATCGGGATGCCGAGGGCGTCCAGCGCCTCGCGGATCACCGGAATCTGCTGCTCGAGCGGATCGGGGACCTCTTCGACATCGGGGCCGCCCGCGACGATCTCGACGACGCGGTGCGCTTTGTACGAGGGGATGAGATCCACGCGCCACTGCGGACGCCAGTCGTCGTCCCAACAGGCGACGAGGTGGGACGGCTCGTATGCCGACACCAGACGCGCGATCATGTCGAGTAACCCACGTGCGGCGTTCACCGCGCGCCCGTCCGGCGCCTTCACCGTGTCCGGAACGCCGTAGAACGCGCGGAAGTAGAGCGACGCGGAATCCAGGAGCATGAGGCGTTCGGTCACGCACTCATCCTGTCACGGCGCCTGTCCGTGCACCGGGCGGTCTTCTGCCAGGGTGGGATCATGCGAATGAACACGTGGGTTCCCGCGCTCGCCATCGTCGCCGCCGCTGTCGCGATCAGCGGATGCTCGTCTTCGGACGGGGATGTGATCGCGCCCGTCACGATGGAGGTCGACGATCTGCAGAACGCCACCGTCGACCTCGTCGTCGGCCAGGTGCTGAACATCGACACCGGGGACGTGCCGGTCGACAGTTACGCCGGAGACATCGCCGACACCTCGATCGCTGAGTTCACGCCGGGCCGAGTGGAGGACGACGCGACCTTCAACCCAGGGGTCACCGGACTCTCCGCGGGGAGCACCGAGGTCCTGATGTCGAACGTCGACAACGGCGACGAGGCGATCACGTTCACGGTCGTCGTCGGCGACGGCTGATCGCTGCTCGACCCGCCGCCCGTCGGCGACGACTCACGTGTCGTGTTCGATGATCCCGAGATCCTCGCGATGATCGTCGATCCCGCCCTCGGGGTAGGTCGTCCGTTCCGGGCGGGCGCGCAGGAACAGCGAACTGCCGAGGAGTCCTCCCCACACGATCACGATCGCGAGGACGAGGAAGGTGATGGCGAGCGGAGTCATCGGCGTGCCTCCTTGCGATTGTCGACGGACGCCGGCGGATACGGCGGCCACGCGCGGTAGTCATCGGGGGAGTGCCGCCAGGGCACGAGTGTGCCGATCACGGCGCCGAGAACGAGCACGGCCACGGTGCCCCATCCGAAGATCCCCAGGTACCAGAACGGATACGTGTCGTACCCCTCGGTCAGGAGCGTGATGATGCGGGCGACGAGCATGTAGCCGAGCACGAGAGGGGCCAGCACCCCGACGAGGCCGATCCAGATGCGCCCGACCGGGAAGGTCGACACCGCGTTGAGGTGGTAGCGCAGTTCGGGTCCGCGGCGCAGCACCCAGATGACGAGGATGGTCATGAGCACGGCCGACGCGACGATTCCGACGTTGTTGGCCCACATGTCCGTCACATCGAGGGCGAGCAGACCCGTCGTGGTGGAGAAGAACAGCACCGAGAGCACTGCCGAGACGACCCCGATGCCCACAGCCGCCGCGCGTCGCGAGATCGACAGCTTCTCTTGCACGGCGGCGATCACCACCTGCAGCACCGAGACGAGGGAGGTGAAGCCGGCCATCGCGAGCGAACCGAAGAACAGGGCACCGAAGATCGGGCCGCCGGGCATCTCGGAGACGATGGCCGGGAAGGTCACGAAGGACAGTCCGACGCCGGCGATGCCGTCGAGTTCCGAGACATCGACGCCCTGTCGGAAGGCGAGGAACCCCAGCGTGGCGAACACGCCGATGCCGGCGAGGATCTCGAAGGACGAGTTGGCGAACGCGACCACGAGACCCGGGCTGGTGAGGTTCGACCGACGCTTGCGGTAGGAGGCGTAGGTGATCATGATGCCGAACGCGATCGACAGGGAGAAGAAGATCTGACTGTAGGCGGCGATCCAGACGTCGGGATCGGCGAGCGCCTGCCAGTTCGGCGTGAAGAGGGCATTCAGGCCATCGGCCGCGCCCTCGAGGAAGAGAGCGCGCACCACGAGCACGAGGAACGCGACCACCAGCAGCGGCAGGAAGACGACGTTCACCCGCTGGAGGCCCTTCGCGACGCCGGCTGCGAGCACCACGATCGCGGCGATCCAGACGAGGGCGAGCGGGATGAGAACGCCGGGAACGAAGTCGAAGCTGATGCCGGGGTCACCGACCCGCAGGTACTCGCCGAACAGGAACCCGGCCGGGTCGTCTCCCCATCGCAGGTCGAAGGAGAAGACGAAGAAGCTGAGCGCCCAGGCGATGACGGCGGTGTAGTACAAGCCGATCACGAAGGCGATCGTGACTTGAAACCACCCGAGAGACTCGATCCAGCGCCCTGCGCGCCCGCCGAGTCGACGGAACGCCGTCGGCGCGGCGCCTCGGAAGCGATGGCCGATCGCGTAGTCGAGGAACAGGATGGGGATGCCCGCGGTGATGAGGGCGACGAGATACGGGATGAGGAACGCGCCTCCGCCGTTCTCGTAGGCCACACCGGGGAAGCGCCAGATGTTGCCGAGACCGACGGCGGAGCCGATGGCCGAGAGGATGAAACCGACCTGGCCGGTCCACTGCTCTCGTGGTCTCGCGGGCCCGGCGGCGGGGGTGGTGGCGCTCACAGACGAGCTCCCTTCGTGATCCTCATGGCGGCGATCTGAGGACGCCGACGCTATCAGCGCCCGCCTCGCCGCAGAAGGCCGGTGACAGAATGCGTCGTCACGGTGTAGGAATCAGCAGCCGGGTCCACCCGGCGATTCGGCGCAGGAGCGCTCCACGAGCGCGGTGCGGGCTTCGAGAACCTCGATGGGATGCGAGCCGCTGTCAGCGCGGACGTTGCCGGTGACCGGGCGCCAGCCGTATCCCCAGTCGACGGATGCCTCGTAGACGACGGTCGCCGTGACGGTGTGCCATCCGCGTTGGCGGTAGGTGTGGCCCGTCTCCGTCGGGGCGAATTGCGTCGCACCCTGCGCGCTCCACGTCTCGCCGCCCGTCGCCGACGTCGCCGTCGATCCGTCGCCGTAGTCGAACTCGAAGCCGACCGGAACGAAGCGCACGGCCACGTCGAACCCGAGCAGCTCGCCGTTCAGCGTCTGCGCCGAAGCGGCGGCGTACACGTTCGTGGGAAGCCCGACGACGGCGAAACCCGACGGCTCGTTGTCGAGTGAGGGGCCTGCGGGACGGAAGGACACGAGATCTTCGGCAGACACCGTCGGATACACGAACACGTCATAGTTCTCCCGACCGCAGAAGCCGGGCATGCACTCCGGGATCTCCTCGGTGGACTCTTCGGGAGCCGGAGCAACGTACCCGCCGCCCCCGCCACCGCCATCGGACGCGCCCCCACCCGACGACCCACCCAGCGACGCACCGACATCAACCTGTTCGCCATTGGGATTGCAATAGACCCAGGTGTTCGAGCCGTCACAACCAGTCGACGTGTGGGATACGCCAGCGAGGGCACTTGCGAGTAATGCGACAAGTAGACCTAGTCGCATATCTCGCTCGCTTCAGTATCGCTCGACGCGATCAGCAAGTTCTCTGAGGACGTGCCTTCCAGAATCACGCTGAGGGAGTACTCATCAGGGCGGTTCGTGGGTACCACGGAATTGCCGGATGAGTCACGCACGTCGACTGCAGACACGTTCGAGCAGACCTGAATTTCAATGATGTCTGCGCTCCAGCTGCTCCCACGGATCTCACTTATCGTCGTCGCTCCACTTACTTCCCAGCCATCTGCATGCATGCGAGTGAGTGTGGTTTTCTCGTTAGCAAGCGAGTCGCCCGTGGTGAGGGCGAAGACGGGCTCAAAGGTCTCCGGGTCGCTCAGGTCGACCTCGTTGAGGGCGTCGACGTAGGCGCGATAGGTCGCCTCGGCGGCCTCGAAGGCCTCTGCTTCGGAGGCGAATCCCGTCGGCGTCGGCGTCGGCTCGGGAGACCGAGCGCAGCCCACGAGGGCACCGACGACGGCGAACGCGGCGAGCGTCGACGCGAGGGTCCGGGCGAGAGGGCTCATCACTGCACAAACGTAGCGGCGGTCCCGGGGCGTCGCGCGCGGTTGTCCACAGCCCGCGTCGCCGATCGTTCACCGGCGCGCCATGTGGAGGACACGGCGCTCATGCGCGTCGTTCAACCTCGGGGCTCACCGTGTTGAGACAGGCGCGGGGCACTCCGCGTCCCCTTGATGCGCGGAGGTCGGGTGGCTCGCGAGCTGGCACCGTTGGCGTGGGTGGAATCCCCGCTGCAACTGATCGGCGCGGCGGAATGGGCTCACGCCGAGGGGGAGTCGATCGCTCTCGCGGGCCGCCTGACGGCCCAGATGCCCGAGACGGCCGACGAGCTGCTCGCGCGCGGGGCGCGTTTCGTCGATCCCCAGCCCTACCTCGGCATCCCGTGGGGACTGCTCGCACGTCACCGGCACTGGCTCGTCGGCGACGGATACTCAGGCCAGTTCCGGCTTGCGGCGACGGTGCTGCGGCCGCGCCGTGTGACGTTCCTCGACGACGGAGCCAACACCGTCGCCTATGCCGATACGCTCACCGGGCGTCGTCCTTATCGCCGCCCGGGTCATGACGAGCGAGGACTGACCACGCGTATCGGCCCGCTCGCGCATGTGCACGTCGTCTCGCGGGCGCTCGCCGGAGAGGTCGACTTCTTCACGGCGTTCGATCTCGGCTACGAGCGTCGCGACGCCCTCGCCGAGATCGGCGTGCCGGTGCACCGGCACGACTTCGCGTTCACCCGCGAGACCGCCCGGCCACACCTTTTCCGCACGTCGAGGGTGGTGCTCGGCAGTGCGCGACCCGACGACGGTCTGCTCGATCGCGACGTCTACCTCGACTGGGTTGCGCACGAGTCGTCGATCGCGCCGGTGACCTACCTGCCGCATCGCCGCGAGTCAGCCGAGCAGCTCGCCGACGTCGCCGGACTTCCCGACCTCTTCGTCGAACGCCTCGACCTTCCGATCGAGCTCGTGCTCGCGGGTGCGGTCGAACGACTGGACGTGCTCACGCTCGCCTCGTCGACCACAACGACCCTTCCGCTCGTGCTGCGGGGGTCAGCGGCGGTGCTGCGTCCGCGCGAGCCCGGAGCGCGTCATCGTCGCCGGGCCGTGCGGTGAGCCGCATCGCCGCGTCGCGGATGGGGGAGGTGCGTCCGCTCGTCGTCGCCGTCATCCCTGCACGCGGAGGTTCGAAGGGAGTGCCGGGCAAGAACCTGCGCCGCGTCGGGGGAGTGCCGCTCGTGGCGCGTGCGGTCGCCGCCGCGAAGGCGGCACCCGCCATCGACCTGGTCGTCGTCTCGACCGATGACCCCGCCATCGCTGCGGTCGCGCGCGAGTGGGGCGCGGCGGTCATCGACCGGCCCGCCGAGCTCTCCGGCGACACCGCCACGAGTGAGAGCGCGCTGCTCCACGCCCTCGACGTGCTCGCGGCGGAGGGAACGCCCGTCGGAACCCTCGCGTTCCTGCAGGCGACCTCTCCTTTCATCGACTCCGCCGCTCTCGACTCCGCTGTGTCCGACGTCGTCGCCGGGCTCGCCGACAGCGTGTTCTCGGCTGTCGAGACCTACGGGTTCCTCTGGCGGCGGGATGCGTCGGGTGCCGCTTCCGGTATCAACCACGATGCCGCCGTCCGTCCGCGTCGCCAGGACCGCGAGCCCCACTACCTCGAGACCGGCGCGTTCTACGTGCTCGATGTCGACGGTTTCCGTGCCGCCGAGCACCGCTTCTTCGGTGTCACGCGCGCCGCCGAGGTGCCGGAGAGCACCGCGATCGAGATCGACACGGCACAGGAGCTCCAGGTCGCGAGGGCGATGGCGGCATCTGGTCTGCCCTCGACCGTTCCCACGACGCTCGACGGTCCGATCGACGTGGATGCGGTCGTGACCGATTTCGACGGCGTCCACACCGACGACAGCGCATACGTCGACGCGCAGGGCACCGAACTGGTTCGCGTCAGCCGCTCCGACGGGATGGGAGTGTCGTTGCTGCGCAGAGCCGGCGTGCCTGTCGTCATCCTGTCGACCGAACGCAACCCCGTCGTCACGGCTCGTGCGCGCAAGCTCGGCGTCGACGTCGAACAGGGTCTCGACGACAAGGCGAGCGCTCTCGTGGCGTGGGCTGCCGAGCGCGGCATCCCGCTTCACCGCGTCGCCTACGTCGGAAACGACGTCAACGATCTCGTCTGCCTCGAACTCGTCGGGTGGCCGATCGCCGTACCGGATTCGCACCCCCTCGTCCTCGCGGCCGCGCGCATCGTGCTGCAGTCCTCCGGCGGCGCGGGCGCCGTGCGCGAAGTCGCCGAACGGGTGCTCGCGGCGCGCGGCGCCTCGTCGGAGTCCATCCTCGCCTCGTCCGAGGCAGAACCACCAAGGAGCAAGCCATGACCGTCACGATCGGGAAGAACGTCATCGGGGGCGGTCGGCCCACCTACGTGATCGCGGAGATCGGCCTCAATCACAACGGCGACGTCGAGATCGCCAAACAGCTGATCGACGTGGCCGCCGACGCCGGCGCGAATGCGGTCAAGTTCCAGAAGCGCACCCCGGAGATCTCGACGCCCGAGCACATGCGGGATGTGCGCCGGGAGACGCCGTGGGGCACCATGACGTACTTCGAGTACCGCAAGCGGATCGAGTTCAGGCGTGACGAGTACGTGGCGATCGCCGACCACGCACTGCTCCGGGGCGTCGATTGGTTCGCATCCCCGTGGGATGTGCCGAGCGTGGAGTTCCTCGAAGACCTGCACGTTCCGGCGCACAAGGTGGCGTCGGCATCGCTGACCGACACCGAGCTTCTCGTCGCGCTGCGTGAGACGGGCAAGCCGATCATCCTGTCGACGGGCATGTCGACGTCGGAGCAGATCGACCATGCGGTCGAGGTGCTCGGGACGGGCAATCTCGTGCTCCTGCACGCGACCTCCACCTACCCGATGGAGCCCGAGGAGGCCAACCTCCGGGTGATCCCCGCCCTGCGCGAGCGTTATCCCGGGGTTCCCGTGGGCTACTCGGGTCACGAGCGCGGGCTGCAGATCTCCCTCGCGGCCGTCGCACTCGGCGCGACGGCGGTCGAGCGCCACATCACGCTCGACCGCACCATGTGGGGTTCCGACCACGCGGCATCGCTCGAGCCGACCGGCCTGAACCATCTCGTCCGCGACATCCGCATCATCGAGACCGCCCTCGGCGACGGCGTGAAGCGGGTGTTCGACGGCGAGCGCGCGCCGATGGCGAAGCTGCGTCGCGTTCCGGCGTGAGAGCCGATCCGCTTCGCGTCGTCGCCGTCGCCGACACCGACTCGTACGTGAAGTGGGCGGCCGCGCTCCTGGGATCGCGACCGGACGCCGTCGACGGTCGGCTGCTCGTTCTCGACACGCCGCTCGTGGTCAGTGAGGCGCAGCAGCGCTCGGCCCTCGCCGGGAGCGGACTGACCGACGTGTGGCGTGTCTCGTTCGACGACCTTCCGGCACGGCTGGCCGAACTGGACCCCGACGTGGTCCTGCTCGCCGCGCGCGGGCCGCTCGTGCGGGTCTTGGCGCGTGTCGTGCGAACATGTGTGCCGTCGTCCGTCATCGCGACCGGTCTGCCGGGGATCTCGGTGCCCGCCACGCGGAAGGCTCTCGTCTACCGCGCATCCTGTGACGTGTTCGTGCTGCACTCCCATCGTGAGGTGCGTGAATTCACCGCTCTGGCGACCGAGAAAGGGTTTGTCCAGCGCTTCGCTCTCGCCCGCCTGCCCTTCGCGCGCGCAGCCGAGCCGGGAACGGCCACGGCGGGCGGGCAGGACCTCGTCTTCGCGGCGCAGGCGATCGTGCCCCGCGAGCGGGATGCGCGTCGCCGCGTCGCCGCTCTGCTGATCCGAGCAGCCCAAGCCGACCCGAGTCGGCGCGTCGTGCTCAAACTCCGGGGGACGAAGGGGGAGAGCCAGACCCACCGCGAGTTCGATGAGTATCCCGACCTCATCCGGTCGATGGGAGGCGCGCCGCCGAACCTCGTCGTCTCGACGGAGCCCATGAGCACGGCGCTGGCTACCGCCGCCGGGCTCGTCACGATCAGCTCGACCGCCGCCATCGAGGCCGTCGCCCACGGCACCCCGGTGATCGCGCTCGATGTCTTCGGCGTCGCTCCCGAACTCATCAATACGGTGTTCGAGGGAAGCGGACTCTTGGCAGGCGAGACGGCGGTCATCGCGCGCGCGTTCCGGATGCCGGTCGACGGCTGGCTCGAAGACAACTACTTCCACCCGGCGGCAGAGGACACCTGGGTGGGGCAGCTCGCGGAACTCGCGGGGGCGCGCCGTTCGGGTGCCTTTGCGCACCGCCCCCAGCCGCGCCCGCGGGGCGGTGCCATCCGAGATGCGTGGGAGCGGAAGAGCGTGCTCGGGGCGTTGGATCGGTCGGTGTCGGGCACGGTCGCGTGCATCATCGGTGTTCCGGCTCGTGCTGTCGTGCGCATCGTCCAGCGCGTTCGACGGATGCGGCGCCTGCCGGAGTCCTAGCGGTCGCCGTCCGCGGGTCCGGGGGACTCCTCGTCTCCCTCAACGTCATCGAGAAGCCGGTCGAGTTCGGCTCCGAAGGCCCCATCCGGCGTTCCCGCCGTCAAGACGGGTTCCGCCTCGTCGCAGCGGGCGATGAGGTCGGCGAGCAACTGGTCGAGCGACGAGGCCTGAAGCAGGGCGAGGTGGTCGAGGGTGCTGAGCGGGGCGATGCCCGCGAGCTGCCAGCACGCGTGCTCGGGATCGTCGGCGAGCTCGATGTCGGCATCCCAGGGCAGCTCTGCGAACTCCGCCGACATCGACAGGAGCCGGCGCACCGTCTGCTCCGCGCGCTCGCGCAGCGGAAGGAGGTCGTCACGCCACGGCGGCATCGGCAGCTCCCGGACGATCGCGCGCGGGTACGGGTCGTCGTCGAGCCACCGCTCGACTTCGAACCG
The DNA here is from genome assembly GCF_002321605.1 of Microbacterium sp. UBA1612. NCBI lineage: Bacteria > Bacillati > Actinomycetota > Actinomycetes > Micrococcales > Microbacteriaceae > Microbacterium > Microbacterium sp. UBA1612. Next base: position 100,109 of record NZ_DCMW01000005.1, read on the forward strand.
GCCGCCCCCGACGGCGACGAGCTGCAGGTCATCCTCCCGGGCCGCCACGCGCGAGACGCGCGCGAGCGTGCCGACCGAGAACCGCTGCTCGCCGCCCCCGGCCTCCGGTCCGCGCTCGATGAGGACAACCCCGAACCGCGGATCGTCGTCGTCGAGCAGGCGCCCGAGCATCACGAGGTATCTCGACTCGAAGATGCGCAACGGCAGCGGCATATGCGGCATCAGCACGCTGCTGAGAGGGAACATCGCCGTCTCGCGCATGGCCCCAGTCAATCAGCATCGGACGGGTCCGTGGCGCGGTGCGTAGCGATAACCTGGCGATGATGATGAGTGATGAGACGGCGAACGGGAACGAAACGTCGAAGACAGCGTCGCCGGCCACCTCCGACATCCCCCTCCCCTCACCACGAGCGCAGTGGCGGGCCTTCGCGGTATGCGTATCGGTCGCCGCTCTGACGATCCTCGACCTCACGAAGGTCAACGTCGCCCTGCCTTCGATCGAGGATGCGTTCGGGTCGGCGCCGACGGAGCTCGGGCTGATCGTGTCGGGGTACGTGCTGACCTTCGGGCTCGTGCTCGTTCCGGCGGGACGCCTGGGTGATCAGCGATCGCGGCGCGCGCTGTTCATCATCGGCCTGAGCCTGTTCACGGTCATGAGTCTCGTCTGTGCGCTTGCGCCCTCGATGACCGTGCTGCTGATCGCCCGCCTGATTCAGGGCGTCGCCGCAGGCATTCAGATGCCCCAGGTTCTCGGCATCATCCAGGAGCTGTTCCGCGGCTCCGCGCGCGGCAAGGCCTTCGGTGCCTTCGGAGCGATCATCGGCATCTCCACGGCCCTCGGCCCGACGATCGGCGGGCTGGCGATCGCTCTCGGCGGCGCGCAGGACGGGTGGCGCTGGATCTTCTGGATGAACGTGCCGCTGGGTCTCATCGCCATCGCCCTCGCGATCTGGCTTCTGCCGCCCCTCCACCGGCGAACCCGCCGGCCGCTCGAGCTCGATCCGTTCGGCACGGTGCTGTTCGGTCTCGCCGTGCTCTCGCTCATGTTCCCGTTCCTGTTCACGACGGGATCTCCCGACGACGACCCCCTGCGATGGTGGCTGCTCGTCGCCTTCGTGCTCTTCGTCGGCGGGTTCGTGCTGTGGGAGCGGCACTACGAGTCCGTCGGCAAGGCTCCGCTCGTTCCGCTGCGTCTCTTCCGGGTGCGGTCGTATCGCAATGGCACGCTGCTGGCGACGTCGTACTTCGCGGCTCTGCCGTCGGTGTTCCTGCTCACCAACCTCTTCCTGCAGGACGGTCTCGGTCTCGAGCCGGTCTACGCGGGCATGGTCTCCATCGGGTTCGCCGCCACGAGCGCTGCCGGTTCCTGGGTGGGCGGCAACCTCGTCAACCGGTTCGGCAGACCCCTCGTCGTGTGGGGCCTGGGCGCCGTGCTCCTGGCGACCGCCCTCCTGGTGGTCGTCGCGATCTTCGTCCCGCTGCCGTACACGCCCTGGGCCATGGCCGCGGCGATGGTGGTCGGCGGACTGGGCGGGGGCCTCGTCATCTCTCCCAACCAGACACTCGCCCTCGCTGACATCCCGGTGACGCAGGGCGGTCTCGCCGGCTCGGTCGGGCAGCTCGGCCAGCGCATCGGCACGGCCATCGGCACCGCGGTCGCGCTGTCGTTCTTCTACGCGACGATCTTCCGCGAGGAGGGCACGGCCAGCGAGATCGTCGTGTTCCACGATGCCTACGCCTACGGGATGCTCGCCGCGGCGGTGTTCCTCTCCCTCGCCTTGCTGGTCGGGCTCGTCGACCTCACCTGGCGTCGGCGCCGGCGCGAGAACGGTGCGAATGACGACGATGAGGTCGAGTACGGGGTCGGGCACGCGTGACGAGCACGGCCCCGTCGCCACCGCTCAGGCGCGCGTGATCCGCCGCGCGGAAGAGCGGATGCGCCGGGGCGCGTAGTGGGCGATCGGGATGGGCGGAGCGGCGCCGCCCGCCCGCTCCAGGGCGGTCCAGGCTTCGATCTCCGCGAGCGCGGACGCCGCGTCGGGGAAGCTGGTGCGGAGCGGCAGGGATCGCAGCCAGGTGACCGCTACGCGGTCATCCGGCGCCGGCTCCACGAATGCGACGAGGCGACGCGAGTCGTTCTCGGCGTAACGGGTGTCGTGGATGAGTCGAATCTCGTCTTCGAGTTCGACCAGGACGTACTGGTGTGACGATGGCATCATCGCGATGGTCATTCGGGGTGTGGCTTTCTGCTCCTTGCGAGGGCGATATCCATCTTGCGCGCGTCGACCCGGGTCGCGGAGGGGGTTGACAGACGATTCTCAGGAGAATCTTGCGCGTTCACTGCGCGCTCACTGGGGAAGGACGTCCGTGCGGCGTCGGCTAGCCGCTCGCCGCCCGGTCCGCAAGCGGTGCCGGTCGGGCGGGACGTTCCCTAGCGTGGCCGTATGGATTCGCCGGAGGCATCGCACGAGACTCGGGCCGAGGCTGCCCATCACCGCGTCATCATCGTCGGCGGCGGAAACGGGGGAGTGTCCGCCGCCGCACGACTGCGACGTGCCGGCGTCTCCGACATCGCCGTGATCGAACCGCAGGCCGTGCATCGGTATCAGCCCTTGTTCTCGCACGTCGCCGGTGGCACGGCGCGCGCGTCGCAGACGTCGCGCCCACAAGCCGACGTGATGCCGAAAGGGGTGCGCTGGGTGCGCGATGCGGTTGAGGCCGTCGATCCCGCAGCACGCACCGTCACCACATCCGGCGGTGATGTGCTCGGATACGACCATCTCGTCCTCAGCCCGGGGATGGTGAAGGACTGGACCGCCGTGGCGGGACTCGCGGAAGCTCTCGACACGCCCGAGGTCACCTCGCACTACGAGCTCGACGGGGCGGTGAAGCTCTCGGCCCTGCTTCGCGACATGCGATCGGGGACGGTCGTGTTCACGCAGCCGCCCGGACCGGCTTCCTGCTCCGGAGCCGCGCAGAAGCCGATGTACCAGGCGTGTGCCCACTGGCGTGCCCTCGGGTGCCTCGATGACATCCGGGTCGTGCTGGTGGTGCCCGAGGAGACGGTCTTCGGTCTTGCCCACATCGACGCGGAGCTCGAACGTGTCATCGCGGAGTTCGGCATCGAGGTGCGCACCGCGAGCGAGATCCGGGCCGTCAGCGGGGCGGAGCGGAAGGTGGCTATCGGACGCATCGGCGAGACCGACGCCGAGGAGGTGCGGTACGACGTTCTGAACGTCGTGCCGCCGCAGTCGGCGCCGACGTGGATCTCGGCGGCCGGTCTGGCGGCCGAGCGCGATCCCGGAGGTTTCGTCGAGGTGGATCCCGAAACGCTGCGGCATCGCCGGTTCGACGACGTCTGGGCGATCGGGGATGCGGCCGGCACGACGAACTCCAAGTCCGGCGGCGCGCTGCGCAAGCAGACGTTCGTCGTGGCGGAGAACCTCGCGGCGGCGCTGCGCGGCCAGGAGCCCACGCGCCGATACGACGGTTACGGTGTCTGCCCGCTGACGGTGTCGCGATCGAGTGTCGTCTGGGCGGAGTTCGATCCCGATGGTCGTCCCGACCCCACGATCTCGTTCCTGCCGCAGATGTACCGGGAGAACCGCCTCGCCTGGATCGCGGACCGCTATGTTCTGCCGTGGGTGTACTGGAACCTCATCCTGCGCGGCCGTGTCTGACGGCTCCGCTCACGTGGCCGGGGGCGGATCATCCTCGAGTCTCAGGAAGGCCAGCGCCACTCCCGCCACGGCTGCACCGACAGCGCCGATCGCCATGTCGCCGATCGTGTCGGCATAGGTCACGAAGATCGTGTCCGTGATGAACTCCCGGCCCGCCCACTCGACCATCTCCCACAAGGCACTGATCGCGAGCCCGAGGACAGGGGTGAGCACGAGTGGCGCGCGCCGCGGCCGACCGGGTCCGACAGGTCGCGGGAGCACCCCGGCATGGCCGAGCAAGAGGTAGACGGCGACGGACAGAACACCGGTGGCCAGGAAGTGGACCACCAGATCCCACGCCGCGAGCGTGGTGTAGAGGTCGTACACGTTGCTCCACGCGGCGGTGAGGAGCACGAGCCCGAAGACGAGGTCGGCTGTCGGGCGGAGTGCGAGGAAGCGCGGGATCATGAGGCCGGGCAGCGTGAAAGCCAGAATGCCGGCATCCGTCGGTTCGTAAAGCACCCCCGCGGCGACGACACTGACGAGTCCGAGCGCCCGCACTCCATCGGCCGCGACGCCCAGGGCCCCGCGGGGTGGCCGTAGAAAGTTGCGTGCCAGCGTGCTCATGAGCACACGCGCACCCGCGCCTGCACCGGCAGGTGATCGGAGGGCCACCCGACATCCGTGCGGAAGGCGTTGATGCCGATCGCATCCACCTGCACCCCGGAGGTCACGCCGATCCAATCGATGCGCGCGCCGCGTCGCGGTGCGCGGTAGTCGGCGAACGTCGCCCATTCGGGGGTGAGCCGGACGTCCGCAGCGGGCCACGCATCCCGCAGACCGCCGGCCCAGAGCTCACGCGCCGTGGCGGAATCCGGACGGGCGTTCATATCACCGAGGATGATCCCGGCTGTGGTTCCGGTCGCGAGCACCCCCCGCAACCAGCGGGCGGCGTGCAGACGGGAGCGGCGCGAGAACACGTCGAGGTGCGTGTTCACGACCGTGAGCTCCCGCGAGGTGAGCCGATCCCGCAGCCGCGCGAGAACGGCGACGCGCGGTACCGGGTTGCCCCACCCCCGGGACCCCGCCACCGCCGGAGTGGGTGACAGTGCGAGCTGTGTGCCGGACAGGAGTTCGAGCCGCTCGGCATCCCAGAACAGCGGGCACCCCTCGCCGCGACCGCGGCTGTCGCGACCATGGCCGAGCCGGCGATACCGAGCACCGAGCGCACCGGCGACGGCGTCGGCCTGACCGGGCATCGCCTCCTGCACGCCGAGCACGGTCGGCTGCTCGAGGGTGAGGAGCGCCTCCACGGCCCGACGGCGACCGGTCCACCGGTCCGCCCGTCGGATCGACAGCGGCAGCCGGCGCCGCACATTGAACGTCATCACGTGCAGCGCGGGTGCTGTGGCGACCCCGATGAGAGCGGCGGCGCCCATCAGGCAGCGAGGTGATGGTCGGGTCGAGCGCGGCGCGCGACGCTGCGGCGACGCAGGCGTCGCAGCAGGCGGCGGTCCCACCGAATCGGGGGGAAGTCGTGCGGCCAGTGCATCACGACGGTGTGGAACCCCTTGCGGACCCGCGCGGCGAACAGCCGAGCATCGGCGAACGGACGCATCGAGATGGTCATGTGCTCCGCGCCGACGGCCACGATGCGATGCCGCTCGCCGATGTGGAAGGCGAGGTCGATGTCGTCATGCGTGTCCGCTCGGGTTCGGTGCACCGATGCGCTCACCGCCTGCCACGCTTCGGCGCGCATGGCGAGGTTCGAGCCGAAGAGGGGCCAGTGCCCGAGCGCGGCGCCCACCACCAGCACGTATGCGCTCAGATAGGCGCCCGCGAGCGGGCGGCGAAGCCACCGAGGCCCGTCGTGGAAGCTTGCACCACCGAAGACGGCACCGACGTTCTCTTCTTCATGCAAAGCCTCGGTCATCGTCCGCACCCATCCGGGACCCGGCGCGCAGTCCGCGTCGAGGCGGAGGATCACGTCGCCATGAGCCGCGTCGTAGCCCGCGGACGCGGCCGCGGCCACCCCGGGGTGCGCGCAGGACACGACCCGGGCCCCGTGACAGCGCGCGACGTCGGCGGAGTCATCCACCGAGCCGTTGTCGACGACGACGACCTCGTCGACGGCGAGGCTCTGCCGAGCGATGCTTCGCAGGCACCGGTCCAGGTGAGCGGCATCGTCCTTCACCGGGATGACGACCGAGACGGTGATGCGGTGGTGCGGGCGACGCTGGAACACGGTGACTCCTTGGCGAGGTGTGCCGCCACGCTATCCAGCGGGCGGAGGCACGCGATCGCGGTTGACACGGTTGCCCGTCACCGATAGCGGGGCGGCTCGTCGAAGCAACGAGCCGCCGCGCAGAGATCAGACCCTATGAGGGCGGGGTGCTGATGCTCTTGTAGGCCCAGGGCCTCGCGGTGCAGATTCGTGGATCATCCCGAGGAGTGGCCTTGGGATGCCGACATGCAGCGGAGGCCCTGGTGTTCAACGAGCGTACGGCTATTGGTTTGGATGTGCACGCGCGGAGCGTGCGAGCGGCGGCGATCGACACGTTGACCGGTGAGGTGATCGAGGCGCGGCTGCCCGCCGGGGCTGCGGATGTCCTCGCGTGGGTGATGCAGGTCTCGGCCCGGCTGGGTCCGGTGCACGCCGGATACGAGGCTGGGCCGACCGGTTTCGGGCTGGCTCGGAAGCTCGAGGCGGCAGGGATTGCGGTGACGGTCGCGGCGCCGTCGAAGATCATCCGACCGGCCGGCGACCGGATCAAGACCGACGCCCGGGACGCAGTGTTGCTGGCCCGGCTGCTGAAGATGGACGAGCTGGTCGCGGTGCGTGTCCCGACGCAGGCCGAGGAAGCGGCCAGGGATCTGGTCCGCGCCCGCGATGACGCGCGCACGGATTTGCTGGCCGCCCGACACCGGGTGGGCAAGTTGCTTCTTCGCCGCGGTCTTGTCTATGCCAAGGACCGAGCCTGGACCGGGGCTCACGACGCGTGGTTGCGGCAGATGCGGCGCGAGGGTCTCGATGGCGCCGGGCCCGGCACCCTTGCGGCGTTCGACGCCGGCTATGACGCCGTGAACAGTATCCTCGCCCGCCGGGACCGGCTGGACCGGGACATCGCCGCGATGGCGACGGACTCCCCGTTCACCGCTGTGACGAACAGACTGTGCTGCCTGCGCGGCATCTCCACGCTGACCGGGTTCGCTCTCGCGGCCGAGATCGGCGACTGGGACCGCTTCACCGGTCGCACCATCGCGTCGTATCTCGGCCTGGTGCCCTCCGAGCACTCCTCCGGTGGATCCCGGTCGCAGGGTGCCATCACGAAGACCGGGAACACGCACGCCCGCCGGCTGCTGATCGAATCCGCCTGGCACCACAAGCCCGTCTACCGACCCGGGAAGATCATGAAGGACCGGTGGGCGGCCGCACCCGCCGCGGCCGCGGCTCGCGGC
>NZ_DCMW01000005.1:107601-107844 GCF_002321605.1 Microbacterium sp. UBA1612
AAGAAGAAGCACACCGTCGCAACCACCGCGATCGCCCGCGAGCTCGCGGGCTGGTGCTGGTCCCTGGCCGTCATGACCTGACAGCCCCAGACTCGTTCGCGACCACCGGCGCGGGGAACGCATGCAGCGTGAAGAGCGCACCAGCGGAACGACTGTGAGCAGCCGCACCGAGCGGCCACGCTCGACCTCAGACACGCTGGCTGCTCTCGCCGAAACAGGGTCCTGCGGTAACCAACCCGCGAA
>NZ_DCMW01000011.1:0-18373 GCF_002321605.1 Microbacterium sp. UBA1612
TGGGAGAGTAGGACACCGCCGGACTTCTTTTCACGGTAATGGCCACCCAAAGCAGGGTGGCCATTACTCGTTAACAGGAGGAACCAGAGCCGATGGCTGACGACGACCGCGAGCGCCCTCGTCGCCCTCGCTACACCTCGAATGACCGGAACACGCCCGCGCGTGGCGATCGGAAGCCGTATCAGAAGCGTGATGGCGACCGCTCGTACGGGAACCGGGATGACCGGAAGCCGTATCAGAAGCGCGATGGCGACCGCTCGTACGGGAACCGGGATGACCGGAAGCCGTATCAGAAGCGCGAGGGCGACCGCTCGTACGGCAAGCGGGATGACCGGAAGCCGTATCAGAAGCGTGATGGCGACCGCTCGTACGGCAAGCGGGATGACCGGAAGCCGTATCAGAAGCGTGATGGCGACCGCTCCTACGGCAAGCGCGAAGACCGTGGTCCTCGCCGTGACGCCGAGCCGCGGGAGCCGCGCGCGCCGCGCCGCGACGTGCCCGAGATCCCCGAGGAGATCACAGCACGCTCGCTGCCGAACGCGGCGCGGAACGACCTGAAGACACTGAGCAAAGAGAACGCCGACGCGGTCGCACGGCACCTCGCCATGGCGGGTCTGCTGATCGACGACGACCCGGCATTGGCTCACCGCCACGCGCTCGAGGCGAGTCACCGTGCCGGTCGGATCGCGGTCGTGCGCGAGACCGTCGCCATCACCGCATACGCCGTCGGCGACTACGCTCTGGCCCTGCGCGAACTGCGCACGTACCGACGAATCAGCGGCAAGGACGACCAGATCGCGCTGCAGGTGGACAGCGAGCGCGGGGTCGGACGCGCCGACCGCGCGCTCGAAGTGGGACGTTCGGTCGATCGCGACAAGCTGCCGACGGCGGCGCGAGTCGAGCTCGCGATCGCGATGTCGGGCGCGCGTCTCGATGTCGGCGAGACGGAGCGCGCGCTCCTCGAACTCGACATCCCCGAACTCGACCCCGACCGTGCGTTCGAGTGGAGCCCGGCGCTGTTCGCGTCCCGCGCGGCCGTTCTGGAGGAACTGGGACGAGCGGAGGAAGCCGAGGAGTGGTACCGCCGTGCCACGATCGCCGCCGAGGCGCTGGACGACGCCAGCGGGTTCGAGGCAGGTGAGACCGTCTGGGTTGACGAGGTCGAAGAGGAAGAGGACGCCGAGGCCTCCGACCGCGCGCAGCCTGCCGGCGATGCGTCTGTCGAACCGGCGACGGGCGACGACGACCCTCAGGTCTGATCCGGCACGAGCAGGATCTTTCCGTTGGTGCCGCGCTCGACGTCTTCGTGTGCGCGAACGGCATCGCGAAGGGCATAGCGCGGGCCGAGCTCGATCGTGAAACCGCCCGCCGCGATCAGCCCCAGCGCCACGGGAATCGCTTCGCGCCGCCACGCGCGCTGCTGATCGGTGAGGCCGTGCGCTGCGCCGCCGGCATAGGCCTGGATGCCGTAACGGGGTGCATCGGCCCCGCGTACCAGCGTCGCCACGCGTGAGCGGTCGTGCACGACCTCGACCGACGCCGCGAGCGCTTCGTCGGTCCCCGCACAGTCGAGTGCCACATCGATCCCCGTCCCAGCGGCCCGGACTCGCTCCACGAGGCCCGGTCCGTAGGCCACCGGAACGGCACCGAGGGCGCGCACGCGGTCGGCGCGTCGCTCCGACGTCGTGGCAAGCACATCCGCGTCCCATCGCACCGCGAACTGGATGACGGCCTGCCCGACCGTACCCGAGCCGCCGTGCACGAGCAGGCGATCACCGGGTCCGACGGCCAGCGAACGAAGCGCTTGATACGCCGTGGCCACCGGGATGCCGATCGCCGCGCCGGTCTCGGCGTCGACGGCGGGCGGGCGGAGGGTCAGCGCGGAGGCGGGCACGATCGCCTCCTCGGCGTAGGTCCCCTGTGCGCCGCTGACCACCACCGGCATGCCGGGGCGGAACCCCGCCACGTCGTCGCCGACGGCCAGCACGATCCCGGCTCCATCGGAGCCAACCCCTCGTCGGCCCTCTATCGGTGTCGATGCCCGCAGTCCGCTGCGGAGTTTGGCGTCGATCGGGTTCACCCCGGCCGCCTCGATGCGGACCGCCACCTCCCCCGCAGCGGGGTCGGCTGACGCAACCTCGGCGTACTCCAGGACCTCGGGGCCGCCGAGCCGGCGGTGGAAGACGGCGTGTGGCATCTGCATCCTCTCGATCGTCACTGCCCGCGGAGGGCTTTGCCGATGCGCTGCGCCGAGACGGGCTCGGCGGTGCCGAGGGCCTGCGCGAACAGGCTCACGCGGTACTCCTCCAGCATCCACCGCACGCGGACGAGGTTGTCGGGGGAGGAGGGGGCGAGGGGGATCGTGCCACCGGCGTCGGCGAAGGCGGCGGCGGACCGCTCGTACTCGCTCTGGCGCTGGCGATCGCGCCCGGGATTGTCGGCGAGCCCCGTCACGCGGTCGCGCGCGCCCTGGAGATAGCGGGGCAGATGCGCCAGCCGGGTGACGCCGACGCGTGAGAGGAATCCGGGGAAGACGAGGCCGGCCAGCTGCGCCTTCACGTCGTTCAGCGCCCCGAGGAGAGTGAGGGAGTTCTGGCCCTTCACGGCCTTCTCGACGTCGCGCGAGAGGCTGATGATGCGGGCGGCGAGCGACACCACCGAGAAGGTCTCATCGACGACGACCGCCGCATACGCGTCGCGCGCCTTCTCGAACGCGGCCTGCGACCGCGGGGCGTCGCGCCCGACCTCGCCGAGTACCCGGTCGGCGACGGCGAGGCGGGCATCCTCGATGAGCGCCTTCGCCGACGGGTAGGGGGAGGCCGCGAGGGCGAGCTTCTCGGTGCTGGTCAGATGGTCGAGCACGTACGACGCGGGAGAGGCGACGGCGCGCAGCAGCAGGCGGCGCGCTCCGCGGTGCGTGGCGACCGCCGCCGCGTCGGCCGAGGTCTCGATGCGGAGCGAGACCGTGTCGCCGTCATCGACGACGGCGGGGTAGCCGCGGACGACACCCCCCGCGACCTTGCTGTCGACGACGGCCGGGAGATCCCCGAAGTCCCAGGATGTTATCCCGCTGCGTTCGGCGAACCCCACTGATGAGGCGCCTGTCGCGCCCGTGCCGTCGGCTTGCGGCGCAGCGGCCGCGACCGACGCGGGTGCGGCGGCACGCTCGACCGATCGAGCGACCGAAGACCGCGCCCGGTCCGCGAGCCGGCGCTGCAGGTCCGCCAGATCGCGACCGGAGCCCGCCGTGCGCCCCCGCGCGTCGACGGCACGGAAGGACATCAGCAGGTGCGGCGGCACGCGTTCGAGGTCGAAGTCGTCGTCGCTGACGGGCTGGCTCGCGACACGTCGGATGCGGTCGGCCAGCGCCCGCCGCAGCGAGACCGGTGGACGTCCGTCGTTCGATTCCGGCCCGTCGGCGGCGATCTCACCGGCGAACGTCGCCGCCCAGTCCGCGGCAGGCACCACATGGCGCCGGATCGATTTGGGCAGGGATCGGATCAGCGCGGTGATGAGCTCGTCGCGCAGGCCCGGCACCTGCCAGTCGAACCCGGTCGGCTCCAGCTGCGCGAGCAGGGCCAGGGGGATCACGACCGTCACCCCGTCGTCGGGCGCGCCCGGCTCGAAGCGGTACGCGAGGGAGAGCACCTGGTCGCCCTGGCGCCACCGTGCAGGGAAGTCGTGCTCGCCGCGGCGACCGGCGTCGTCGCGGAGATCCGCTTCGGTCATGTCGAGCAGACGCGGCGTGCGCGCCGACGTCTCCTTCCACCACGTCTCGAACGATCGGGTGTCGAAGACGTCTCGCGGCACCCGGGTGTCGTAGAAGACGTAGACGGCCTCGTCGCCGACCAGGATGTCGCGACGACGCTCGCGCTCCTCGACCTTCTCGAGGCGGCGACGCAGCTCGAGGTTGCGGCGCTCGAAGGCGGTGAGGCGCTTGTCCAGATGGCTCGTCTCCCACTCGCCCTCCACGAGCGCGTGGCGAAGGAACAGCTCACGAGCCAGCGGTCGGTCGAATCGGGCGAGCTGCACGCGGCGTTTCGGGATGATCTCCACGCCGAAAAGGGTCACCTTCTCGTATGCCGAGGCTGCTCCCTGCGACCTCGACCAGTGCGGCTCGCTCACCTGCCGCCGGGCGAGGTCCCCGGCGAGGGACTCCGCCCACGCCGGGTCCACCGCGGCGACGGTCCGTGCGAACAGGCGGGAGGTCTCCACCAGCTCCGCCGCCATGACCGCCGACGGGCGCTTCTTGCGGACGCCCGAACCGGGGAAGATCGAGAAGCGGGTGCCGCGCGCGCCGAGGTACTCGGCCTTCGTCGATGCGCCCCTGGCCGAGCGGCCGCGAGCATCCCGGCCGACGTCGCTGCGCGTGTCGAGGATGCCGAGGTGGGAGAGCAGCCCCGCCAGAATGGCGCGATGCACCGCATCGGGGTCGGCGGCATCGCCGGCGGGACGACCGTGCGAGCGTCCCCGGCCCATGAGGGCGCGCAGCTGACGGTGGACGTCCATCCACTCCCGCACCCGCACGTAGTTCACGAACTCCGCGCGACACATGCGCCGGAACGCGCTCGAGCCCAGCTCGGCCTGTTTCTCCTGGAGGTACTGCCAGAGGTTGAGCAGTGCGAGGAAGTCGCTGGTCGGATCGGCGAAGCGCGCATGGAATCCGTCCGCCTTGGCGCGCTCGGCCTCCGGACGCTCCCGCACATCCTGAATCGACATCCCCGCGACGATGGGGAGGACCTGGTCGAGGACGTCGGTGCGGTCGGCCTCGACGAGCATCCGTGCGAACCGGGGGTCGATCGGCAGTCGCGCGATCCGCTTGCCGATATCGGTCAGGCGGGCGCCGTCATCGCCCCGGCCGGGCGCGCGCACGGCACCGAGCTCGACGAGCAGGTCGAAGGCGGCCTTCACACCGCGGGAATCCGGGGGAGTGAGAAACGGGAAGGCGGACACGTCTCCGAAGCCGAGGGAGAGCATCTGCAGCACCACCGACGCGAGGCTGGTGCGCAGGATCTCGGGCTCGGTGAACTCCGGGCGCGTGGCGAAGTCCTCCTCGGCGTACAGGCGGACCGCGATTCCCGGTGCCGTGCGGCCCGCGCGTCCGGCCCGCTGCTGGGCCGACGCCTGCGACACCGGTTCGATCGGAAGGCGCTGGATCTTGCTGCGAGCGCTGTATCGCGAGATGCGGGCGGTACCGGTGTCGATGACGTACCTGATCCCGGGGACGGTGAGGCTCGTCTCGGCGACGTTCGTCGCCAGGATGACGCGGCGACGGACCCCGGCGACATGCGAGCGCTCGAAGACGCGGTGCTGCTCGGCGGCCGAGAGCCGTCCGTACAGCGGGAGCACCTCGGTCGGGGAGGCGTCCTTCGCGTACATGCCGCGAACCGCATCCATCGCATCCCGGATCTCCGCCTCGCCCGGCAGGAACACGAGCACGTCGCCGGCCGGCTCGCGGTCGAGCTCCCGCAGGGCGCGGGTGAGTCCGTCGATGTCGTCCGACTCGTCGTCTGACGCGTCGGTCCGCGGGCGGTAGCGCACCTCGACCGGATAGGTGCGACCGGACACCTCGACGATCGGTGCCGGATCGCCCTGCCGGTCGGCGAAGTGCTTCGCGAAGCTCTCCGGGTCGATCGTCGCGCTCGTGATCACGACCTTGAGGTCGGCCCGCCGGGGGAGGATGCGGGCGAGGTAGCCGAGCAGGAAGTCGACGTTCAGGGACCGCTCGTGGGCCTCGTCGACGATGATCGTGTCGTAGCGGCGCAGCATCCGATCGCGATGGATCTCGTTCAGGAGGATCCCATCGGTCATGAGGGCGATGCGGGTGTCGTCGGAGACCGCGTCGGTGAAGCGCACCTTGTACCCGACCGTGGAGCCGAGCGGCACCTGAAGCTCTTCGCTCACCCGCTCGGCGATCGTCCGCGCGGCGATGCGTCGCGGCTGGGTGTGGGCGATCGAGGTGCGCCCGAGCTCCAGGCAGATCTTCGGCAGCTGCGTCGTCTTGCCCGACCCGGTGGCTCCGGCGACGATCACGACCTGGTGGTCGCGGATGGCCGCGGCGATCTCGTCGCGTGCCGCGCTGACGGGCAGCTCGGACGGATACGAGATGACGGGGTCGGGCGCGGACATAGCCCTCCATCGTACGACGTGAGTGTGCGGGAGGCGGCATGCAGCGGGTACCGTGGAGGGGTAAACCTACGAGGAGGCCGCCGCGTGTTCATCCTGTCCCTTCTGCTGTTCGTCGGCGGCATGGCCCTGCTGGGGCTGGCGATCTCTCTGCCCGTGGCTCCGGGCGTCTTCTTCGCGCTCGGCATCCTGGTGCTCTCCCTCGGCATCGCCCTGCCGATCCACTTCGGCGGCACCCCGGGTGCTGCCGGGCGCTGGTCGATCTCGCGCAAGGATTCCTGACCCGCGTCGATCGCTTCGTCAAGGGGCGCTCGTCCGGCGCCGGCCCTCCTAGGCTGGGGGGATGGCGAACATTCCCCACATCGAACTCAACGACGGTCACCGCATCCCGCAGCTGGGCTACGGGGTCTTCCAGGTTCCGGCCGATGACACCCAGCGCGCCGTGAGCGAGGCGCTCGAGGTCGGCTACCGTCACATCGACACCGCCGCGATCTACGGCAACGAAGCGGGCGTCGGCGCGGCCATCGCGGCGTCGGGCATCGCTCGCGACGACCTCTTCGTGACCACGAAGCTCTGGAACGACCGACACGACGCGGACGAGCCCGACGCCGCCGTCGCCGAGAGCCTGGAGAAGCTCGGCCTCGAGTCGGTTGACCTCTACCTGGTGCACTGGCCCACGCCCGCGAAGGACAACTTCGTGCACGCGTGGGAGAAGATGATCGGCATCCGCGAGCGCGGGCTCGCCCGCAGCATCGGGGTCTCGAACCACCTCGTCGAGCACCTCGACCGCATCGTCGAGGCGACCTCGGTCGTTCCCGCCGTGAATCAGATCGAGCTCCACCCGGCGTATCAGCAGCGCGAGATCACCGCGTGGGCGGCCGATCACGGAACCGTCATCGAGTCGTGGGGCCCGCTCGGACAGGGCAAGTACGACCTGTTCGGCGCCGAGCCGATCGTCGCGGCGGCCGAGGCGGTCGGAAAGACGCCCGCCCAGGTCGTGCTGCGGTGGCACCTGCAGAAGGGTTTCGTGGTGTTCCCGAAGTCCGTGCGGCGCGCGCGTCTGGAGGAGAACATCGATGTCTTCGGGTTCACGCTCGACGAGCAGCAGATGGCCGCGATCGACGCGATGGACCCGGGCGACGGCAGCGGCCGCGTGAGCGCCCACCCCACCGAGGTCAACTGACTCACCCGGCCCCGCCCCGCTCCCGCGTGGCGGGGCCGGATAAAATGCACCGATGAGCACCGAGAGCGCCTACTGGTACGGCGAGGATCGCGACGACCGCCGCGAGCGTGCCGTCGCCCTGCTCCAGGCGTTCCGGCTCTATCGTGCGGCCGAGGTCGCGATGCGGCGTCGCACGCGTGAAGCGATGTCGATGGGCGAGAACGACCTGCTCGTGCTCCGCTATCTCCTCCGGGCGCAGCGCGAGGGGCGGCGCGTCTCGCCGAGCGAGCTCACGCGATATCTCGGCGTGTCCACCGCGTCGATGACGGCGATCATCGACCGGCTCGAGAAGTCACGCCACGTGCGGCGGGAACGCCACGAGACGGACCGGCGCAGTATCCACGTCATTCCCACCGCCGAGACCGACCACGAGGTGCGCGCGACGCTCGGCAAGATGCACGAGCGGATGCTCGCGGCCGTCATCGACATGACCCCCGAAGAGGACCGGATCGTGACCGAGACGCTCGCCCGCCTGCAGGCGGCGGTCGACCAGGTCGACGCCGAGCCGACGGCGGACTGACTCAGCCTGCGGATGCCGCGCGCAGGTGCGTCACCTGCGCGCGCGCGACCTCGACGCCGAACACCATCTCGAGGGCGGCTTCGAACTCATCCATGCGCCCCGCCGCGGCGAACTCGCGCGCTCGGACCGA
Source organism: Microbacterium sp. UBA1612 (assembly GCF_002321605.1). Lineage (NCBI taxonomy): Bacteria > Bacillati > Actinomycetota > Actinomycetes > Micrococcales > Microbacteriaceae > Microbacterium > Microbacterium sp. UBA1612. Next base: position 7,999 of record NZ_DCMW01000011.1, read on the forward strand.
GGGTGTGTGCGAGAGCACGCCCGCGAGGTGGCGGAGCGCCGCCTCGGCGCGCGCATCCGACCCGTCGCCCCGGAGCCGGCCGAGCTCCGCGTGCAGGATGTCCTGGATGTGGCGGCGCACCGCGACGATCGCCGGGGCCGCATCGCGCTCCGCGGTGAAGGTGGCAACGGCCGAACCGACGACCTCGTGCGCGCCCGCGCCCAGTTCCGGCAGTGCGGCGTGTCGGCCGATGAGCTCGAGGTCCAGGAGCTCCACACCCTCGAGGGCGCCGACCTCCGGGTCGATGTTGCGGGGGAGACCGAGATCGACGAACAGGCGTCGCGAGGTGTCGACGACGTCGTCGGCGGTGATGACATAGCGCGCGGTGCAGGTGATCACGAGTTCCGCGTCGCGGATCGCCGCGCGCAGATCGGTCTCGGCGCGCACACCGTAGCGGGCGGCGAAGCGCTGCGCGCGACCGGTGGCGGAGTAGACCCGCACATCGCCGGCGCCGCGCGCCTGCAGCGCGGCAATGGTGGTGGCGGCGTAGCTGCCGGTCCCCACCAGGAGGACCGGAACGGACGCCCAGTCGGAGATGCGGCTCTCGGCGAGATCGAGGGCGAGGCGCGCGAGCGAGCGACCGGCCGCACCCATGTCGGCCCTCGCGCGGACTTCGCGGGTGGCGTGTGCCGCCCGCTGGAAGGCCTGTTCCAGTGCCGGGCTCGTGGTCCCCGCGGTGCGCGCGTCGCGAAGCGCCCGCTGCACCTGGCCGGTGATCTCCTCCTCGCCGACGACCATCGACTCCAGGCCCGAGCTCACCGAGAAGAGGTGCTGCACGACGTCGTCGCCGGCGAACGACTCCGCGCTCTCGCGCACGCTTCCCGCATCCGCACCGATCGTGTCCGCCAGCGTCTCGAGGACGGCCTCGCGCGCGAGCGCACCGGGCGCGGCGAGCGGTTCGTCGATCTCGAGATACGCCTCGAAGCGGTTGCACGTGGACAACACGACGGCGCCGCGCACGAAGGGGTGCGCGGCGACGAGTTCGGCGCCAGTGGACTCGCTCACACGCGAGATGCGGTCGAGGACGTCGAACTCGGTGTTGCGATGGCTGGCCGTGAGACAGAACAGCACCCCTCCATCGTAACGTCCGATCCTGAGGGTGTGCGCGAGGACGTAGCCTGGAGGGGTGTCATCCGCCCTGTCCCTCCTGCCCGTCGGGCACCCCTTGACAGACGGCAGAACCGCACGTTCGCCCCTCGTTCGGGCCGCACGCGGTGATCGGCCCGAGACGGCCCCGGTCTGGTTCATGCGGCAGGCGGGACGCTCGCTGCCGGAGTACCGGCAGTCGCGCGCCGGCGTCGACATGCTCGAGGCGTGCCTGCGCCCTGAGCTGGCCGCGGAGATCACCCTGCAGCCGGTGCGCCGCCACGGTGTCGATGCCGCGGTCTTCTTCAGCGATATCGTCACGCCCGTGCTGCTCGCCGGCGTCGACGTCTCGATCGTCGCCGGCCGGGGGCCGGTGCTCGCGGAACCGGTGCGCACCGCCTCCGACGTGCTCGCGCTCCGGCCGATCGACCCCGCCGTGCTGCAGCCGATCTCGGAGGCGGTCGCGCTCGTCGTCGCGGAACTCGGAGACATCCCGCTGGTCGGATTCGGCGGTGCCCCGTACACGCTCGCGAGCTATCTCGTCGAGGGAGGCCCGAGCAAGGAGCAGCTGCGCACTCGCGCCCTGATGAAGACCGACCCGCACACGTGGGCCGCGCTGCTGAACTGGTGCGCCGATGTCACCGGCGCCTTCGTGCGTGCGCAGGTGGAGGCTGGCGCGAGCATCGTGCAGCTGTTCGACTCGTGGGCCGGTTCGCTCTCGCGCGCCGACTACCAGCGGCGCGTCGCCCCGCACACGCGCCGCGCATTCGATGCCCTCCGCGGTTTCGACGTGCCGAAGATCCACTTCGGTCTCGGGCTGTCGGAGGTGCTCGATCTCGTGCCGCCGCTGGGAGCGGACGTCGTCGGCGTCGACTGGCGGCTGCCGCTCGATGTCGCCGCGATGCGCATCGGCCGTCCGCTTCCCCTGCAGGGCAACATCGACCCCGCCCTGCTCACGGCGCCGTGGCCCGTGCTCGCCGCCCACGTCGACGACGTGCTCGCGCGCGGGGCCGACCTGCCCGGCCACATCCTCAACCTCGGTCACGGCGTGCCGCCGGAGACCGATCCGACCGTCCTGACCCGAATCGTGGAGTACGTGCATGGCCGCTGAGAACACCGCCCCGACCGCCGACCAGAACGAGGCCGGCGAACAGACCCACTACGGCCTGTGGGCGGTCTTCCGCCGCGACCCGCACCCGGCCGAGCCGCTCCCCGGCGCCGTCGCCGCGGTCGACGCCGCCGCGTCGATCGATTCGCTGCGGGCCGTGTACGACGTCTCGGGCCTGCGGGCGGATGCGGACGTGCTCGTGTGGCTGACCGGTCGCACCGCCGAGGGGCTGCAATCCGATCTGCGCACGCTCCGGCGCTCGCGCGAGTTCGCGCCGCTGCTGCCGACGTGGAATGCGATGGGCGTTCACCGCGACGCCGAGTTCAGTCGCGACCACTCGCCCGCGTTCGCCCGCGGTCTGCCGCCCAAGGAGTGGGTGACGGTGTATCCCTTCGTGCGCAGCTACGAGTGGTACCTGCTGCCGCCCGAGGAGCGCGGCGCGATGCTCGGGGAGCACGGACGCATGGGGCGCGACTTCCCCCAGGTGCAGAGCAACACCGTCGCCTCCTTCGCGCTCGGCGACTACGAGTGGCTGCTCGCCCTCGAAGCCGACGATGTCATCGACCTCGTCGACCTCATGCGCTACCTTCGCAAGACCGAAGCCCGACGCCACGTGCGCGAAGAGGTGCCGTTCTTCACCGGTCGTCGCATCGACGTCGCCGACGTCGCCGACGTCGTGAGCTGATCGCGATGGCGCTGCGCATCGGCACGCGGGCGAGTGCGCTCGCCATGACCCAGGCGGGCACGGTCGCCGACATGCTCGGCGCCGAGCTGGTGCCGATCGTCTCCGAGGGCGACACCTCGACCGCATCGCTCTCATCGCTCGGCGGCACCGGGGTCTTCGCCACGGCCCTGCGCGAGGCGCTGCGGCGCGGCGAGGTGGATGCGGTGGTCCACTCCTACAAGGATCTGCCGACGGCTGCCGAACCCGGACTGGTGATCGCCGCGGTCCCGCCGCGCGCCGATCCGCGCGACGCCCTGTGCGCACGTGACGGCATGACCCTCGAGGAGCTCCCGCCGGGCGCCGCGGTGGGCACCGGATCGCCGCGTCGTCGCGCTCAGCTGGCGATGCGCCGGCCTGATCTGCATCTCGTCGACATCCGCGGGAACATCGACACCCGGCTCGGTCGCGTCGGACACGAGGATCCGGAGCGCGCGCTCGACGCGGTCATCCTCGCGGCCGCCGGCCTCGAGCGGATCGGTCGCCTGGACGCGGCCACGGAACTGTTCGACCTCGACCGCTGGCCGACCGCGCCGGCTCAGGGCGCGCTCGCCGTCGAGGTGCGCGAGGGCGACGAGCATCTCGTGCGGCGCATCGACCACGCGGCCACGCGCGCGTCCGCAGATGCCGAGCGCGGCGTGCTCGCACGCCTCGAGGCGGGGTGCGCCGCGCCGATCGCCGCGATGGCCTTCGTCGAGGACGGCCTGCTGTTCCTCACCGCCCGCGTCTACCGCCCCGACGGCGGCGAGATGATCGACAGTTCGCGCGCCATGCCGATCGACGCCGAGGCGCCGGCGAAGCTCGCCACCCTCGTGGGCGTCGATCTCATCGAACGAGGCGCCGCCCGGATCGCACCGCTCGATCCGACGGTGCCGAACGCGCCCGACGCCCCGTAGCGAAGGAGAAACCGTGACCGCGCCCCGCATCCGACCTCGCCGTCTGCGTGCAACGCCCGCGTGGCGTCGCCTGCAGAGTGAGACGCGCCTGGACGCGTCTCAGCTCGTGCTGCCGATGTTCCTCGCCGAGGGAGCCGCCGAAGCCCGCCCCATCTCCTCGATGCCCGGTGTCGTGCAGCATTCGACCGACACGTTCCGGGCGGCTCTGCACCGCGCCGCCGAGGCCGGCATCGGCGGCGTGATGCTCTTCGGCGTGCCCGAGCACAAGGACGCCGTCGGCTCCGGCGCGACCGATCCGGACGGCATCCTCAATGTCGCGACGCGCATCGCCGTCGCCGAGGTCGGTGACGCCCTGGTCGTGCAGAGTGACCTCTGCCTCGACGAGTTCACCGACCACGGCCACTGCGGCGTGCTCGATGCGCGCGGTGGCGTGGACAACGACGCGACGCTGGATCGCTATCGCGACATGGCGCTCGCGCAGGCGGAGGCGGGATCCCACCTCCTCGGGCTGTCCGGCATGATGGACGGCCAGGTGGCGGCGCTTCGCGATGCCCTCGACGGCGCCGACCGCGGCGATGTGGCACTGCTGGCCTACTCCGCCAAGTACGCCTCGGCGTTCTACGGGCCGTTCCGCGAGGCGGTCCAGTCCTCGCTGCAGGGCGACCGTCGCACGTATCAGCTCGACCCGGGCAACCGCCGCGAGGGCGCTCGAGAGGTCGCCCTGGATGTGACGGAGGGAGCCGACGTGGTGATGGTCAAGCCCGCGATGACCTACCTGGATGTGCTCGCCGACGCCGCCGCGGTCTCTCCGGTGCCGGTGTGGGCGTATCAGGTCAGCGGCGAGTACGCGATGATCGAGGCCGCCGCCGCGCACGGGTGGATCGACCGCGAACGCGCGATCGACGAGTCCCTCACCGCCATCGTGCGCGCCGGCGCCGACGCGGTGCTCACGTACTGGGCCGTCGAGGCCGCCGAACGCTGGAAGGACGCATGAGCGCCACCGATTCCGATCTCACCAACGAGACCGCCGCAGCACGTGCCCGCGCCGTCATCCCGGGAGGGGTGAACTCCCCGGTGCGGGCCTTCGGATCGGTCGGCGGCACGCCGCTGTCGATCGTCGCGGCGCACGGCGCGACGGTCACGGATGTGACCGGGCGCGAGTACGTGGACCTCGTCGCGTCGTGGGGACCCGCCCTGCTGGGGCACGCCCACCCGCGGGTGGTCGACGCCGTGCAGCGCGCGGCCTCTCGCGGTCTGTCGTTCGGCGCCTCCACGCCGGGGGAGACCGAGCTCGCCGAGCTCGTGGTGGAGCGCCTTGCCGTCGACGGTGCCCGCGGGATCGAGCGACTGCGCCTGGTGTCCACGGGCACCGAGGCCACGATGACCGCCATCCGCATCGCGCGGGGTGCGACCGGGCGAGACGTGATCATCAAGTTCGCCGGCCATTACCACGGCCACTCCGACGGGCTGCTCGCCGAATCCGGATCGGGCGTGGCGACGCTCGGCCTTCCGGGCTCCGCCGGCGTCCCCGCGCCGATCGCGGGGCTCACCCTCGTCCTGCCGTACAACGACCGCGCGGCGGTGCGCGACGCGTTCGCCGCGCATCCCGGGCGCATCGCCGCGATCATCGCGGAGGGCGCCGGCGCCAACGCGGGCATCCTCGCGCCCGAAGACGGCTTCAACGACTTCCTCGTGGAGACCGCGCACCGCGAGGGGGCGCTGTTCATCCTCGACGAGGTGCTCACCGGGTTCCGGGTCGACCCCGCCGGATGGTGGGGCCACGAGCGCGCTCGCGGCGCCGGCTACGTGCCCGACCTGCTCACCTTCGGGAAGGTCATCGGGGGCGGGATGCCGCTGGCCGGCATCGGCGGGCGCGCGGACCTCATGGAGCTGCTGGCGCCGCTCGGGCCCGTCTACCAGGCCGGCACCCTCAGCGGGAATCCGCTCGCGGTCGCGGCGGGGGTCGAGACGCTCCGGCTCGCCGACGCCGGTGTCTACGCCGCCGTCGATGCGGCATCCGCTCGCGTCGCGTCGGCGCTCACCGCGGCGCTCGCCGCGGAGGGCGTCGCGCACACGCTGTCGTTCGCCGGGAATCTGTTCTCGGTCGCGTTCCGCGAAGCGCCGGTGCGCGACTACGACGACGCGAAGGATCAGGAGGCGTGGCGATACGGCCCGTTCTTCCACGCCATGCTCGCACACGGCGTGTCGCTTCCGCCGAGCGTGTTCGAGGCGTGGTTCCTCACGGCGGCGCACGACGACGACGCCCTCACCCGCATCGAGGAGGCGCTGCCTCACGCGGCCCGCGCCGCCGCGGCGGCATGACGGTCGCCGAGCACGCTCGCGCTCCGGGCGCCGGAACCGTCAGATCCAGCCGGGAAGCCAGTTGTGGAGGCGCCAGAAGTCGTAGGGAACAGTCGTGGCGGTCTGGATGGGGTACCAGAACGCCGTGAGCACCAGCACCGCGATGAGGATCACCCACACCAGGCGCTGCCCGTTCGCACGTCGCACCGCATCGAAGGACGCCGATCCGGAGAGGTCGCGGAGTGCGTATGCGAGGGCGAGCGCGACGAAGGGCAGCATGACCACGGTGTAGAACTGGAAGATCGTGCGCTCCGGGTACAGCAGCCACGGCACGTAGGTGGCGGCGATCCCGGTCAGCACGAGGCCGGTCTGCCACCGCGGTCGCACGGCGAAGCGGTAGATCAGCCACAGCGCCGCGGCCATGCCCGCCCACCAGATGAGCGGATTGTTCAGGCTGTAGATGTTCTGCACGCACGTCGCCCCGCCGCAGTCCGTGCTCTCGTAGTACATCGACGTCGGACGCAGCAGCAGCGGCCACTGCCAGGCCGGGCTTGCGTAGCCGTGCTCGGTGGTCAGTCCGACGTGGAAGTCGTAGACGGCCTTGTGGAACAGCCAGAGCGAGCGGAGCGACTCCGGTACCCATCCCCATGCGCCGGGGTCGGTCTCGCCGCCGAGGTTCCGTCCCCATCCGCCCGCTGTGAGCAGCCATCCCGTCCAGGTCGACAGGTAGACGACCACGGCGACGGGGACGAGCAGCAGGAACGAGACCGGCCCCTGCCGGAGGACGGCGTCCGTCGGCCAGAAGGTGATCCCCGCGCGGCGGCGCGCCCACGCGTCCGTCACGATCAGGTAGACGCCGAGTGCGGCGAGCACATAGAGCCCCGACCATTTGACGGCGCCCGCGCATCCGGCCGCTGCACCCGCGGCGATGATCCACGGACGGTTCCACAGCACCGGGCCCCATTCGTGGGGGGCGTCGCGGGATGCCGTCCCGGCGGCGATGCGCGCAGCGTGCCCGCGGGCGTCGAGCGCCACGAACCATGCCGCCAGGAGCACGAAGAACGCCAGGAAGGTGTCCAGGAGCGAGACGCGGCTCATCACGATCGCCTGACCGTCCACGGCGAGCAGCAGCGCGGCCACGGTGGCGAAGGCGATCGACCGCGTGAGGGTGCGGGCGAACAGGTAGAGCACGAGCACCATGGCGGTGCCGAACACGGCGGCTGCGATCCGCCAGCCGACGGATGAATCCGCGCCGAACAGGGCCATGCCGACGCCGATGAGGAACTTCCCCAGCGGCGGGTGCACCGAGAAGCTGCCGGTCGCGAGGAAAGTGTCCGTCTCGCCCTGGGCGAAGTCTGCGTCGGCGCCCTCCGGCCAATCCGCCGTGTAGCCGAGCACCCACTGGCTCCATGCGTCCTTGACGTAGTAGGTCTCGTCGAAGATCAGGACGGGGGGGTGCCCCAGATTCCACAGGCGCAGGATGCCCGCCAGCAGCGTCACGATCACGGGTGCGAGCACCGCCCACCGACGGGCCAGCACGGGGTCCGCGCGCAGGCGCGTGGTCACCCGGTCGTACCACGTCGTCCTCGGCGCGGGTCGCGGCGTCACCTCGGCCGTCGCGCTCAGGTGGCCGGTGCCCCGCCCTCGTTCCGCGGCTGCCGCGGACGGATCGGCGGGCTCGGGCTTCGACACGTCGTCCAGCCTATGCTGGGGCGGTGATCATCCTGGCCGCGACCCCGATCGGCAACCTCGGCGACGCGTCGACACGGCTGATCGAGGCTCTCGCGACGGCGCAGACGATCGCCGCCGAGGACACGCGCACCACCCAGCGTCTGCTGGCCGCGCTGGGCATCGACAATCGGCCTCGGCTCATCGCTCTGCACGATCACAACGAGAAAGATCGCGCCCACGACCTCGTGGAGCTCGCGCGCGACGCCGACGTGCTGCTGCTCAGCGACGCCGGCATGCCGACCGTGAGCGACCCGGGGTACGGTGTCGTCGCCGCCGCTGCAGCGGCCGGCGTGACCGTCACCGCGATTCCCGGTCCGAGTGCGGTGGTGACGGCGCTCGCCGTCGCGGGGCTCCCGACGGATCGCTTCACCTTCGAAGGGTTCGTGCCGCGCCGGCCGGGCGAGCGTGCCCGGATGCTCGCGGAGCTCGATGCCGAATCGCGCACGATGGTGTTCTTCGAGGCGCCGTCCCGCACGGCGGCCACGCTGCACGACATGATCGCGGCGTTCGGTGCCGAGCGTCGCGTCGCCGTCTGCCGGGAACTGACGAAGCTGCACGAACAGGTCGTGCGCGGGAGCCTGACCGAGGTCGCCGCATGGGCGGACGAGGGCGTGCGCGGCGAGGTCGTGATCGTCGTCGCCGGCGCGGAGCGGCGAGCCGTCGCCTTCGGCGACGCGGTCGATCAGGTCACCGCGCTCGTCGCCGGCGGCGCACGACTGAAAGAGGCTGCCGCGGAGGTCGCCGAGGCCACGGCGCATTCGCGCCGCGATCTGTACCAAGCTGCGCTCGCCGCGCGAGACTGACGGCGCAGGGGGTCCGTCACACGGGGACGGGTCACCGGGACGGGCAACTAGAATTCTCGGGTGAGTACCGGCCGATCCTTCTACATCACGACGCCGATCTATTACCCGAGCGATGTGCCGCACATCGGTCACGGCTACACCACCGTCGCCGTCGACACCCTCGCGCGCTGGCACCGCCAGGCCGGGGACGACACCTGGATGCTCACCGGCACCGACGAGCACGGTCAGAAGATGATGCGCGCCGCCGCGGCCAACGGCGCGACGCCGCAGGAGTGGGTGGACCGTCTCGTCACCGAGTCGTGGTTCCCGCTGCTGGAGACCCTCGACGTCGCCAACGACGACTTCATCCGAACCACCCAGGAGCGTCACGAGGAGCGCGTGAAGGCGTTCGTGCAGGCGATCTACGACCGCGGCTACATCTACGCCGGCGAGTTCGAAGCGCTGTACTGCGTCGGCTGCGAGGAGTTCAAGACCGAGGCCGAGATCCTCCCGGGCACCGGGGAGTTCGAGGGACTCAAGGTGTGCGCGATCCACTCCAAGCCGCTGGAGCTGCTGCAGGAGAAGAACTACTTCTTCAAGCTCAGCGAGTTCCAGGACCGGCTGCTGGAGCTCTACGCGTCGCAGCCCGACTTCATCCGCCCGGAGTCGGCCCGCAACGAGGTCGTCTCGTTCGTGCGGAGCGGACTGAAGGACCTGTCGATCTCCCGCTCGACCTTCGACTGGGGCATCGAGGTGCCCTGGGATGACAGCCACGTCATCTACGTGTGGGTGGACGCGCTGCTCAACTACGCCACCGCGGTCGGCTACGGGACCGACCCGGAGCAGTTCGACCGGCGCTGGCCGGCGTACCACGTGGTGGGCAAGGACATCCTGCGCTTCCACGCCGTCATCTGGCCGGCCATGCTCATGGCGGCCGGTCTCGACGTGCCTCGCGGCGTGTTCGCCCACGGATGGCTGCTCGTCGGCGGCGAGAAGATGTCCAAGTCGAAGCTCACCGGCATCGCCCCGACCGAGATCACGGATGTGTTCGGCTCGGATGCGTACCGGTTCTACTTCCTCTCGGCCATCGCCTTCGGCCAGGACGGCTCGTTCTCATGGGAGGACCTCTCCGCGCGGTATCAGGCCGAGCTCGCGAACGGGTTCGGGAACCTGGCATCGCGCACCGTCGCGATGGTCGGCAAATACTTCGACGGCGCCGTGCCGGCACCCGGGGCCTACACCGAGGCCGATCTCGAGATCCAGCGCGTCGTCGCGGATGCGGCGAGCGCCGCGGATGCGGCCATGGAGCGTTTCCGCATCGACGAGGCGATCGACCGCATCTGGACGATCGTCGACGAGCTCAACGGCTACATCACGATCAACGAGCCGTGGGCGCTGGCCAAGGACGAGGCCAAGCGAGAGCGACTCCAGACGGTGCTCTACACCGTCGCGGAGGGGCTCCGCGCGCTGACCGTGCTGCTGTCGCCGGTGATGCCCGAGGCGACCGCCAAGCTGTGGCTCGCCCTCGGCGTGGGTGAGACGCTCGGATCGCTGGAGGATCAGCCCATCCGCGAGGCCGGCCAGTGGGGGGCGCTGCGCCCCGGCACCTCCGTCAACGGCTTGGCCCCCCTCTTCCCCCGCGTCGAGCAGGCCTGATCCCGCCGGCGCCCCGGCTCCCAGCGGCATCCACCCCTGCCCTGCGGCATCCCCC
>NZ_DCMW01000011.1:18703-22815 GCF_002321605.1 Microbacterium sp. UBA1612
CCCTGCCCTGCGGCATCCCCCCCCCTGCCCTGCGGCATCCCCCCCCTGCCCTGCGGCATTGACGGCCTGGTGATGTCCCACTTTCTGTCGCTACGGGCGGCTATGGCGACGGAATTTGGGACATGCCCTGCGGAGTGGGCGTGATGGCCGGGTGATGTCCCACTTTCTGTCCTTGAGGGGCTGGATGCGAGCGGAAAGTGGGACATGCAGCAGGATGGGGGAGGCTGGGGAGGCTGCACGGGGCAGCCGCAGGATGGGGAGCGGCAGGATGTGGAGCGACCGGATGGAGGGGAGAGGCGAGCGATGAGCGATCCGAGCGCGTACGTGCGAACGCGGGAGAAGGGGACGCGCGACACCCGGTATCCGGATGCGCCCGCGCCGCTGGCGGTGCCCGTCTACGACAATCACGCCCACCTCGAGATCGAGGACGGCGATGATCCGCTGACCCTCACCGACCAGCTCGACCGCGCCGCCGAGGTCGGCGTGGCGGGCGTCGTGCAGGCCGGAGGAGACATCGAGTCCAGCCGCTGGTCGGCCTGGGCGGCTTCGTCGGATCCGCGCGTCCTCGCGGCGGTCGCCATCCACCCCAACGAGGCCCCGCTGTATCGCGATGCGGGACGCCTTGACGAGGCGATCGCGGTCATCGACGAGCTCGCCGCACAGCCGCGCGTGCGTGCGATCGGGGAGACCGGGCTGGACTTCTTCCGCACCGACGAGCCCGGCATCCCCGCGCAGCACGAGTCCTTCGAGGCGCACATCGCGCTGGCGAAGAAGCACGGCATCGCGATGCAGATCCACGACCGCGACGCTCACGATGCGGTGCTCGAGACGCTGTCGCGCGTCGGCGCCCCGGAACGCACGGTGTTCCACTGCTTCTCCGGCGACGAGGCGATGGCCGGCATCGCCGCCGAGCGCGGCTACTGGCTCTCGTTCGCCGGCAACGTCACGTTCAAGAATGCCCAGAACCTGCGCGACGCGTTGCACGTGACGCCGGTCGAGCGCATCCTCGTCGAGACGGATGCGCCCTTCCTCACGCCGACCCCGCATCGCGGACGCCCCAACGCCCCGTACCTGATCCCGGTCACGGTGCGCTTCATGGCCGAGGAGCTCGGGGTCGAGCTCGACGAGCTGTGCGCGCAGCTGGCCCGCAACACCCTCGAGGTCTACGGCGCGTTCTGAGCCTTCGCGTTCTTGCGCACGAAGAGCGTCTCGGTCTGCTCCAGCTCCATGCCCTTGGTCTCGGGGATCTTCCACGCGACGTAGAAGAACGACAGCGCCGCGAACGTGGCGTACATGCCGTAGGTCAGCGGGAGCGACCAGCCGGACATGACGGGGAAGCTCACCGTGATGAGGAAGTTCGCGATCCATTGCGCTCCCGCGGCGACGCCGAGCGCCTTGCCGCGGATGCGGCTGGGGAAGATCTCGCCGAGGAGAACCCACACGAGCGGACCCCACGACGCGCCGAACCCGATCACGAAGAGGTTCGCGGCCACGAGGGCGATCGGACCCCACGGGTCGGGGAGGGACACGTCGTCACCGGAGCCGGTGGCGAAGGCGAACGAGATCGCCATCGCTGCGAGAGATACCGTCATCAGCACCGACCCGGTGAGCAGGATCGGCTTGCGCCCGACGCGGTCCACCAGCAGGATCGCGACGATGGTCACCAGGACGTTCGTCACCGACGTGATGACGCTGATCAGCAACGAGTTCTGCTCGGTGAAGCCGACCGCCCGCCACAGCGTCGTGGAGTAGTAGAAGATCACGTTGATGCCGACGAACTGCTGGAAGACGGAGAGGATGATCCCGATCCAGACGATGCCCTGGAGGCCGAAGACCGGACCGCGCAGCGACACCCCCGCGTTCTTGCGGTCGGCCTGGATCTTCTTCTCGAGTTCGTTGACGGTGATCTCGAGATCCTCCGGCGGCATGAGACGGGAGAAGATCTCCTTGGCCTCATCCATGCGTCCGCGTGCGATGAGGTACCGCGGAGACTCCGGCATCGTCAGCGCCAGGATGCCGTACACGAGAGCCGGGATGGCTTCGACCAGCAGCATCCATCGCCATGCGTCGAGTCCGAACCACATCGGCTCGTTCGCGCCGCCGGCGATGTTCGCCAGCAGCGCGTCGGACAGCAGGGCCGCGAAGATGCCGAGGGTGATCGCCAGCTGCTGCAGCGAACCGAGCGTGCCGCGGATCTGACGCGGCGCGACCTCGGCGATGTAGGCAGGGGCGACCACCGATGCGATGCCGATGCCGATGCCGCCGATGAGCCGCCAGAAGGTGAGGTCCCACACCCCGAACGCGAGGCCGGAGCCGAAGGCGCTCGTCAGGAACATGACGGCGCCGATCAGCATGACCTTGAGGCGCCCGAACCGGTCGCTCAGGGTTCCGGCCAGGATCGCACCGAAGGCGCACCCGAGCAGGGCGATCGCGACGACGAAACCGGTGATCACGTCGTTCAGGGCGAAGTCGGACTCGATGGAGTCGACGGCGCCGTTGATCACCGACGAGTCGAAGCCGAACAGGAAACCGCCGACGGCGGCGGCGATCGACAGGGCGATGGCCCGCCGGCCGTACGAGCTGCTCAGGGAGAACCCCGCCGTGGGGGTGGAACCGGATGACATCACAGCCGTCACCCTAGACCCGTGCGCGCCGGCGTGCACAGCGCCATGCTGGGCTTGACTACAGTGAACCCATGCCCGTACAGCTGCTCGGCGCGGGTGAGATCCGCGCCCTCGCCGCCGAGCTCGATGTCACCCCGACGAAGAAACTCGGTCAGAACTTCGTCGTCGACGCCAACACGGTGCGCAAGATCGTGCACGTCGCCGATGTGCGTCCGGGCGAAAGCGTGGTCGAGATCGGCCCCGGGCTGGGGTCTCTCACGCTCGCGATCCTGGAGGCGGGGGCGAGCGTGACGGCGGTGGAGATCGACGTGCGCCTCGCGGCACGCCTGCCGGGCACGGCGACCGCTCACGGCGTCGCGGACGGCGCACTGCAGGTCGTCGCCGCGGATGCGCTGCGGGTGTCCGATCTGCCCGGTCGGCCGACGGTGCTCGTGGCGAATCTGCCGTACAACGTCTCGGTCCCGGTGCTGCTGCACTTCCTGGAGACCTTCCCGGAGCTGCAGCGCGGCGTGGTGATGGTGCAGGCGGAAGTGGGAGAGCGCCTCGCGGCGCCCCCCGGCTCGAAGGTCTACGGTGCACCGAGCGCCAAAGCGGCCTGGTACGGTCCGTGGCGGCTCGCCGGCACCGTGTCGCGCCAGGTCTTCTGGCCCGTGCCGAACGTCGACAGCGTGCTGGTCGCCTTCACGCGCGACGCCTCGCCCCGCGGCACCGAGCGGGAGCGCCTGCGCACCTTCGCGATCGTGGATGCGGCCTTCCGGCAGCGCCGCAAGATGCTGCGGCAGGCCCTCGCGGACGTGCTCGGCGGCTCGTCGTCGTCCGCCTCGGCCGTCCTGGAGCAGGCTGGTGTGCGCGCGACCGCGCGCGGTGAAGAGCTCTCGATCGACGACTTCCAGCGGATCGCGGCCGTCGCCGGAGGTGACCTGCCGGTCAGGTGACGTTTCGTCATCGTTCACCGTGTCCGGCCTCGCGGGCCGAAACATGCCGGTAACATTTCCCGGAACCCCGGCTCGACCCCGGGATGGGAGATGAAGCGATGCACACCGCGGAATACCCGGCACCCGACCGGACCTTGCTCCACCTCAGCGATACTCACCTGCGCGCCCCCGGCGCTCGCCTGTTCGATGTGATCGACGGCGCGGAACGGATGCAGCGCACGCTCGCGAGCATCGTCGATTCCGGCGTGCGACCCGACGCCCTCATCTTCACCGGAGACCTCGCCGACCTCGGCGAGCCCGAGGCGTACACCCGGCTGCGCTCCCTGGTCGAACCGGCCGCCGCCGCGATCGGTGCACGCGTGATGTGGGTCATGGGCAACCACGACGATCGGGTGGCGTTCCGCTCTCGGCTCCTCGACGACGAAAGCGGGGACGCCGCGCCCTACGACCGCGTCGAGGAGATCGACGGTCTGCGCATCGTGACCCTCGACAGCTCCGTGCCCGGACACCACCACGGCGAGGTGTCCGACGAGCAGCTGGACTGGCTCGCGCA
>NZ_DCMW01000011.1:23150-79530 GCF_002321605.1 Microbacterium sp. UBA1612
GAGCCCGCGCCTCTCGGCACCGTCCTCGCGATGCACCACCCGCCGGTTCCCGCGGTGCTCGATCTCGCCGCCAGTGTGGAGCTGCGCGAACAGCGCCGGTTGGCGAAGGTGCTGCGCGGCACCGACGTGCGGGCCGTCATCGCCGGCCACCTGCACTACTCGACCTTCGCGACCTTCGCCGGCATCCCGGTCTCCGTCGCCTCGTCGACCTGTTACGCACAGGACCTCACGGTTCCCGTCGGCGGCACCCGACCGCAGGACGGCGCACAGTCGTACAACCTGGTGCACCTCTACGATGACACCGTCGTGCACTCGGTCGTCCCCGTCGACGTGCCCCGGGTGCTCGAGTACATCGATCCGGCGGAGTCGCAGCGCCGACTCGTCGCGGCCGACGTGCGGCCGTTCAGCTCGCCGTCGCGTGCGGCGTCGCCGTCGGACCGCGTCGCCCTGAGTCGGCGCTGAGCTCGACGCGCTCCCACGGGGCGGGCACCGGGAACATCCTCTCGAGCGTGGTCCGGACCGTGTGGGCCCGCACCTCCTCGGGCACCTCGACCTCGCCGCCGTCGTTGAGGCAGAACATGTCGACCGCCTCACGGCCGGCCAGCCGCTCCATCCGACGCAGGCCGCTGCGCATCGTCGTCTGCACGTAGCGCGTGCGCGGACGGCTGGTCGGCACGGCACGGCCGGTCATCAGCGCGTAGTAGTGGTACAGGCTGTTGGTCACCGAGATGTCCGTCGCTGCGCGGAAGCGCGAGCCGGCCGTGCGGGCGAAATCTTCGGGGAACTCCTGCTCGAGCTCGGCCATGACGCTGCGACGCAGCGGGGTCGCGCAGTGCTCGAGGTCGCGTGTGATGGTGCGGCCGAAGCGCTCCTTCAGGAGGGCCCGGTTCACGCGCAGTCCGTTGTCGTGCCCACTGCGGTGCGGCTCCGGGGCGCCTGAGCCGATCCGCACGCCGCACTCGACGAACTTCGTCACCCCTGCCGGCGTGAAGAACATCTCCGGGTGCACGCGCCGTCCGAAGAACATGTCGTCGTTGGAATAGAGGAAGTGCTCGGCGAGCCCGGGGATGCGGTGCAGCTGCGCCTCGACGGCGTGCGAATTGTGCGTGGGAAGCGTCGCCGGGTCGGCGAAGAAGTCCTCGCTGCGCACGATCGTCACCTTCGGGTGGTCGAGCAGCCACGACGGCGCGGGGGAGTCGGTGGCGATGAAGATGCGACGTACCCAGGGTGCATACATGTGCACGCTCCGCAGGGCGTAGCGAAGCTCGTCGACGTGCCGGTACCGCGCCGGGCCGTCGTCGCCGGCGCCGACGACGTATCCCGCCATGCGTGCCGCACGCTGGCGCTGGAAGTCGGTCGAGGAGCCGTCCACCCAGGAGAAGACGATGTCGATCTCGTCGGTGACCTCATCCGGCTGCGGATCGAACATCCCCTCCCACGTCCGCCACGACCGGCCATGGCGCTCGACCGTCGTCGCCACGAGGTCCGTCGCCGCGGTGCGGCGGCGCGAGAAGGTGTTGTCCGACGGTGCGTCCACGACATCGCTCGCGAAGCGCCAGAACTGCACGCGGACGCCGGTGGCGGCACCGTACCGCAGCCCGCCCGTGCGAGCGATCCGCGGACGATAGACGCGCACGGCCGTCGGCGCGTCTGGGAGAGGGGCCGCATCCACCGCGAGCACCGCGGCGCTCTGCTTGAGCTTGACGTGCAGAGGCTCGTGCGCGCAGGCGCCCGCCAGGGCCGCGTGCGCCGCGGCGCGCTCGGCGAGGTCGACCACGAGGGCGAGGGTGTGACGGTCGTGCCGGATCAGCCGGACGCCGACGCCGGCATCCTCCAGCACATCGCTCACGAAGATCAGGTCCTCGGCATGCGCCTGGTCGGGTGTGAGGCGATCGTGCACGAGGTGGAGCAGCCCGCGGTCGACGACGACATCGTCACGCTGGAGCAGCGATGACCAGGGGTGCCGATCGAGCGGCAGAGAGGACACGACGGTCATGGTGGTTCCTTCACACTGATGCAGGGGCGCTCTCGCCGCCGGCGGCGCAACCCTACGAGGAAACTATTACAGCACTGTTTCCCCCGTGTTCATGCGGGATGCGCGGCGGCTTCCGTCAGACGCTGTGAACCATCCGAGCGCCGCGCGCGTCGCCGTCCGACGGCGCGCGCTAGCCTCGGATCATGAGCGACGATTCCCGCTTCCGCCCCGACATCCCCGACCTCCACCGTCCGTACGCGGCGGCGCCGGAGCGCTACGACAGACGCGGGTACCGCCAGGTCGGGGCATCGGGTCTGTACCTGCCGGCCATCTCACTCGGACTCTGGTGGAACTTCGGGGACAACATCCCCCTCGACAACCAGCGGGAGCTGCTGCGTCACGCCTTCGATCGCGGTATCACGCACTTCGATCTGGCGAACAACTACGGGCCTCCCTACGGCTCCGCGGAGAAGAACTTCGGGCGCATCTTCGCCGAAGACCTCCGCCCGTACCGCGACGAACTCATCATCTCGTCGAAGGCCGGATGGGACATGTGGCCCGGTCCCTATGGCGACTACGGTTCGCGAAAGTACATCCTCGCCAGTGCCGAGCAGTCGCTGCGGCGCATGGGACTGGACTACGTCGACATCTTCTACTCCCACCGAGCCGACCCCGTGACGCCGGTGGCCGAGACGATCGCGGCGCTGGACACCCTCGTCCGCCAGGGCAAGGCGCTCTACGTGGGCATCTCGTCGTACAGCGCCGAGCGCACCGTCGAGGCCGCGGCGGTCGCGCGCTCGCTCGGGACCCCGCTGGTGATCCACCAGCCGTCCTACTCCATGCTCAACCGATGGGTCGAAGACGGCCTCACCAGGGCGCTGACCCAGGAGGGCATGGGTGCGATCGCCTTCACCCCGCTCGCGCAGGGGCTCCTCACCGACAAGTACCTCGGCGACGGCACCGCGGATCGCGCGCAGCAGCGATCGTCGCTGCCGGGCGGGGCGCTGTCGGAGGACGGGATCGCGACGCTGCGAGGTCTCAACGTGATCGCGACCGAGCGTGGTCAGTCGCTCGCGCAGATGGCCCTGCAGTGGGTGCTGCGCGATCGCGTGGTCGCGTCGGCCCTCATCGGCGCTTCGCGCACCTCGCAGCTCGATGAGAACCTCGCCGCCCTCGACGGTCCCGCCTTCACAATGGAGGAGATCGAGCAGATCGACACCCTCGCCGGCGGGATCGACGTGGATCTCTGGGCGGACTCCGCGAAGCTGTGAGCATCATGGCCGTCTCCGATCGCGTGCACGTGCGCGCGCCGGGCAAGCTGAACCTCTTCTTCGAGGTGGGTGCGGCCCAGGATGACGGCTATCACGACGTCGCTTCCGCCTATCAGGCCGTGTCGCTCTGGGAGGACGTGTACGCCCAGCCCGCCGACGGCTTCACCCTCAGCGTCAGCGGCTCGGTCGACGTCTCGGGGGTGCCCGCCGACGACCGGAACCTCGCCCTGCGCGCGGCCCGCCTCATCGCGCGCCGGCTCGATCACGAGGGTGGCGTGCATCTCGACATCGTCAAGCACGTGCCGGTCGCCGGGGGGATGGGTGGCGGCTCGGCCGACGCCGCTGCCGCGCTCGTCGCGTGCGACGCGCTGTGGGGCGGTGATCTCGGCTCGGCCGAACTGCACCGCATGGCGGCACGTCTCGGCGCAGACGTGCCGTTCGCCCTCATGGGCGGCACGGCCGTCGGAACGGGTCGGGGCGATCAGCTCAGTCCTGCCCTCGCAAAGGGTCGCTTCGACTGGGTGCTCGTCACCGTCGACGGGGGATTGTCGACCCCGGATGTCTACGGTCGTCTCGACGAGATGCGGCGACGCCCCGACATCCGCCCCGCGCCCGGGTCGCCCGCCGTTGAGCCGGGCGTGCTCCACGCGCTTCGCGCGGGGGATCCGGTCGCGCTCGCCGAGCACGCTCGGAACGACCTGCAGGTCGCGGCTCTGAGCCTGCGCCCAGACCTTCGCGACCTGCTGGAGGACGGCGAGAGCGCGGGAGCGCTCACGGGGATGGTGTCGGGCTCCGGCCCGACCGTCGCCTTCCTCGCGGACGGGCCCGAGGCCGCGCTCGACCTGCAGGTGACGCTCTCGGCCGCCGGTCACCGCGCGCTTCATGTGCACGGTCCGGTGCACGGGGCCCGCATCGTCTGAGCGGCTCCCTAGCGCATGGGGCCGGACCGCGCAATGTTCCCGGCCGTCCGCCTTCGTGTCGTTGCCAGCCGCTACGGTGGTGAGCACGTCCTCGGGAGGAATCATGAAGGCACGACTGCACGGCTCGGTGATCGCCGAGGCCGACGAGAGCGACCTCGTCCGCATCGAAGGCAACTGGTACTGGCCGCCCGTCAGCGTCTCAGACGGTGTGCTTGCCGAGAGCCCCACCGCGTACACCTGCCCGTGGAAAGGCGCCGCGCAGTACTACAACGTGACCGCCGCGGGCCAGACGCTGGACGACGGCGCGTGGGCGTACCCGGATCTCCGCCCGGGCGCGGTGGACCGCGTCGGTGTCGACTTCGCCGGCTACATCGCCTTCGACCGGGGCATCGAGATCTCCTGACCCGCGGAGGCCGCCACCCGCGGCCGACGGTTCCCCGGGCGACCGCACGACGACAGAGAGCGACGATGGCCGACACGACTCCCGCAGCCTCGGCGGATGCCCCCGGCGGCATCGACTTCCGCGACGTGACCAAGGTCTTTCCCGACGGCACGCGTGCGGTGGGGGAGTTCCGTCTCCACGTTCCTCCGCACAAGACCACGGTCCTGGTCGGTTCGTCGGGTTCCGGCAAGACCACGCTTCTGCGCATGATCAACAGGATGGTCGAGCCCTCTTCGGGCTCGATCTCGATCGACGGCGACGACATCGCCGATCGAGACCCGGTGTCCCTGCGCCGGAGCATCGGCTACGTGATGCAGAACTCGGGCCTGATGCCCCATTTCACC
Organism: Microbacterium sp. UBA1612; assembly: GCF_002321605.1. Lineage (NCBI taxonomy): Bacteria > Bacillati > Actinomycetota > Actinomycetes > Micrococcales > Microbacteriaceae > Microbacterium > Microbacterium sp. UBA1612. The sequence goes on from NZ_DCMW01000011.1 coordinate 28,103, forward strand.
GTGCTCGACAACATCACCACGGTTCCCGTGCTGCGGGGAACCCCGCGACGTGACGCTCGTGCCCGGGCGCTCGACCTCATGGATACCGTCGGCCTGGACCGCTCGATGGCCGACCGCTACCCGAGTCAGCTGTCGGGCGGGCAGCAGCAGCGCGTGGGTGTGGCGCGCGGCCTGGCGGCCGAGCCCAACATCCTCCTGATGGACGAGCCCTTCGGCGCGGTCGACCCGATCGTGCGGGCGGAGCTGCAGGAGGAGCTCCTGCGGCTTCAGCGCGAGATCGGGAAGACGATCGTGTTCGTCACGCACGACATCGACGAGGCGTTCCTGCTGGGCGACCAGGTGGTGATCCTCGAGAAGGGCGCCGAGGTCGCGCAGATCGGCACGCCGAACGAGATCACCGAGAACCCCGCGAGCGCGTTCGTGGAGAGCTTCATCGGGGCAGACAGGGGCAAGCGTGCGCTCCATCTGAAGAAGACCGACCGCGGCACCGTCGTCGTCGACGGCGAGGGGCGCGCGCAGGGGGCGCTCGTCGAGGAAGGCGGGTGACGTGGACTGGGTCCTCGACAACCTCGACCTCATCGGCGAGCTGACACTGATCCACCTGCGGCAGAGCATCCTCGCGATCGTCATCGGATTCGTGCTGTCGGTGCCGCTGGGGTGGGTGGCGTTCCGATTCCGGCTGCTGCGCAGCGGCATCATCACCGTGGTCGGGCTGCTCTACACGATCCCCTCGCTCGCGCTGCTGATGATCCTGCCCACGATCTTCGGGTACAGCGCGATCAGCGAGATCAACCTGATCGTGGCGCTCACCATCTACGCGCTCGCGATCATGGTGCGATCGGTGTCCGACGGTCTGCAGTCGGTCGACTCCGGGGTGCGGCAGGCCTCGACGGCCGTGGGGTTCGGCGGCGCGCGCAGATTCTGGGCCGTCGAGTTCCCCCTGGCCGGTCCCGTGATCCTGGCCGGCCTGCGGGTGACGGCGGTCAGCACGATCTCGCTTGCGACCGTCGGAATCCTGATCGGTGTCACCAACCTCGGGTACCTCTTCACGAACGGACTCCAGCGGCGGATCATCCCCGAGGTGCTCGCGGGGGTCGTCGCCGTGGTCGTCATCGCGCTTCTCATCGACTACCTCCTGGTGCTCACCGGTCGCGCCCTCATGCCGTGGTCACGGCAACCCTCGCGTCGTGAGCGTCGTCGGGCGCGGCGCGTGCTCGCCGGGGCGGAGGCTCCCGCGTGAACCTCATCATCAACGCCTTCGTGTGGCTGGCGAACCCCGAGCGGTGGAGCGGACCCACCGGCATACCGGTGGCACTCGCGCAGCACCTCGGGTTCACGTTCCTCTCGGTGCTCATCGCCGCCGTCGTCGCCGTCCCGGTCGGGTGGGCGATCGGCCATACCGGCCGCGGGCGCGAACTGGCTGTCGCCGTGTCGGGCGCGGCGCGCGCGATCCCGTCCTTCGGTCTCCTCGTGCTTCTCGTGCTGCTCCTCGGGGTGCTGCAGACGGGCCTCGCCGCCGTGGTGACCTTCGTGCTGCTGGGGATTCCGTCGATCCTCGCCGGCGCGTACACCGGGTTCGAGGCCGTCGACCGGCGCATCATCGACGCCGGGCGGGCCATGGGCATGACCGAGTGGCAGATCCTCTGGCGGATCGAGGTTCCGCTCGGCCTGCCGCTCCTGGTGTCCGGATTGCGTGCCGCGACCCTTCAGATCGTCGCGACGGTCACCATCGCCGCGTACGTCGGCCTCGGCGGGCTCGGCCAGTACATCATCCAGGGCATCAACCTCAATCGCTTCGACCAGGTGCTCGCCGGGGCGATCCTCGTCGCGGCGCTGGCGCTTCTGCTCGACGCGGTCTTCGCCGTTCTCGAGCGACTCGTCGTGCCGCGAGGCGTGCGCGCCGGTCGCGTGTCGAGCTCGGGTCCGACCGGCCGGCGCTCGCACGCCGCGGCGGCGCCGGCATCCTCCTGACCAACGAACCCCTACCATCCGGAGAAAAGGACAGCAGCATGTTCACAGCAAGCAAGAGATTCGCCTTCGGTGCGGCGCTCGCCACGAGCGCCGCCCTCGTGCTCGCCGCGTGCGGATCGAGCGATCCCCTCGCGGAGGACCCCGCCGACGGCGGGACTGCGGAAGGCGGCGACACGATCGTCGTCGGCTCGCAGGCCTACTACTCCAACGAGATCATCGCCGAGATCTACGCGCAGGCCCTGGAAGGGGCCGGCTTCGACGTCGAGCGCCAGTTCAACATCGGCCAGCGCGACGCGTACATGCCCGAGATCGAGTCGGGCAACATCACCGTCTTCCCGGAGTACAGCGGCAACCTGCTGCAGTACTTCGACCCTGAGACCGAGGCGCGCACGGCGGACGACGTGTACGCGGCGCTCGAGGAGGCCCTTCCGGAGAACCTCGCGGTCCTCGATCAGGCCGAGGCGAGCGACCAGGACTCCTACACCGTCACGGCGGAGTTCGCCGAGGAGAACGGACTCACCTCGATCGGTGATCTCGCCGGTGTGTCGGATGCCCTCACGCTCGGCGGACCGCCCGAGCTCGCTGAGCGTCCCTACGGCCCCGACGGACTCGCCGAGACGTACGGCGTGGAGGTCACGTTCTCGCCGACCGGCGACACCACCGTCGAGAGCCTCGTGGCCGGCCAGGTCGACGTGGCGAACGTGTTCACGGCGGATCCGCGCATCCAGACCCAGGATCTCGTCGTGCTGGAAGACCCCGAGGGGCTGTTCCTGGCTTCGAACGTCGTTCCCGTCGTGAGCGCGGATGTCGCCGACGAGATCGCCGAGACGATCGACGCGGTCAGCGCGGCGCTCACCGCCGACGCCCTCGTGGCCCTGAACGTGCAGAGCACCGAGGACCAGATGTCGCCGGAGGACATCGCGACGCAGTTCCTGTCGGAGAACGGTCTCGCCTGATCCGTCCCGCCAGAAAGGGCCTCACCGTCCGTAGACGGTGAGGCCCTTTTGTGCTCCCTCGAACCACCCCGATCTTGTCGAGACGACCCGTTGTCGCCGCGAACAGCGGGGTGGTTCGACGCGAAAGGGGTGGTTCGGTGGGGCGTCAGCGCAGGAACGCGTTCCAGAAGCCCTTCTTCGCGGGCGTGTCGTGGCCGGCGCAGCGCTGAGAGCGGGGGACGCCGGCGAGCGCCTGCTCGACGTGCTGTCCGCATCCGGCCCAGGTCGCCTTTCCGCAGGTCTTGCAGGTGGTCTGTCGGCACATGTGGTGCCCCTTTCTCGGTCGTTTCGTTCAGGCGAGGGTGAGGAAGAGCTTCTCGAGCTCGTCGGTGGTCAGCCCTTCGGCCGCCTCCGCCCCTTCGGGGTCGACGACGCAATCGCGCATCGCGGTCGAGACGATCGCGAATCCGGCGCGATCGAGTGCGCTGGTGACCGCGGCGAGCTGCGTGACGACCTCGCGGCAGCCCGCATCTGATTCGACCGCGGTGATGACCGCGTTCAGCTGACCCTGGGCCCGCCGCAGCCGGTTGAGGATCCTCTTGCGGGCCGCGGCCTGCTCCTCGGGGGTGCCGGTGATCATCATGCGAGTACTCCTTCGGTGACGAGGACGCGATCGACGTCGGCGCCGAACCACTGACGCAGCGTGCGGGTCCCACCGGAGAGCGACGAGGAGTCGAACCCGTGCGAGACCAGCACGCGGTGGGCGATGTTCGAGCGCACGCCCGCCGCGCAGAGCACCCGCACCGGTCGTCCCGCGGCGGCGTCCCGCACCTCTTCGATGCGATCGCGCAGCTCGGTGTGAGGGATGTTCACGGCGTTGCGCAGGTGCCCGGTGACGAATTCGCCGGGGGTGCGCACATCCACGACGAGCACGTCGGCGTCGTCCGTCGCGTCGGCCGCGTGCCACAGCCGGAGGCGTCCGGTGAGAAGGTTCTCGGCGATCATGCCGAGCATGTTCGCCGCGTCCTTCGCCGAGCCGTAGGGCGGGGAATAGCTGAGGTCGAGATCGATGAGGTCGGGGGCGACGAGCCCGCCGCGGATCGCGGTGGCGATCACGTCGATGCGCTTGTCCACACCTTCGACACCGGCCGCCTGGGCGCCGAGGATCGTGCCGTCGACCGGATCGATGTGCGCGATGAGGTGAATCGGCGCGGCGCCCGGGAAGTAGCCGGCGTGCTGGTTGGGATGCAGGTGGATCGTCTCGTACGCGAAACCCGCCTCGTCGAGGCTTCGCCGGTTCGCTCCGGTCATCGCCACGGTGAGGGATCCGACGCGCACGATCGCGGTGCCGAGGGTGCGGGGGATGCGGCGAGCGGCTTCGTCGCCCCCGACGATGTCGTCCGCGATGAGGCGTCCGGCACGGTTCGCGGGGCCGGCGAGAGCCACCGGCCGGACGGTGCCCGTGATCGCATCGACGCTGACCGTCGCGTCGCCGGCGGCCCAGATGCCGGGCGCGGAGGTGCGGCCGCGGTCGTCGACGACGATCGCACCGCGAGCCGTCTCGATGCCGGCACCTGCGGCGAACGCGGTGTCGGCACGCACGCCGACGGAGAGAACCACGAGGTCGGCGTCGATGACCGTGCCGTCGCCGAGACGAACGCGGTCGACGTCGGTGCCGGCCTCGATCGCCTCGGCGGCGACCCCGGCGTGCATCGCGATGCCGAGGGTCTGCAGCTCCTCGTGCACGAGCGTGGCGAGTTCGCGCTCGAGCGGGGGGAGGGCGTGCGGCGCGAGTTCGACGACGTCGACGGACAGTCCGGCGTGGCGCAGCGCCTCGGCTGCTTCGATCCCGATGAAGCCGGCACCGAGCACGACCGCGCGGCGAGCGCCCGAGGAGACTTCGTCGCGGAGCGCCACGGCGTCGGCGACGGTGCGGAGGGTGCGCACCCGGGCGGAGTCGAGCCCCGGCAGGGGCGGGCGGAGCGCCGCGGCACCGGGTGTGAGGACGAGAGCGTCGTAGGACAGCTCGATGACGCCGTCCGGTGTGTCGACGACGACGATCCGTGCCGCGGTGTCGATATCCGTCACCTCGTGATGCAGGCGCACGTCGAGGTCGAGTGCGGCGCGCAGCGACGACGGCGAGTGCAGCAGCAGGTCGGCTGCCTCGGAGATCTCTCCGCTGACGTGGTACGGAAGGCCGCAGTTGGCGAACGACACCTCGGAGCCCTTCTCGAGCACGATGATCTCGGCCGTCTCATCCAGGCGACGGGCGCGGGCGGCGGCGCTCATCCCCGCTGCGACGCCTCCGACGATCACGATTCGCATGACGACTCCTCTCCGATACCCCAGGGGGTATCAACATCAATATCGATCGTAACATACCCCCTGGGGTATCTCTGAAGACGCGACGGTGTCGCGGGGTCGGATGCGCGTAGCCTGGAACGCCTATGGCGCATCTGCTCGGGGCCGAGGCCCTGCACCTGGAGTTCCCGACCCGCGTGGTCTTCGACGCCGTCTCGCTCGGGATCGACGAGGGGGATCGGATCGGCATCGTCGGGCGGAACGGCGACGGCAAGTCGAGCCTGCTCGCGATGCTCGCCGGACGCCTCGAGCCGGACGGGGGACGCGTGACCGTGCGCGGCGGGGTGCGCGTGGGAGTCCTGGATCAGGCGGACACCCTCGACGACGATCTCACCATCGCCGAGGTCGTCGTCGGCTCCCGGCCCGAGCACGAGTGGGCCGGAGATGCCCGCGTTCGCGATGTCATCGGCGGGCTGCTGGGCGGGTTGTCGTGGGATGCGCCGCTGCGGGACCTCTCCGGCGGCCAGCGACGTCGCGTCGCCCTGGCGAAGCTGCTCTCCGAGGACTACGACGTGCTGTTCCTGGATGAGCCCACCAACCACCTGGACGTGGAGGCGATCTCCTGGCTCGCCGATCACGTCAAGCGACGCTGGGGGGTCGGCTCGGGCGCACTGCTGGTCGTCACGCACGACCGGTGGTTCCTCGACGAGGTGTGCACGAAGACCTGGGAGGTGCACGATCGCGTCGTCGAACCCTTCGAGGGCGGATACGCCGCCTACATCCTGCAGCGGGTCGAGCGCGACCGGCAGGCCGCCGCCATCGAGCAGCGCCGCCGCAATCTCGCGCGCAAGGAACTCGCCTGGCTGCGACGCGGCGCGCCCGCCCGCACATCCAAGCCGAAGTTCCGCATCGACGCCGCCAACGCGCTCATCGAAGACGTTCCCGAGATCCGTGACGCGCTCTCGCTGCAATCGCTGGCCGTCTCGCGCCTGGGGAAGGATGTCGTCGACCTGCTGGATGCCTCGGTGTCGTATCCCGATGTCGTGACGGGCGCCGACCGAACGGTGCTGCATCCCGTCGAGTGGCGCATCGCCCCTGGCGAGCGCACCGGGATCCTCGGTGTGAACGGCGCCGGCAAGTCGACGCTGCTCGGCCTCGTCTCCGGAGATGTCGAGGCGACCTCGGGCCGGATGAAGCGCGGCAAGACCGTTCAGGTCGCCACGCTCACCCAGCGCCTCGACGAGCTGGAGGAGTACCTCGACGAGCCCGTGCGGGTGGTCGTCGGCCGACTGCGGACGACCTACACGCTGGGCTCGGGCTCCAAGGCGCAGGAGCTCACTCCCGGCCAGCTGCTGGAGCGCATGGGCTTCTCCAGCGCACAGCTGTCGACGCCCGTGAAGGACCTCTCGGGAGGGCAGAAGCGCCGGCTGCAGCTGCTGCTGATCCTGCTCGAGCAGCCGAACGTGCTGATTCTGGACGAGCCCACGAACGATCTCGACACCGACATGCTCGCGGCCATGGAGGATCTGCTGGACACGTGGCCGGGCACGCTCCTGGTCGTCTCGCACGACCGGTACTTCCTCGAGCGCGTCACCGATCAGCAGTACGCGATCCTCGGCGGGCACCTGCGCCACCTGCCCGGGGGCGTCGACGAGTACCTGCGCCTGCGCGCGCTCGAGGAGCGCGAGGGGTCGTCGACGGGGCCCGGGTCGACGGGTGCTGCACCGGAACCCGGCCTGTCCGGTGCGCAGCTGCGTGCCGCGCAGAAGGAGATGGCGGCGCTGGAGCGGCGGCTGGAGAGGCTCGAGGGATCGATCGACGCCGCGCGCACGGGGCTGGCCGACCACGATCAGTCGGACTACGTCGGGCTGGGCGAGGAGATGGCGAAGATCACGGCGATGGAGGCCGAGCGCGACGACATCGAGCAGAAGTGGTTCGCCCTCACGGAGCAGGTGGGCTGACCGGAGCCGCGTCGAACCCGAGGCTCAGTTTGCGCAGCAACCCGGCGAGGCGGTCGCGGTCGGTGCGCGAGAGGGAATCGAGCAGGAGCGCCTCCGCGTCGACGAGCCGGGTGATGGCGGCGTCGACCCGGGTGCGCCCGTCGTCGGTGAGGGTGACGAGGATGCTGCGCCCGTCCGCCGGGTCGGACTCGCGATGCACGAGCCGGCGACCGACCAGCCGGTCGATGCGATTGGTCATCGTGCCGCTGGAGACGAGTGTCTGCTGCAGCAGCTGCTTGGGGCTGAGCTGGAAGGGCTCGCCCGCGCGGCGCAGCGCCGACAGCACATCCCACTCCCACGGTTCCAGCTCGCTGCGCCGGAATGCCTCGCGGCGAGCACGGTCCAGGTGGCGGGAGAGCCGATCGACGCGAGACAGCACCTCGAGGGGGGAGAAGTCCAGGTCGGGGCGCTGGACGCCCCACGCGCCGACGATGCGATCGACTTCGTCGGCGGCGGTGGTCATCGTTCCATTATCACCGGTCTTCTCGCCGCGCCACGAGATCCGTCACGCGCTCTCGCGGACGATGAGCTTCGTGGGGAGGATCATGGTCCGAGGCTCTCCGCCGGCGATCGCCTCCAGGAGCAGGCTCACCATGTGCTCGCTGAGCTCCCGCCATGGCTGGCGCATCGTGGTCAGGGGTGGATCGTGCTCCTCGGCGAGTCCGGAGTCGTCGAAGCCCGCCACCGCGATGTCGTCGGGCACGCGCAATCCCTCCTTCTTCAGCGTCGCCACCGCACCGGCGGCCATGAGGTCGGATGCGGCGAAGACGGCGTCGATGTCGCGCGTGCGCCCGAGCAGCGTCGACATCGCCACGGCGCCGGATTCTCGTGTGTAGTCGCCGGCGACGACGAGATCGGGATCGAACAGGTCGTCCATCTCGCTCCGGAATCCGCGCAGGCGGTAGCGCCCGCCGGGGGTGTCGTCGGGACCCGCGATCATCGCGATGCGGCGGTACCCTCGGGAGAGGAGGTAGCGCGTCATCTCGCGCGCCGATCCCTCCTCGTCCACGGCGACGGCCGGAAGGTTGCCGGCGAGCCCCAGCGGGTCGCCCGAGCACACGACCGGTACTCCGGCCGCGCGCAGGGAGCCGACGAGCGGGTCCTGCTCGTGCGAGGAGATCAGGAGGACGCCGTCGACGTGGCCGGCGCTCACGAACGAGGCGATGTTGGCGCGCTCCTGGGGTGTGCCGGCCACGAGCAGGACGAGGGTCATCGATCTCTGGGTGAGAGCTTCGGCCGCCCCGCGCAGCAGCAGGGCGTAGGTGGGGTCGGAGAAGAGGAGGTGCTGCGGCTCGGTGAGGAGGAACGCGAGTGAGTTGGCACGCCCTGTCGCCAAGCTCCGGGCGTGGTGGTTCGCCGTGTAGCCCGTCTCGGCGATGGCCCTCTCGACCGCGTCGCGCGCCTCGGGGGAGACCCAGTGGCCGCCGTTGATCACCCGCGACACCGTGCCGCGAGAGACCCCTGCCGTCGCAGCGACGTCGCGGATCGTCGGCTTGCGCATCGAGATCGGTGCCGTGTCCACGATTCCAGACTCTACTCTGGGACCGGTCACAGTCCGGTAACGGATCGCGGTCGGTCTTGACGGATCCCGCGGGTGCGGGGTGATACTGGGACCGGTCACAGTCGCCGGATCGATTCCCGGCAGCCGACGCGCGCGCTTCGGCCACGCGCTTCGGCAGACAGCATCGGTGACCGAGACGCGACGGAGGGTCATGGCGGGCGACATCGAGTGGCCGAAAGTGGACGGCATCGCCTACGGCGGTGATTACTCGCCCGAGCAGTGGCCGCGCGAGATCTGGCACGAGGACGTCGCGCTCATGCGCACCGCCGGCGTGAATCTCGTCAGCATCGGCATCTTCTCGTGGGCGCTGCTGGAGACATCCGAGGGGGTCTTCGACTTCGCCTGGCTCGACGACGTCATCGACCTGCTGCACGAAAACGGGATCCGCGTCGACCTGGGAACCCCGACCGCGGCACCGCCGGCGTGGTTCTACGCCGCCCATCCCGATGCTCGCGTCGTCACGCGGGACGGTGTCACCCTCACGCACGGCTCCCGGGGCATGGCCTCGCACTCGGCGCCGGCCTACCGTGAGGCGATCGTGCGGATCACCGACGCGCTGGCGGAGCGTTACGCGAACCACCCGGCCGTCGTCATGTGGCACGTCCACAACGAGTACGGCACGCCCGTCGGGGAGGACTACTCGGCGCACGCCGTCGCCGCGTTCCGTGTGTGGCTGCAGGAGCGCTACGGTTCCCTCGCCGCCCTGAACGCCGCCTGGGGGACCGCCTTCTGGGGCCAGTGGTACCACGCCTGGGAGGAGATCTCCGCCCCGGCGGCATCCGCATCCGTCGTCAACCCGGCCCAGCGGCTCGACTACGCCCGGTTCACCGACGACCAGCTGCGCGAATGCTTCATCCTCGAGCGCGACACCATCCGGCGGCACGCCACCCAGCCGGTCACGACCAACTTCATGGCCAACCAGAGCTGGACCACCGACCTGTGGGCGTGGGCGCGCGAGGTCGACATCGTCGCCGACGATCACTACCTCTGGGCAGCCGACCGCGAGGGCGAGATCGGACTCGCGATGGCGGCGGACCTGACCCGCTCGGTCGGCGCAGGTGCGCCGTGGATCCTCATGGAGCACTCCACCTCCGCCGTCAACTGGCAGCCGCGCAACGTCGCCAAGCGCCGCGGCGAGATGGCCCGCAACTCCCTCGCCCACCTCGGGCGCGGTGCCGACGCGATCCTCTTCTTCCAGTGGCGTGCCTCCCGTGGCGGTGCTGAGAAGTTCCACTCCGCGATGCTTCCCCACGCCGGCACGACTTCCCGGGTCTGGCGCGAAGTGACCGAACTGGGGGCGAGGCTGGCTCGACTCGGCGAGGTGCGCGGCTCGCGGGTGCGAGCCGACGTGGCGATCCTGTGGGACTTCGAGTCGTTCTGGGCGCAGGACCTCGAATGGCGGCCGTCGGTCGATGTGCGGCATGCCGAGCGCATCCGGCAGTTCTACGAGCAGTGCTGGAAGGACAACATCACCGTGGACTTCGCCCTCCCGGGCCACGACCTCGGCGGCTACCGGCTCGTCATCGCCCCGGCGCAGTACCTGCTGCGCGCGAGCGACGCCGACAATCTCACCCGCTACGTCGCCGCGGGGGGCACCCTCGTCTGGTCCTTCTTCTCGGGCATCGTCGACGAGAACGACGCCGTGCACGAGGGCGGATACGCCGCTCCGCTGCACGAGGTGCTGGGGCTGCAGATCGAAGAGTTCCTTCCGCTCCGGGAGGACGAGACGTGCCGCCTCGCCTGGAACGACGGACGCGACGGCCAGCTCGGCGCCGACGTCTGGCAGGACGCCGTGATCCCCACGACCGCCGAGGTCGTCGCCCGGTACCTCGATGGTCCCGCCGAGGGCGGCGCGGCCCTCACGCGCAATGCGCATGGCGACGGCGTGGCGTGGTATCTCAGCACCCGCCTCGACGCCGACGCGCTCGCCGCGGTCATGTCCGAGGTGTATCGCGACGCCGGCATCGAACGGAGCGACCTGCCCGATGGCGTCGAAGTGGTCACGCGTCACGGCGACGACGCCGACTACCTCGTGGCCGTCAATCACCGTGACGTCCCCGTGACCGTGCCGGCCACGGGACGCGAGATGCTCTCGGACACCGACGTCGAGTCGGCACTGACGCTGGCCGCCGGCGGCATCGCCGTCGTCCGCACTCCCACCGCCCACCGAACCCACAACTGAACAGCACCGACAACTGAAGATCCGGAGCAACGGCTCCACATCCGGTCGTGAAGACGCGATCCCCACCGGGACGACGACGACCCCGAGAAAGGAATTCACATGCGCAAGTCATGGATCACGGGTGCTTTCGCCCTCACCGCCACCGCCGCCCTGCTGGCCGGTTGCAGCGGGGGCGGAGACGCCACCACCGACGATGACGGCGGAGATGCCGTCGACGCCTCCGGCGTGGAGCTGACCGTCTGGGTGGACGAGAATCGCGAGCCCGCCGTCGCTGCGGCCGCCGAGCAGTTCGAGACCGACACCGGCGCGACCGTCACGCTGGTGCAGAAGGACTTCGCCGACCTGCGCGCAGATTTCCTCGCGCAGGTCCCCACCGGTGAGGGTCCGGACATGACCATCGGAGCTCACGACTGGCTGGGCGAGTTCGTCGCCTCGGGCGTCGTCAACACGCTCGACCTCGGCGAGAAGGCGTCGGAGTTCGAGCCGGTCGCCCTCGAGGCGATGACCTACGACGGTCAGCTCTACGCTCTGCCCTACTCGCTGGAGACCGTTGCTCTGATCCAGAACACCGAACTCGTCGGCGAGGAGGCTCCCGCGACCTGGGAGGACATGATCGCGGCGGGTGAGGAGTCCGGCGCGGAGCGCCCCTTCGTCATCAACACCGAGGGTCAGACCGGCGACGGCTACACGATGTACGGCTTCCAGACCTCCTTCGGCGCCCCCGTCTTCGTGCAGGACGAGTCGGGCTCGTACACCAGCGAGGTCGGGATGGCCGGCCCCGAAGGCGAGGCTTTCGCGCAGTGGCTGAGCGAGAACGGCGAGGACGGTGCCGGATACCTGTCGACGACGATCGACTACGACATCAACAACGAGCTGTTCAATTCCGGCGAAGCCGCGTACACCGTGCAGGGCCCGTGGGCGATCGCCTCGTTCCCCGATGTCGACGTCGCCGTCAACCCGATCCCGTCGGCCGGTGGCGAGCCCGCTGCTCCCTTCGTGGGCGTGCAGGGCTTCTACCTGAGCTCGCAGAGCGAGAACGCGCTGATCGCGCAGGAGTTCCTCGTCAACTACATCGCCACCGAGGAGGCGCAGCGCGCACTCTACGAGGCGGACCCGCGCATCCCGGCCTGGTCCACGGTGGCCGAAGAGGTCTCTTCGGACCCGATCATCGCGGGCTTCCTGGCCTCGTCGCAGAACGGCGTGCCGATGCCCTCGATCCCCGAGATGGGGTCGGTGTGGGAGTACTGGAACGCGGCTGAGGCGCAGATCATCGCCGGCGCGGACCCGGTGTCCACGTGGAACACGATGATCGAGGATCTCAACGCCACACTCGGCGGCTGATCCCCGTCGGTGGTGGGGTCGGTGACAGCCGATCCCACCACCGGTCGATTCCACAAGAGGCTCCGTCACGAGGAGGACGAGGATGTCGGTGCACCAACAGACGGGGGAGGCCGCCCCGCCCCAGGAGGAACAGCCGGACAAGCGGCCGCGCGACGCGCACGCACGGCGCTGGAACGGCCGGGGCTGGGGCTTCATCGTGAAGCTCGTCGTGATGATGATCGTCAACGCCGCGGGTCTCGCGGCGATCATCTCGGCGCTGCGGGTGGAGTCGTGGGTGATCCTGGCGGTGCTGGTCGTGCTCCTGGTCGCAGCGGACGTCGTGTACTTCTGGAAGCGCGCCATGCCGCTGAAGTACCTGCTGCCCGGGCTCGTCTTCCTCTTCGCCTTCCAGATCTTCATCTTCGGCTACACCGCCTACATCGCCTTCACGAACTACGGCACCGGCCACAACGTCACGCAGGATCAGGCGGTCGAGGCCGCCCTGATCCAGGGCGAGCGCCGGGTGGAGGGCTCGCCGACCTATCCGCTGGCTGTGGTCGAGCGCGGGCTCGGCGAGATCGGCTTCGCGATCAACGACGGCGGCGAGGTCCTCGTCGGCAGCGAGCTCGAGCCGCTCTCGGACACCGGAGCGACCGTCGCGGCCGGCGCTCCCACCGAAGTACCCGGCTGGACCCCCGTCGACCGATCGCGCCTGCTCAGCGACCAGGACCTGCAGCAGACCGTGGTCGATCTGCGTGTGCCGGTCTCCGACGATCCGAACGACGGCGCCATCCGCTCCCGCGACGGATCGAGCGGCGCGGTGTACCAATCGACCCTCGTGTGGGATGAACAGGCGCAGACCATCACCGACACGACGACGGGCACGGTCTACGACGCGACCGATGAGGGCAGCTTCGTCGCCGCCGACGGCAGCAGCCTTCCCACCGGGTGGTACGTCAACGTCGGACTCGACAACTTCCTCGAGCTCTTCACCGATCCCCGCCTCCTCGAGGCCCTGTCGATCGTGTTCGTGTGGACGCTCGTGTTCGCCACCCTCTCGGTCGTCCTCCCGTTCGGGCTCGGCCTGCTCTTCGCCCTCATCTACAACGATCCCCGGGTGCGGGGGCGCCGCGTGCTGCGCGCGATCTTCATCCTCCCGTACGCGTTCCCGATGTTCATGTCCGCGCTCGTGTATCGCGGCATGTTCAATGCGGAGTTCGGCATCATCAACGATCTGTTCTTCTTCGGCGCCGACATCAACTGGCTGGGCGACCCGTGGCTCGCCAAGATCGCGCTGCTGTGGCTGAACGTCTGGCTGAGCTATCCCTACTGGCTGCTGGTGTGCACGGGGGCGCTCCAGTCCATTCCGTCGGACGCCATCGAGGCCGCCGAGATCGACGGTGCCGGCAAGGTCCGCCGGTTCCGGTCGATCATCTTCCCGCTGCTGCTGGTCTCCACCGCGCCGCTGGCCATCTCGTCCTTCGCCGTCGGGTTCAACAACCTGCCGCTGGTCTACCTCTTCAACGAGGGTGGTCCATCCATTCCCGGAGCTCCGTATGCGCTCGGCAGCACGGACATCCTCATCACCGCGATCTACAGCATCTCGGGCGTCTCCGGCGGCGCCGCCGACTTCGGTCTCGCGAGCGCGCTGGCGATCGTCGTGTTCGTCCTCGTCGGGATCATCGCCGCGATCGCCTTCCGACAGACCCGCCGACTGGAGGAGTTCCAGTGATGTCCGAGAACCGTGTGATGCCCGAGGGGACCGTCCGCACCCGGACGGAGACCGAGTCGCTGATCGCCGTCGACCCGAGCCGCCGCGCGGTCCGTCGCAGGCGGTGGTTCGTCGACGTGGGCTGGAAGTACCTCTTCGCCCTCGTCGTCATCTTCTACGCGATCTTCCCGCTGCTGTACGCGCTGTCGGCGTCGCTCAATCCGCGGGGCAGCCTCTCCGCCGCGACCGCCCTGTTCAGCGAGTTCACGCTCGACAACTACCTCGCGCTGGGCGAGACGCGCTACTGGACGTGGATGGTGAACAGCCTCACCATCTCGGTGGCCGTCGCGATCGGATCGGTGCTCATGGGTGCGGCGGCGGCGTATGCGTTCTCGCGGTTCCGCTTCACGGGACGGCGCGTGAGCCTGTCCGCGCTCCTCATCATCCAGATGTTCCCGCAGGCGCTCGCCTTCATCGCGATCTTCCTGATGCTGCTCGCGATCGGCGAAGTCGTGCCCGCGCTCGGGCTCAACACCAAGCTCGGCCTGATCTGCGTCTACTTCGGCGGCGCGCTCGGCGCGAACACCTTCCTCATGTACGGGTTCTTCAACACCGTTCCGGTGTCGATCGACGAGTCGGCGAAGATCGACGGCGCCACCCACGCGCAGATCTACTGGCGTCTGATCTTCCCCCTCGTGGTCCCCGTTCTGGCGGTGGTCGCGATGCTCAGCTTCGTCGCCACCTTCAACGAGTTCGTCATCGCGCGTCTGGTGCTCAGCTCGCAGGACGAGTGGACGCTGGCCGTCGGGATGTACGGGTGGGTCTCCGACCTGCTGCAGTCCAACTGGGGACTGTTCACCGCCGGTGCGATCGTCGGGGCGATTCCGATCGTCGCCCTGGTGATCGCCCTGCAGCGCTGGATCGTCGGGGGCCTCACCTCGGGGGCGGTCAAGGGCTGAGCACCCGGCGGTTCCCCAGCGGAAAGGCTGGCAGACTGGGGGAGCGGCCCGAGACGGCCGCGGTCCGCCGTGGTGTAATGGCAGCACGACAGCCTTTGGAGCTGTGAGGTCTAGGTTCGAGTCCTGGCGGCGGAGCATGGTGAACACCGACACATCCCTGGCCGTCATCGTCCTCGCCGCCGGCCAGGGCACGCGGATGAGGTCGGCGACACCCAAGGTTCTGCACCGCATCGGCGGCCGCTCTCTCGTGGGCCACGTGCTCGCCACCGCGCAGGCCCTGCAGCCCGCGCGCGTGGTGACGGTGGTGCGCCACGAGCGGGACCTCGTCGCCGCCGAGATCGCCGAACAGGCCCCGGACGCGATCGTGGTCGACCAGGACGACGTGCCGGGCACGGGGCGCGCCGTCGAGGTCGCCCTCGACGCCCTCGCCGACTTCGACGGCGACGTCGTGGTCCTCAGCGGCGATGTTCCGCTGCTGCAGTCGGACACGCTCGCGGCGCTGGTCGCCGCCCACCGCGAGCGCGCCGCGGGGGTCACCGTCATGAGCGCGCTCCTCGATGACGCGACCGGATACGGTCGCGTCATCCGTGACGCGTCCGGCGACGTGCTGCGCATCGTCGAGCAGAAGGACGCCTCCGACGCCGAGTGCGGCGTCGGTGAGATCAACGCCGGCGTGTACGTGTTCCGCATCGACGCGCTGCGGGTGCACCTGGCCGAGATCGGCACCGACAACGCCCAGGGGGAGAAGTACCTCACCGACGTGATCGCCCTCGCCCGGGCCGCGCAGCGGCCGGTGGGCGCGGCGGTCG
Organism: Microbacterium sp. UBA1612; assembly: GCF_002321605.1. Lineage (NCBI taxonomy): Bacteria > Bacillati > Actinomycetota > Actinomycetes > Micrococcales > Microbacteriaceae > Microbacterium > Microbacterium sp. UBA1612. Next base: position 43,852 of record NZ_DCMW01000011.1, read on the forward strand.
CGCCCGACACCGCGGCGGCGCTGGGGGTCAACGACCGTGTTCAGCTGTCGGAGGCCGCCCGTGCCCTCAACGCCCGCACCGTCCGGCGCTGGCAGCTCGAGGGCGTCACCGTGCTCGATCCTGCGACCACGTGGATCGACGTTGACGTCACGCTCGCCCCGGATGTCACCCTGCTCCCCGGAACGCAGGTGCTCCGTGCCACGACCGTGGGGGAGGGTGCGACCATCGGTCCCGACACCAGCCTCGTCGGCTGCGAGGTCGGTGCGGGCGCTACCGTGACCCGTACCGATGCGACGTTCGCCATCATCGGCGAGCGCGCGACCGTCGGACCGTTCGCGTACCTGCGGCCCGGCGCGGAGCTGGGTCGCAGCGGGAAGATCGGCACGTTCGTCGAGGTCAAGAACTCCACGATCGGCTCGGGCAGCAAGGTGCCGCACCTGTCGTACATCGGCGACACCGAGATCGGCGATCGCGTCAACCTCGGTGCGGGTGCGATCACCGCCAACTACGACGACCTCGCCAAGCACCGCACCGTCATCGGCGATGACGTGCACAGCGGCTCGCACAACGTCTTCGTCGCCCCCGTTAGAATCGGTGACGGCGCGAAGACCGGCGCGGGAGCCGTCATTCGCAAGGACGTGCCCTCGGGTGCCCTGGCGTTGAGCGTCGCCCCTCAGCGCAACGTCGAGGGGTGGGTCGAGAAGAACAGAGCGGGTACTGCGGCGGCGGAGGCGGCGGCGAGGTCCCGGTCGACACAGAAGGCGGACGATGGCGCGTAAGAAGAAGACGGTCGAGCTCGATCGGGAGCACGAGGTCGCACCCGGACTGGTCGCCAAGACCAAGAAGCGCCTGGTGGTGGCATCCGGCCGTTCTCACCACACGCTCGCCGAAGATGTGGCCACGGCCCTCGGCACCCAGCTGGTGCCCACCGAGTACCGCACCTTCGCCTCGGGGGAGATCCTGACCCGGTTCGAAGTCTCGATCCGCGGCTGCGACGTCTTCCTGGTGCAGTCCTTCGGTCCTCCGGTGAACGAGTGGATCATGGAGCTGCTCATCATGCTGGATGCGGCCAAGCGCGCATCCGCCAAGCGCATCACCGTCGTCGCGCCCTACTACCCGTATTCGCGCCAGGACAAGAAGGGACGCGGACGCGAGCCGATCAGCGGTCGCCTGGTCGCCGATCTGCTGAAGACCGCCGGCGCCGATCGCGTGATGAGCGTCGACCTCCACGCCGCCCAGATCCAGGGCTTCTTCGACGGCCCGGTCGACCATCTCTTCGCCAAGCCCGTGCTGCTGGAGTACTTCGAGCAGAACCTGTCGGGCGTCGATCGCTCGCAGCTCACCGTCGTCTCGCCCGACACCGGGCGCGTGCGCGTCGCGGACACCTGGTCGGACAGCCTCGGGGCGCCGTTGGCGATCATCCACAAGCGCCGCGACCCGAATGTCGCGAACCAGGTGACCGTCAATGAGATCGTCGGCGATGTCGAGGGGCGCGTGTGCCTGCTGGTCGACGACATGATCGACACCGGCGGCACGATCGTGAAGGCGGCCGAGGCGCTGAAGGCGAACGGAGCGCTCCGCGTGATCGTCGCGGCGACCCACGCGATCTTCAGCGACCCCGCGACGCAGCGGCTGCAGAGCGAGGCGATCGACGAGGTCGTCGTCACCGACACCGTGCCCATCCCCGACGACCGGCGCTTCCCGACGCTGACGGTGCTCCCCATCGCGCCGCTGCTGGCGCGGGCGATCCACGAGGTCTTCGAGGACGGCTCGGTCACGAGCATGTTCAACGGTGCCGCCTGAGCGCGATTCCCACAGGCCATTCATAGGCCGGCCAGACGCCGCGCCGTGGTGTCGCTGTCAGGGTGGAACCACGCCGCTCGATCCCCAGGAGATCTCATGACCGTCCGTGCCGTCACCCCCGTCCGTGTCACCGCCGCGAGCATCGGCGTGGTCGGCGCCGCCCTTCTGGCCGGTTGCTCGAGCGCGGGTGCCGACGCTGCGGGCTCCTCCGGAAGCGCCGCCCCCTACACCGACGGCACCTACACCGCCGAGGGATCCTATGCCACACCGGAGTCGGTGGAGGTGGTGACGGTCACCGTGACCCTGGAGGACGACGTCATCACGGCCGTCGAGGTGGTCGGCGACCCCACCAACGCCGAGTCGGAGCGCTACCAGTCCGAGTTCGTCGGCGGCATCGCCGCCGAGGTCGTCGGCAAGGACATCGACGACGTCTCGGTGACCCGGGTGGCCGGCTCGTCGCTGACCAGCGGCGGCTTCACGCAGGCCCTCGACCAGATCAAGGCCGACGCGGCGGCGTGAGGTGACCGTCGCACCCGCGATGTGGCGATTCGATGCCATCGGCGTGCCCTGGCGGGTCGAGACACCCGAACCGGTCCCGGGAGCCGACCGGGCGCGCGTCGGGCACCTCATCGAGGACTTCGACCGTTCCTGGTCCCGCTTCCGTGACGACTCGGTCGTCGCCGCTCTCGCTCGGGGTGCGGGCTCTGCTCCGGCGCCGGCGGACGCCGTGATGCTGCTCGACACGCTGTCCGCAGCGGCGGAGGCCACGGCAGACGCCGTGACGCCGCTCGCGGGAGACGCGCTGGAAGCCCTCGGCTACGACGCCGACCTCACGCTGCGTCCGGCCGGCGTCCACCCGGCGCTTCCGTGGCGCGAGGTGCTCTCGTGGACGAGACGGGAGATCACGCTCACCCGTCCGGCGACGATCGATGTCGGCGCGCTCGGCAAGGGGCGACTGGTGGATCTCGTGTTCCAGTCGTTGCATCACCTTGCCGGCCCGCTCGTGGTGGACGCCAGCGGCGACCTGCGCTCGCGGGGCGCGGTGGAGCGCGTCGGCCTCGAGCATCCGTACGACCCGGATCGGGTGATCGGCGTGTGGGAGTTTGAGGATGCGGCGCTGTGCGCCTCGGCGACGAACCGGCGTGCGTGGGGCGACGGGCTGCACCACGTGATCGACGGACGCACGGGAGAGCCGGTGCGAACGATCGTCGCGACCTGGGCGGTCGCCGACGACGCGATGACCGCGGATGCCGTCGCGACGGCCCTCTTCTTCGACGGAGGTCCACGCTTCGCCCACGACCGGGGCGTGGCGTGGGTGCGCATGACCACCGACGGTCGTGCCGAGTACTCCCCGGGGTGCGCGGCACGTCTGTTCACCGCGTGACAGCGGCCGCGATGGCGGCCCAGTGCGCCTCCGTCATCGACGACACCGGCGTGACGCCCGCGGGCATCCGTCCCTCGATCGCGGTCAGCGCGTCGCGCAGGTCGTCTGCGCTGAGCGTGCCGTCATCGTCCCAGAGTCCCACCGACAGCACCACGCGCATCGGGTCGACACCCGCTGAGGCGAGCTCGCGACCGACGAAGCCGACCTCGGCGGGCGCGCGATCCACCAGTCCGACGTAGCACCACAGGATCAGTCGATCCGCCACCGACAGCAGGGCGCGATAGTCGTGGCCGGAGTCGGCGCGTCCGGCGGCGGGGTCCTCCCAGTCGACACGCACATCCACCGCCAGTGCGACGTCGTGGCGATGCACCGCGTTCGCCACCCTCCCCACCAGCTCGGTGATCGCGTCGCTTCGCCATGCCGCGATCTCCCGGGCATCCGTGCGGATCCGTCCGTCCGCGGTCATCGGCCACGCGGTCAGCCCGGAATGCTCGCGGAAGGACGCGAGGTCGTCGGCCCCGAAGGTGTGATCGGCCAGCAGTTCCGTGATGGCGACCTCATCCGGACGGTACCGTTGCGCGATGTCCTCGGCGAGCGCGACGAGGTCTGCGCCCACGGGGCCTGCCCAGGCGGCGAGCGACGGGAAATCGTCGCTTCGTCGGCCGTCGGCCGTCGTTCCCGCGAGGTGCGGCGAAGCAGCGAGGAGCGCCGGAGCCAGCGCATCGATCGTGAGGGTCACCCGCCGCCCTCCGTCGGAGGTCCACGGCCGCAGCTGCTGGAGGGCCTCTTCGACGTAGTCCCGTCCGGACCGGATGACCTCCGAGGAGGGTTCGCCGACGAGGTCGGGGGGAAAGGCGAGCCAGTCGATGCGCCCCACCGCGAGCGAGACTTCGCCGACGTCCGCCTCTCGCAGGTGATCGACCAGGTCGGCCCAGTCGGTGTCGCCGACGAGCGTCTCGAAGCCGATCCCGATCGTCGTGACCACCGCGCGGTCGGCACCGGCGTCATCATCAGCCGGGGAAGGCGCGCAGGACGCGAGGAGGAAGGCGACCGAGAGGCCCGCGACTGCACGCGCACCGCCGCTCACGGCTCCGCTCCGACCGGACGCGGCGACCTGACGCCGGTGCGCACGAGTTTGTTCCACGCCGCCGGACGCCCTCGCGCCTCACCGGCGATGGCTGCCACCATGACGGCGCTCATCATCATCGAGTACGCCGGCCACAGCGGCAGGGCGTAGGCATGGCGCAGATCCGCCCAGGCGTCGTTGAGACAGACCGCGAGGAGGACCAGCGCTGCCGAGACCGGAAGGCCCAGCCACAGCAGCGCCCCCCAGATGTCGGCATCCACCCCCACCGCCCCCGTCATCAGGGTGATGGCCAGCAGGGGGAGGGCGGCCACCTGGACCACCGGCAGCACGACCGACGCGACCAGAAGCGGCGCGAGAGAGAGTCCGAAGAGTCCGTAGCGCGGACGCCCGATCAGGTCCGCGTGCACGCGCACCGTCTGCAGCAGCCCGCGCCCCCAGCGCACGCGCTGCCGCCAGAGCCCGCGAAGGGTGGACGGGGACTCGGCGTAGACCACCGCGCGGGGGGCGAACACGACACGTCCGTGCGCGCGGTGGATGCGCCAGGTGAGTTCGAGATCCTCCCCGATGCATCCGGCGCGCAGTGGACCCACCGCGTCGAGGATCGCGCGGCGGAAGGCGCCGGCGTTCCCGGAGACGACCGGCAGCACGCCGAAGAAGGACTGGGCTCGACGCATGAGTCCCGTTCCGACGTGCCCGATCACCGCGAGGAATCGCGTCTGCACGCGGTCGAGGTTGACGGGGCGATCGTCGCCGCACACCGCCGCGACCGTCGGATCGGCGAAGGGCCGGAGGAGCTCGGTGAAGGTCTGCGCCGTGAACACGCCGTCGGCGTCGACGAGGAGCACGATGCTGCCGCTGGTGCGTGCGATGCCGGCGTTCAGGGCCGCGGCCTTTCCCGCGTTCTCCTGCGTCATCGCGATGACCCCCGCGTACTCGCCCGCGAGCGCGCGCATCCGCGAGAACGTGCCGTCGGTCGAACCGTCGTCGACCAGCACGACCTCCAGGCCGGCCGGGGCATGGGCGATGATCGAGCGCACGCAGCCGTCGAGCACGACGCCCTCGTTGTAGGCCGGCACCACCACGCTCACCGACAGCGTCGGCGGCGGCGTCGTGGACCGGCGGACACGGTCACGGATCTCCTCGGCGATCGCGAACGGGGCGAGGAGGAGTCGCGCGACTGCGAACAGCATCCACGCGATCCCCGCGACGAGCATCACCGCCTCGATCATCAGGGCATCCCGTGCGCACGAAGCACCGATGACAGTACAGCCGGTGCGGCCGCGGACTGCGCGCCGAACCGCGCGTTCACCTCGAGGACGACGGGAAGGCCCGTGTCGTCGCGGCGGACATCGACATCGGCAGGGCCGGTCACCCCCAGGGCCGTGACCGCCGCCCACGCGATGTCTCCGACGTCGACCGCGCCCTCATCGACGACGCAGCTCACGGCGTTCCCGATCGTTCCGCCGCTCAACGCCGTCTTGCGCAGGACGACGACGGCGCCGTCATCCGCCCCGACGGGTCGATGGATCTGCACGCAGTACTCGGTGCCGGGAGCGAAGCGCTGGATGAGCGCCCCCGATGCCGGCCACGGATCGCTCGCGTGCCGCACGACCGAGACACCGCGCGCGCCGCGCGAGATCCGCGGCTTGAGCACGAGCGGGCCGCCGAGCACGCGCAGGGCCGATGCCGCGGTGTGGAATTCGCCCGCGTCGGCGAAGTCCGGAACGCCGACGCCGGCGCGTCGCAGGGTCTGCATCGTCAGGAGCTTGTCCGAGGCGAGGGCGACCGCGGCCGCCGACGCGATCACGACGGAGCGGCGTGGCGGCTCCGGTGGCAGGGCGGCTCCGGGGTGGCCGGGTATCGACGGTCGGACACCCGCCAGCAGGGGTGCCGCGACCGCGACGATCGGGAGCTCCTCCGACACCGTCGGGATCAACAGGTCGACCTCGTAGTACTCCAGCAGGTGGTGCAGCGTGGCGAGATACTCCGACGAGGTCGCGGGGGGAATGCGCAGCACGAGCCGGGCATCGGAGGAGGCGAGCTCCCGCATGTCCGCACCGATCGTGAAGACCGGATCGTCGGCGAACGCGAAGGGCCGCAGCTGCGCGGCCAGCGCTCGTCCGGCCGGTCCACCGACGCCCGTGAGCAGGACGGTCTTCACGGCTGCCTGCCGTCGACGGGCTCGAGCCGCGTCGATGCGGTGCGGATTTCGAGGGTCTCCGCGCGGTGCTCGGAGCGGACGATGCTCGGTGCGCGGTGGTCGCCCACGAGCATCCGCATCTGCTCGAATCCCTCGGCGAACTCCACGCGGCCCTGGCTGCCGCGGAAGGCGGCCATGCCGCGCAGCCGATCCGCTCCCATGTAGGGCTTGCCGGACTGGTCCCGGTGGCGATGCACGGCGGCGATCTTCGCCGGCAGGTGGGCGCTGATGTCGACGAAGGCGGTCGGCGAGAACTCGCTGGTCACCGAGGGGGATTCGAAGCACAGGATGGAGGTCGCACGGCGCGCGGCGCGCATGACCGCATCGTGCACAGCGGCGTGGTCCTGATGCGCATCGTGGTGCGAGTGGGTGATGATGATGTCGGGCTCGATGCGCCGGAGCGTGTCTTCGATGGCGAGCACCATCTCGTTCGCGTGTTCGGCCAGACACGTGTCGGGGTGGTCGAGGACGTCGATGTCGACGAGTCCCATCGCGTGAGCCCCGGCGACCGCCTCATGGATCCGTCGCTCGGCATCGCCGCCTCGCGACCCGTGGCTCATCACCAGGCCGTGAACGTGCGCGCCCTCGGAGGCCCACCTCGCCAGGGTCCCGCCGGCGGCCAGCTCGAGGTCATCCGGATGCGCGCCGATGGCGACGACCCGCAGCGGGGTCGCCGCTCCAGCTTCGGCGGTCACGCCGCGAATCCCCATGAGACCGAGGCCGACGAGGACCAGCGGCATCACGAGCGTCGCGCTGTGCAGTGCGACCGCGGCAGGGTCGCCCGCGCGGTCGGCGAGTTCGACGAGCAGGTTCAGAACGGCGATGACCAGCAGCGCAGCAGAGATGAGACAACCGCTTCGCGCTCGCTCCCGGTTCCGGTCGGAACCTCGGAGCGAGCATGCTCCGAGAACGATCACCGCACAGGAGGCGGCGACGACGGCATCGATGACGTGCATGGTGTGACCCCCAGCCCGCGGGGCCGTCTCCGGACGAACTCGCCGTCCGGGCCACTCCCCAGTGTCGCCCCGCAGGCTGACAGCATGCGTCCCGACGTGCGTCGAGACAACGGGTGGTGAGGCACCTGGGCGGATTCTTCACGATTTCTTCACGGATCCGGCGCTGTGCTTCGGGTGCTCTGGGATGTCTGCGACACGCGTGCGCCCGTCCACGGGGAGCCGGGACATGCGCCGGGAGAGTTAGCGTGGGGGAGTGATCGCCACGCTGACCTCGTTCTCGAACCGCGTGTTCGCGGTGCTCGGCCGCCTGTCGATGTATCGGGTGGTGTTCCTCGCGCTGGTCGGGCTGAGCGCCGTCGCCCTCGTGGTGTCCGTCTTCGGGCTCGTCGCGCCCGGGCCGCTCGAGCTGCTCGCGACGCTCGCCGTGCTGCTCCTGGTCAGTGCGGCGACGGATGCGATCGCCCACCGGGTGCTGCGGCTCCCGCTGCGGCTCGAGTCCGCGCTCATCACCTCGTTCATCCTGCTGTTCGTGCTGCGACCCACTCTCGATCCCGCGGCGCTCGCCGGCATCGCCCTCGCCGGGGTCGTCGCCTCGGCGTCGAAGTACCTGCTCGCGTGGCGGGGCCGTCACATCTTCAACCCCGCCGCCGTCGGGGCGACCGTCCTCACCCTCTTCGGCGCCGCCGTGCCGGCGCTCGGCGCGTCGTCGTGGTGGGTGGGCACGCCGGTGCTGGCCGCGCCGGTCATCCTCTTCGGACTGGCCGTGCTGTGGCGTACCGAGAAGGTGCGCGTGGTCGCGCTCTTCCTCGTCGTCGCCGTCGGCGTGGGCGTGCTGCGGACGGCGGTGCAGTACCAGCAGGCGGGCATCACCGTGGCAGGAGCGGAGATCGTGGGGCCGGTGATCTGGGCCTCGCCGTTCCTCTTCCTCGGCGCCTTCATGCTCTCCGAGCCGCTCACGCTGCCGCCTCGTCGCTGGCAGCAGCTGAGCGTGGCCGCCCTCGTGGGCGTTCTCGCCGGGTGGCCCATCGACCTCGGCGCGGTCAGCCTCGGGCAGGAACGCGCCCTCCTCATCGGGAACCTGCTCGCCTTCGCGTTCACGTTCCGCACAGCGGTGCGCCTGACGCTCATCGGCCGTCGCCACCTCACGCCCACGGTGCAGGAGCTGAGCTTCCGCGCCAAGCGACCGTTGCGATTCGACCCGGGCCAGTTCCTCGAGCTCGATGTTCCGCACCACCGGCCCGACGCGCGAGGAACCCGTCGCGAGTTCAGCATCGTCTCGGCGCCCGCCGACGCTCCCGAGGTTCGGGTCGCGTTCCGGGATGCGGTGACGGCGGGCAAGGCCCAGAGCAGCTACAAGAAAGCGCTCGCCGAGGTGACCGAGGGATCGTCGCTGGCTGTCACCGGCGTCTGGGGGGACTTCCTGCTCCCGTCCAGCACCACGAGCCCGGTGCTCATGGTGGCCGCTGGGATCGGCGTCACGCCGTTCGTCTCGCAGCTCCGGCAGGGGCGACTGACCGATCAGGATCGCGACGTCGTGCTCGTCTACGTCGCCGCAGAGGCGTCCGAACTGGTGTTCCGCGACGAGATCGAGGCGTCCGGCGTTCCCGTGATCGTCTTCACCCGCGACGAACCGGACCAGCTGCCGTCGCACTGGCGCTGGGCGCGCGGAGTGCGACTGGATGCCGACGGCCTGCTGCGGGTCGTGCCAGACATCGCGATGCGCCATGCCTACATCTCGGGTCCGCCACGACTGATCGCGGATCTTGCGCCCGCGCTCGATAAGGCGCGGTCGATCACGACCGACGCCTTCTCGGGCTACTGACTCGGGCTACTGAACCGACACGTCGGAATCGACGGCGCGATCCGCCGGAGCGGCCGCGGGGTCCGCGGGACGTGCGGGGATCCGCACCTCGAACGTGGTGTCGCCGGGCTCGCTCTGCACCGAGAGCCTGCCGCCGTGCGCGGCCACGATCGCCTTGGCGATCGACAGGCCCAGTCCCGTTCCGCCGCTCTTGCGGGCGCGGGAACGGTCGGCGCGGGAGAACCGCTCGAACAGCTCGTCGGCGATCGAGGGATCGACACCCGGGCCGTCGTCGTGCACGCGCAGCACCGCGTCGCCGTCCTCCCGGCTCACGCTCACGGTCACCTCGGTCCCGGCGGGGGTGTGGGTGCGGGCGTTGGCGAGCAGGTTCGCCGCCACCTGATGCAGGCGGGTGGCGTCTCCGGCGACGTAGAGCGACTCGTCCGGAACATCGAGGATCCACTCGTGCTCGGGTCCGGCCGGCCGCGCGTCGGCCACCGACTCCACCGCGACCTGGGTCAGATCGATCGGACTGTAGACGAGCTCCTGTCCCTCATCGAGCCGGGCCAGCAGCAGAAGGTCCTCCACGAGGTCGGTCATCCGCACCGACTGCGCCTGGATCCGCTCGAGGGACTGCTCGGTGGTCTCCGCGGCCTGCGGCGAGTCCGGATGGGCGCGCAGGGCTCGCAGCGACAGCTCCGAGAAGCCTCGGATCGAGGCCAGCGGGGTGCGCAGCTCGTGACTGGCGTCGGCGACGAACGACCGCATCCGCTCCTCGTTCCGCTGACGGGCGTCGAGGGAGGAGTCCACGTGGTCCAGGAGCGTGTTCAGCGCGTGGCCGACCCGGCCGATCTCGGTGTTCTCGTCGGTCTGATCCTCGGGCACCCGCTCGGTGATGGACACCTCGCCCTCGGCCAGCGGCTGGCTCGCGACGCGTGTCGCCGTCGCGGCGACGGCGCGCAGCGGCGCCAGAGAGCGGCGCACGATCCACGCCACGATCACGGCGAGGAGGACGAGTCCTCCGGTGGTCATGAGCACGACCGACGTGATGATCGGGGTGACCGTCTGCTGCACACCCGACTCCGGCATCCCCGCGTATGCGACGTAGCCGAGCGACTGATACGGGAACATCCGGTAGTCGCCGAGCCCGTCGATCGACACGGTCGTGTAATCGGGCGTCGTGACTCCGAGGAGGATGTCCTCGACCTGCTGCGCGGTGAGCACCACGATCTCTCCCGGGCCCGCGACGTATGCGCCGGTCTGGGTGCCGTCGATCCCGCCCCGCAGCACGAGGACCGTTCCCTGTGGCTGATTCCCGGCTTGAAGGACCTCCGACGCCGTGACCTGCTGCTCATCGCGCGGCACCTTGAGGTCGAGCAGGGTCCCCGCCGTCTGCTGGGCGGCGGTCTGCACCTGTGCGTTGAGGTTGTCCTGCAGCACGCGACCGAGGACGGCGCTCGTGGCGATCGCCACCATCACGAGGATGAGCGCCACGACGGCCACGATCGCGGTGATCAGGCGCGCCTGCAGGCTCCACCGGCGGCGGCCGCGCACCGAGGGACGTGAGGTCACTGCGGCGCCTTGATCATGTAGCCGACGCCGCGGACGGTGTGGATGAGCGGCTCGCGTCCGGCGTCGAGCTTCTTGCGCAGGTAGGAGATGTAGAGCTCGACGACGCTGGAGCGCCCGCCGAAATCGTAGTTCCAGACCCGATCGAGGATCTGGGCCTTGGACACCACCCGACGCTGGTTGCGCATGAGGAAGCGCAGCAGTTCGAACTCCGTCGCTGTCAGTTCGATCTCGTCGGCGCCGCGCATGACCTCGTGGCTGTCCTCGTTCAGCGACAGGTCGCCGACGCGGAGGATCGGCTCGGCCTCCGCCGACAGCGCCGTTCCCGCGCGCCGCATCAGCCCGCGCAGACGCGCGACCACCTCCTCCAGGCTGAACGGCTTGGTCACGTAGTCATCGCCCCCGGCGGTCAACCCCGCCACACGGTCGCTGACGGCATCCTTCGCGGTGAGGAAGAGCACAGGGACGTCATTGCCCGACTGGCGCAGCCGCTGCAGCACCGCCATCCCGTCGAGGTCGGGCATCATGATGTCCAGCACGAGTGCGTCCGGCGCGAAGTCCCGTGTCTCCTGGAGCGCCTGCAGACCCGACGCCGCCGTGCGCACATCCCATCCCTCCATGCGCAGCGCCATCGACAGCAGGTCCGTCAGCATCTGCTCGTCGTCGACGACGAGAACGCGCAAGGGCGATCCGTCAGGGCGGGTGAGGGCGTTCGCGGAGATCGGGGTGGTCATGACACCCATTGTGGAGATCAAGCTATGCGATTCCTATGGCGAGTTCTATGCGGATGCTGTGAAATGCCGAGACGACGATCCATAACGACCTCATAACCCGCGCAACGGACCGTCATCAGGACGGCTCATAGTCTCGCCACGGCGGACGGACCGCCGAGAGGAGACCCATGTACGCAAGGTACCTGCGGCGGGAGCTGGCCGGCCGCAAGAAGCAGACGGTGATCGTGGCCTCGGGCCTTGCGATCGCGATCGCCCTCGTGATGATCGTGAACTCGCTGGCGGCTGGAGTACGCGACGCCCAGGCTCAGGCGCTCGAGTCGGTCTACGGCGTCGGCACGGATCTGACCGTGACCGGCGCGCAGGCGGAGCCGGGCGAAGGGACCCGCGGTCAGCAGTTCGACTTCGACGAGGATGCCGGGGCGACCGACGAGGAGGGCACGACCTCGATCGAGCAGTCGCAGCTGACGACGGAGATGTTCCGCTCGACGCTGGATGCGTCTGTGCTCGACACGGTACTCGCAGCCGACGGCGTCGAGGCCGCGACCGGCACCCTGAGCCTGACGAACACGACGTTCTCCGGCGAAGTCGGCCAGGCGCCCGCCGAGAGCCCCGCCGCCGAGGAGGGCACGGCCCAGGCTCCGCCCGAAGGCGGCGCGGGCGGCGGCGGATTCGGAGGCGGCGCCTTCGGCCTGGACTCCTTCACGGTCATGGGCATCGAGCCGGATGCGGCCGCCATCGGGCCGCTCTCGTCGGTCACCGTCACCGACGGCCGCGCACTGGAGTCCGCGGATGCAGGCGCCGCTGTGGCCGTCATCGACGCCAGCTATGCGACCACGGCGGAACTCGCCGTCGGCGACACGATGGAGATCGCCGGTGAGGAGTTCGAGGTCGTCGGCGTGGTCGCATCCACCTCCGACGAGGCCGACACCGCCGCCAACGCGTACATCCCTCTCGATGTCGCGCAGGATCTCTCGGGCGTCGGAGACGTGCTCTCGACCGTGTACGTGCAGGCGTCGTCATCGGATGGGATCAGTGCCGTGCAGGCCGAGATCGAAGAGGCGCTCCCGGATGCGACCGTCAGCTCGCAGTCCGACCTCGCATCGACCGTGTCGGGCTCCCTCTCGAGCGCGTCCGCCCTCATCACGAACCTCGGCACGTGGCTGTCGGTGATCGTTCTGGCCGTCGCCCTCGCCCTCGCGGTGCTGTTCACCATCTCGGGCGTGAGCCGGCGCACACGGGAATTCGGCACGCTCAAGGCCATCGGCTGGTCCAACGGGCGTGTCGTCGGCCAGGTCGCGGGGGAGTCTGTGGTGCAGAGCCTCATCGGCGGTGCCGCGGGTCTCGTGGTCGGGCTCCTCGGCATCGGGATCATCAACATCGTCTCGCCCACGATCTCCACCACTGCCGGGGCCACCGCGGCCGCAGGACCCGGGGGTGCAGCCGGGGGAGGTCCCGGCGGCCAGGCGTTCGGTCAGGCCGCGGCGCAGACCGCGACCGAGATCGTGCTGCAGGCGCCGGTCACGCTGTGGGTCGTCGGTGCCGCCATCGGTCTGGCGATCATCGGCGGACTGCTGGCGGGCGCGTTCGGCGGCTGGCGCGCGGCGCGCCTCAGCCCGGCCGAGGCGCTGAGGTCTGTCGGATGACCCCCGCCCGGCCCCACTGGTCGCACATCTCGCATCGACCCCTGAACGGAGAGCCCTCATGACCATGATCGACACCGACGCGGACACCGCACCGGACGCCGTCCCCGCCGTGCTCTACCGCCTGACGGACGTGAGGCGCACGTACCAGCAGAAGGGGCGGATCGTGAAGGCCCTCACCGGTGTCGACCTCGAGATCGCGACGGGTGATTTCGTCACGATCCAGGGGCCGACCGGCGGGGGGAAGTCCACGCTGCTCCAGGTGCTCGGTGCCCTGGACAAGCCGACGTCGGGTCGCGTTCTCCTGGGAGACCTCGACATCGCCGCTGCTTCGCGCGGAGAGCTCGAGAGTCTGCGGGCGCGCGAGATCGGCTTCGTCTTCCAGGGGTTCAACCTGATCCCGACGCTGACAGCGGCCGAGAACGTCGACATGGCACTCGAGCCGCTGTCGGTGCCGAAGGCGGAGCGTGCCGAACGCGTGGCCGAGGCGCTCGGGCAGGTCGGGCTCGCCGAGCGCGCGGATCACCGGCCGTCGGAGCTCTCCGGGGGCCAGCAGCAGCGCGTGGCGATCGCGCGTGCGATCGTGAAGCGCCCGAGGGTCCTCCTCGCCGACGAGCCCACCGGCAACCTCGACGAGAGCATGCGCGACGAGATCCTCTCTCTCCTGGAGCGCCTGAACGCGGACGGGCTGACGCTCATCGCCGTCACGCACGACTCCGCGGTCGCACGACGGGCACGGCGCCGGTTGCGCCTCGCGAAGGGAGTCGTGACCGACATCACCCGGTGACGGCGGCCATGCGGCCGGGGCGATCAGACCCCGGCCGCATCGGCATGCGCGATCATGCGATCGAACAGCGCATCGAGGTCCGCGTCGACGCGCCGGCGCTCGGGATGTGCGTCGTGGAAGGCGATCATGCGCCGTGCGCCCTCGTCGAAGGTCACCCTTGTGCGGAACTCCGGCACGAGGGCCGTGACCTTCGCGGAGTCGAAGACCATCGCATGAGCCTTGTCGCCCAGGAGAGTGGGGCCGAGGTCGGGTGACCACCGTGCGATCGTCTCGCTGGCCACGTGCACGAATCGCGGGTCGGCGACGCCGGCCGCCTCCGCGAGCCATCCGTAGATGTCGTTCCACGTCGGTGCGTGGGTGCCGGTGATCGTGAAGGAGTCACCGATCGCCGCCGGGTGACCGAGAAGACCGGTGAACGCCACGGCGAAGTCGTCGGCGTGGGTGATGGTCCACGGCGTGGTGCCGTCGCCGTGGATGACCACCGGCTTGCCGGCGCGCATCCGGGCGATGTCGGTCCATCCGGCCAGGGTCGGCAGGAGCGTGTCGTCGTAGGTGTGCGACGGTCGCACGATGGTCATCGGCAGTCCGTCGCGCCGCGAGCGCTGCACGAGCAGATCTTCGCACGCGATCTTGTCGCGCGAGTACTGCCAGTACGGGTTGTGAAGGGGCGTGGACTCGGTCACCGGGAGTCGACGCGGCGGCTTCTGGTAGGCGGAGGCCGAGCTGATGAAGATGTACTGAGCGGGCGATCCGACGGCGGAGAGGGTCGTCTCGACGTGGTCGGGGATGAAGGAGAGGAAGTCGGCGACGACGTCGAACCGGTCGCCTCCGATCGCCCCTCTCACGGCGTCACCGTCGCGCACGTCGGCCGTCAGCTCACGGACGCCCTCGGGAAGAGGCCGGGAGCGGCTGCCGCGATTGAGGACGGCGACGTCGTGGCCGGCGGCGACCGCGGCACGCACGCACGCGGTGCTGATGACGCCGGAGCCGCCGAGGAACAGGATGCGCAGAGAGCTCATGCTCCCCGACCCTAGACCTCGGCTGCTCCGGCGATCGCGGGGCTTGACCGGCCTCAGTGGGTGTCTTCGGCCTCGATCTCCGTGCGGTCGCCCGACCACAGGGTGTGGAAGGTGCCTTCCTTGTCGACGCGCTTGTACGTGTGGGCGCCGAAGAAGTCGCGCTGTCCCTGGATGAGGGCGGCGGGGAGCCGATCCGCGCGCAGCCCGTCGTAGTACGCCAGCGACGACGAGAACGCCGGCGCGGGGATTCCTACCCTCGCGGAGGTCGCGACGACTTCGCGCCACGCCGTCTGCGCGCGCTGCAGAGCCTCGACGAAGTACGGCGCCGTCAGCAGCACGGGCAGGTCGGCCTCGGTGTCGTAGGCCTCGGCGATGCGGTTGAGGAACTGAGCGCGGATGATGCAGCCGCCGCGCCAGATCTTCGACACCGCACCCAGGTCGATGTTCCAGTCGTACTCCGCCGCGCCGGCGCGGATCTCGTCGAAGCCCTGCGAGTAGGCGACGATCTTGGACGCGTAGAGGGCGAGTCGGATCTTCTCGATGAACGCGTCGGGGTCTTCGACGGTCCAGGACTGCTGCGCGTCGTCGGCAGGCCCCGGCAGGTCGCGGGAGACCTCGCGCTGCTCGGGGTGGCTGGACAGCGAGCGCGCGAAGGTGGCTTCGGCGATGCCGGAGACCGGCACGCCGAGGGAGAGGGCCGTCTGCACGGTCCAGGCTCCGGTGCCCTTGGCACCCGCCTGGTCGAGGATGACATCGACGAGGGGCTTTCCGGTGTCGGCGTCGACCTGACGGAGCACCTCGGCGGTGATCTCTATGAGGTACGACTCCAGTTCGCCGCGGTTCCATTCCGCGAAGACATCGGCGATCTCGGCGGGGGTCTTGCCGGTGCCGCGTCGGATGAGGTCATAGGCCTCGGCGATCAGCTGCATGTCGGCGTACTCGATGCCGTTGTGCACCATCTTCACGAAGTGGCCGGCGCCGTTGTGTCCGACGTGCGTGACGCAGGGCTCGCCTTCGGCGACCGCGGCGATGGAGGTCAGGATCGGCCCCAGGGTGACCCACGACTCGTCGGAGCCGCCGGGCATGATCGAGGGCCCGAGGAGTGCGCCCTCCTCACCGCCGGACACGCCCATCCCGACGAAGTTGATGCCTGTCTCGCGCACGGCCTTCTCACGGCGGATGGTGTCGGTGAACAGCGCATTGCCGCCGTCGACGATGATGTCGCCGGGTTCGAAGACCTCGACGAGCGACTCGATCACCGCGTCGGTCGGCCTTCCGGCCTTGACCATGATGATCGCCGCACGCGGCTTCTGCAGCGACGCGGCGAACTCCTCGTAGGAGAACGCGGGGACGAAGCCGGCTTCGGGGTGCTCGGCGACGAGCTCGTCGGTCTTGGCCCGAGAGCGGTTGTACACCGCCACCGTGTTTCCTTCGCGGCTGGCGAGGTTGCGGGCCAGATTCGAGCCCATCACCGCCAGACCGACCACGCCGATGTTCGCTGAGTTCTCGCTCACGCGCGCTCCTTCTTGATCCGCTCGTCGGGTCGCCCGCGAGCCGCCGAGCGGCGTCCGGGCCGCTATACAGCCTAGGGTGTGGGTGCAACCGATACGATCGAATAAATCATATTATTGAGTGCGGGGCGACCGATGCCCCGGAAGTCACAGACGACGGACCTGGAACATGATCATTCTCGCGTTGGAATCAAGCACCACCTCGGCCAAGACGCTCCTGTTCGACTCCGAGACCGGTCACACCTCGGTGCGCAGTCGGCGCTTCGAGGTGCCGGGGCCCGACACCTCGGTCCGCGATCCCGACGCGATCTACACCCAGCTGATGGCCCTGGGTCGAGAAGCGGCTGCCGGCGTCGCGGTGGACCTCATCGTGCTCAGCGGCACCTGGCACGGCCTCACGCTTGTCGATGACGACCTGCGCGTGATCACCCCCGTGCGGGAGTGGCCCGACACGAGCGCTCAGGACCTGTCTGCGCGAGAGCGACGTGACGCCGATTTCACCTGGTGGTTCTACGAGCGCACCGGCTGCATGGTCAACGCGATCTATCCTGCGTTCAAGCTCGCATGGCTGTCGGAGCAGGGGGTCTCGCTCGACGGTCGACTCGCGCTGGACCAGGCCTCGCTGAACTTCGCCCGGATGACCGGGGAGGCATCGACCAACGTCTCCCTCGCGTCCGGCACGGGAATGCTCGGTGCCGACAGCCTGGAGTGGGACGCGGAGGTCCTCGACCGGCTCGGCATCGCCGATGTGCGCCTGCCGGCCCTGCGCGGCGCCGGCCACACCGTGCCGCTCTCGCGCGACGCGGCCGTGCTCCTCGGGCTTCGGGCCGGTATCCCGGTGCTCACGCCCGGGCCGGACGGCGGCCTCAGCCAGGTCGGGGACCGGGCCACCGAACCCGGGGACATGACGTTCTCGATGGGAACCAGCGGTGCCCTCAGGTTCGCGACGCGGCATCCCTCGTTCTCGCCGGCGATGAGCACGTGGTCGTACCGATCTCCGCTCGGCGCGCTGAGCGGGGCTGCGACCTCGGGATGCGGAAACTGCGTGGACTGGGCCAGGGAGCGGCTGTTCGGGCTGACGACCGACTACTCCGAGATCGAGCCGCTCCTGTCTGCGGACAAGACCGAGCTGCCCGTGTTCCTGCCGTTCCTGTTCGGCGAGCGCAGTCCGGGATGGCAGGACCAGCGCCGCGGCGGCTTCCTCGACCTGAAGCCCACCCACAGCCGCGCCGACATGTACCAGGGCGTGCTCGAGGGGATCGTCTTCTCGCTCTACCACTGCTTCAAGGAGCTCACCGCTCTGAACGGCATGCCCCGGCGCATCGTCCTGTCGGGGGGCGTGCTGTCGTCGCCGTTCTGGACCCAGCTGGTCGCCGACGTCTTCGGTGCCGAGATGGAGGTCTCGGCTCTCCAGCACAGCTCGGTCGTCGGCGCGGTCCGCATGGGACTGCTCGCGAGCGGCCTGCCGTCGGAGCACGCCGCCTTCGACGACGCCGCTCCGGGGCATGTGACGCCGCGCTCCGAGCGGAAGGCCCACTACGACGCGGAGTTCGGGCGGTATCTCGATCACTACTCGCAGACCCGTCCGGGATCGGATGCGACGTGACGGCCCGCTGAGCGCCGTCAGCCCGACTCGCCCCTGACCTCGCCCAGCACCGTGTCGACATAGCGCCGCGTGTGGTGCTCCGCGGCGGCGGCGTCGCCGCGCGCGATGGCCGCTGCCGTCTGCGCGTGATTGTGCAGCGCCTCGTGCTCGGGCGTCGCGGGAGTGAGACCGACGCGGGATCTCCCGGCGATGACTTCGGCGATCGGCTTCTTCACCGCGGCGAGCATGAGGTTGCCGCTGGCATCGAGGATGAGGTCGTGGAAGGCGATGTCCGCGGCGAGGTACTCCTCCGTGTCTCCGCGGCCCTGCGCGCCGAGCTCCTCGAGGAGCGTCGAGAGACGAACGATCTCCGAGCGCTGCACGTCGCTCGCACGTGACGCGGCCAGTCGTGCCGCGATGGGCTCGATCGCGGCACGGAGCTCGGTGACGACGACCAGCTGCTGCGCTCGTCGAGGGCCGGCCAGCTGCCAGGCGATCAGGCGCGGGTCCAGCGCGCTCCACGCTGTCGCCGGCTGCACGGTGACGCCGACGCGCCGACGCGAGGCGACCATCCCCATGGCCTCCAGCACGCGCACGGCCTCCCGGATGACCGTGCGGGAGACCCCGTACTCATCCTCGAGACCGGCGGCGGTCAGGACCTGCCCGGACGTCAGCTCGCCCGCGGCGATGCGGACGCCGAGGTCGTCGAGCACGTTCGTGTGCGAGGCCTGCGCCACGGCGACTCCAATAAATACGATCTTCTGGTGGTAATAATACGATCTTTGTGTAAGGATCGGGTGTCCTCGCGATGACTTGCGGAGGACGCTCGCATAGTACACGCGGACACCGCACGACTTCGTCGGTGCCCTCGGCATATCAACGGAGATTCACCGATGGAAGATTGGTCCCAGACCCTGGGCACGGCTCCGCTGCTGCTGATCGCAGCCGGCGCGATCGCGCTCATCCTGCTGCTCATCATCGTCTTCAAGGTGCACGCCTTCCTGACGCTGATCATCGTCTCGCTCCTGACGGCCTTCGCCGCGCAGATCCCCGTGAGCGCCATCGCGACGACACTCACCACGGGTCTCGGCGGCACGCTCGGCTCCGTCGCGCTGCTGGTGGCGCTGGGGGCGATGCTCGGCCGTCTGATCGAGCACTCCGGCGGGGCCAAAGCGCTCGCCGACCGGTTCGTCGACATCTTCGGCGAGAAGCGCGCGCCGTTCGCGCTGGGCATCGCCTCGTTGATCCTCGGGTTCCCGATGTTCTTCGACGCCGGCCTCGTCATGATGCTCCCGATCGTCTTCGCGGTGGCCCGCCGCGTGTCCAAGAACAACGTGCTGCTGTTCGGCATCCCGACCGCCGCGGCGTTCTCGGTCATGCACGTGTTCCTGCCCCCGCACCCGGGCCCGGTCACGGCGACCGAGCTCTACGGCGCCAACCTCGGGATCGTGCTGATCGTCGGTCTGATCATCGCCTTCCCCACCTGGTACCTCTCCGGCTACCTCTGGGGAAAGTTCGTCTCGACGCGCATCCCGCTGCCGGTCCCCACCCTCTTCGGTGACATCGACGAGGACCAGCCGGTCAACCCGCCCAAGCCCGGCACGATCGTGGGTCTGCTGCTGCTTCCGATGCTCCTCATCTTCATGAACACCGGCCTGACCACCCTCGCCAGCATCGGTGCCGTCTCGGCCGATGACCTGTGGGTGCAGGTCCTGGTGCTGCTGGGCACCTCGCCCGTCGCCCTGCTCATCACGGTCCTGGTGGCCATGGTCGTGCTCGGAACGCGCCGTGGTGAGAAGGGCACGGCGATCGAGAAGCTGCTCGACTCGGCACTCGGCCCGGTCGCCTCGGTCATCCTCATCACCGGCGCCGGCGGGATGTTCGGCGCCGTGCTGCGCGCATCGGGCATCGGTGAGGCCCTCGCCGACACGCTGAGCGACCTCGGACTGCCGGTCATCGTCGCCGCCTACCTCATCGCGGTCGTCATCCGCCTGGCCCAGGGCTCGGCCACCGTGGCTCTCGTGACCGCGGCTGGTCTGGCCGCCCCGGCGGTGCTCGCGGGTGACTTCAACCCGCTGCAGATCGCCGCGATCGTGCTCGCCACCGCCGCCGGCTCGGTCTTCGCCGGCCACGTCAACGACTCGGGGTTCTGGCTCGTGGGTCGCCTCATGGGAATGGACGTGAAGACGACGCTGAAGACCTGGACGGTTCAGCAGGCGATCGAGTCGGTCACCGCGTTCGTCTTCGTGCTCGCCGTATTCGGCGTCGCGTCGATGGTCTGATCCGCCGAACGCACCCACCCCGACGACCGGAGGAAATCCATGTCCGACATCTTCGACATCTCGGGCCGGCTCGCGCTGGTCACCGGTTCGACGCGCGGCCTCGGACGCTCGCTCGCCGAAGGCCTGGCGAACGCCGGTGCCCGCGTGATCGTGCACGGCCGAAACGCCGACGCGGCCGCTCGCTCAGCCTCCGAGATCGCCGACGCGTCGGGCCAGCCCGCCGCATCGGTCGCGTTCGACGTGACCGATGCGGCGGGGGTCGAGGAGGGGATCACCGGAATGATCGCCGCACACGGCGTCCCCGACATCCTCGTCAACAATGCCGGCGTGCAGCGCCGCGCTCCGATCCAGGACTTCGGGGTCTCGGACTGGGATGACATCATCGCGGCGAACCTCAACGGCGTCTTCTACGTCTCGCGCTTCGTCGCACCCGCGATGATCGAGCGGGGCTCCGGCAAGATCGTCAACGTCGCGTCGGTCCAGTCGTTCCTCGCACGGCAGACGATCGCGCCGTACTCCGCCTCCAAAGGGGGAGTGGCGCAGCTGACCAAGGGGATGGCCGCCGATCTCGCCCGCCACGGCATCCAGGTCAACGCGCTCTCGCCGGGCTACTTCGCCACCGAGATGAACCGCGACCTCGTGGACGACCCCGCCTTCAGCGGCTGGCTCGCGCAGCGCACGCCCGCCCAGCGCTGGGGCGACTTCTCGGAGCTCGACGGTGCCCTGCGGTTCCTCGTCTCGGACGCCTCGAGCTTCGTCTCGGGGCAGAACATCTTCGTCGACGGCGGAATGACCGCGGTCGTCTGATCGGAAGGAGAGCGATATGCGCGCCGCGTTCATCGACAGCAAGGAGAGCATCCGCATCGCGGAGCTCGAGACCCCGCAGCCGACCGATGATCAGGTGCGCGTGCGCATCGACTACGTCGGCATCTGCGGCAGCGACCTGCACTACTACTTCGACGGGGCCAACGGAGCGTTCGTCGTGCGCGAGCCCCTCATTCCGGGGCACGAGGTGTCCGGCCGCATCGACCACGACCCGACCGGGGAGTGGCAGCCGGGCACGCCGGTGACCGTGCACCCCGCGACCTTCGGCGAGCATCGCGACGACCTCGCAGACGCCCCGCACCTGTGGCCGGGCGGCGCCTACCTCGGGTCGGCCTCCACGTGGCCGCACACCCAGGGCGGCCTGGTGGAATGCATCCTCGTCGATCGCGAGATGGTCCGTCCGCTGCCGCCGACCCTTCCGGTGCGCCGCGCGGTGCTCGCCGAGCCGCTCGCCGTGGCCCTGCACGGACTGGGGAAGGCCGGCGACGTGCGCGGCAAGAAACTGCTCGTCACCGGCGTGGGGCCGATCGGTCTGCTCGCGGTGGCCGCCTCGGTCGCCGCGGGTGCCGAGGTGACGGTGACCGACGTGTTCGACGAACCCCTCCAGCGGGCGCTGGCCCTCGGTGCGTCCGAAGCTCTGAACGTCACCCGCGACGACGTGCCCGGAAGCGCATACGACGTCGTGCTGGAATGCTCCGGAGTCGCCGCGTCCATCAACACCGCGCTGAAGGCCGCAGCCATCGGCGGCATCGTCGTTCAGGTCGGGATGGTCCCCGATGCCGAACGCCCGCTGAACATCGCCGCCTTCATCTCGAAGGAGCTGCGCTGGTACGGCACCTTCCGCTTCAACGACGAGATCGACCACGCCATCGTGCTCCTCGACGAGAACCCGGGCATCGAAGACGTCGTCACCCACGTCATTCCCGCCGACGACGTCGTTCAGGCCTTCGCGACCGCGCGCGACTCGCGTGCATCCGGCAAGGTCGTCGTCGAGGTGTGGCCGTCGGGTCAGTCCCGGTAGGCCTGGCGCCCCATGCTGAAGAAGGCCAGCACCACGCCCACGCCGCCGATCGCGGCGATGGCTCCCACCGCCCAGAGAATGACGTGCGAGGCGAAGCCGTAGTCCATGAAGGGTCCTCCGAGAAAGCTGGATCGGGTGCGTCTTCATCGTACCGGCTGCGCTGGTAGACTCGTCGCTGAACTTCGGCGAGGGATACGCGCATGACGTTGCGGCATCCGTGATCGACGAGGGCGGACAGGCACTTCCTCACGCACTCGCGTTCGAGTCGAACACCCCATACCTCGCTCCTGACGGAGCATCGCAACGGGCCTGTGCGCCCGCAAGGAGAATCCATCATGTCGACCGAAATCGATGCGAAGGTCCACGCCGAGCTGCGTGAGAACTTCGGCAAGGGCTTCGCCCGCCGCCTGCGTGCCGCCGGCCAGATCCCGGCCGTGATCTACGGCCACGGCACCTCGCCCGTCCACGTCGCGCTGCCCGGCCACCAGGTCTCGCTGCTCGTGCGTCGCGCCAACGCGCTGCTCGAGCTCGACATCGACGGCAAGGACCAGCTGACGCTCGTCAAGGACGTCCAGCGCGACCCGGTTCGTCAGATCATCGAGCACATCGATCTGCTGGTGGTCAAGAAGGGAGAGAAGATCCACGTCGACGTGCCCGTCACGGTCGTCGGTGAGCCCTTCGCCGGCACCATCGCCAACCTCGACGCATCCACCGTGCTGCTCGAGGTCGAGGCCACCCACATCCCCGAGCACGTCGAGGTCGACGTGGAGGGACTGGAGGACGGCGCCCATGTCACCGCGGGCGAGCTGAAGCTCCCGCGTGGCGCGTCGCTGGTCACCGAGGCCGACACGCTCGTCGTCGCCATCTACGTGCCGACCGCCGCGCTGGCCGCGGAGGAGGAGATCGCCGAGGCCGACGCCGAGGTCGCCGCCGAGCAGTCCGAGGAATCCGCGGAGTAATCGCGAGCGGACACGAGGGGGATGCGCCGGTCGCATCCCCCTCGTGCTGTCTTCCGACCCGCCCCCGGACCGAGAGGAAAGCACATGGCACGCACGTGGCTCATCGTGGGGCTCGGCAACCCCGGACCGCGGTATGAGGCGACGCGTCACAACGTCGGCCAGATGGTCATCGACGAGCTGGCCGACCGACGCGGTGAGACCCTGCGTGCACACAAGGCGGGCGCGCGCGTCGCTGAGACGTGGCTGCGTCCGGGCGCGGACAAGCTGATCCTCGCGAAGCCGAACTCGTTCATGAACGTCTCCGGCGGGCCCGTGTCCTCTCTGGCGAAGTTCTACGGCATCGACTCCGAGCGCGTCGTGGTCGTGCACGACGAGCTCGACATCCCCTTCGACACGATCAAGCTCAAGTCCGGCGGCGGGCACGGCGGCCACAATGGGGTTCGCGACGTGGCGAAGGCCCTCGGCACCCCGGAGTTCCCGCGCGTGCGCGTGGGCATCGGCCGTCCGCCCGGCCGTCAGGACCCCGCCGACTGGGTGCTGGATCCCTTCGGCTCGCTCGAGCGTCAGAATCTCCCCAACCTCCTGGCCGACGCCGCTGATGCGGTGGAGCTGCTCGTCGACGAGGGTCTCGTCGCCGCGCAGCAGCGGCACCACGCCCCGCGTCCCTGACGTGCCGGGCCGCAACGCGGCATCCCGACACCTCCGGAGGATTCCCCGCTTCACGAGGACCGACGCCGCGGCTTTCGTCCTCTGTACGCGCGATCTCCTCTCCGGGTGCGCGGGAGGCGACGCGTCAGAAGGACGGGACGCTCGACAGGGCGCCGGCGGCGAGGCCGACGAAGAAGAGGATGTAGGCGAGCGTGCCGTAGACGATCGGGCCGAGCGCCGCGATCACGATCGCGGCGATGGCCCAGCCGCGGCCGCGGGCCTTCACCGCCGCGACGATGCCCTGGATGAGCGCCCCGATGCCGAGGACGGTCCCGGTCCAGAACGTGATCTCTGCGAACAGCACCAAGCCCCGCACCGGAGCGAGGATCGCGAGGTCGAAATCCGCGCTCGCCGGCATGTCGCCGAGCTCGGCACCGACGCCGTCGCCGATGGCGTACCCGGCGACCGCGCCGAGGACGGGAACGAGAATTCCGGCGACGGCGGCCACGACGAAGGCGATGATCCCGAGTGTCGCCGATCCGTTCGCGGCGGGGCGCTGGGACGGCCAGGACGGCGCGGCCTGGCCGTACGGGGGCTGCCCGTACGCGGCCGGAGGCGGGCCGTACGGACGCTGGCCGTAGGGGGCGGGAGGTTGGCCGTACGGAGGTTGGCCCGGGTACGGTGCGGTTCCGTAGGCGAGTGTGGGCTGCTCGCCGGATGCGGCGGGGGCCGCCGTGGGCGGTTGCGGCGTGCCGTACACCGGCTGCGACGGTGGTGCGTAGGGCGGCGCGGGGGCCGGCGGACGCGGTGGCGCCGGGGGTGCGGAGAAGTCGTGACCTGCCGTGTTCTCCTGCTCGCTGCCGGGGTCTGCGGGATCGCTCACGGCACTCATCCTAGGAGGCGCGTGCCGAGGTCGTGGGTCTCGATGTCGGCGAGGCGGACTAGACTCGTGCGGTGACAGTTCCCGGGATCGTGCGCGCCCTCGAACAGGATGAGTCCTTCGCGGACGCCGTCTCCTCGGCCTCCCGCGACGTCGACGTCTCCGCTCCGACCGGTCTGGATGCGCCGCTGCTCGCCGCCTTCCTGCGCCGTCGGATCGACTCCGGGCGGCCTCCCGTCCTTCTCGCGGTGGCACCGACGGGCCGCCGGGCGGAGACGCTCGGGACGGCGCTGGAAGCGCTCATCCCGAACGTGGAGGTGGTGCATTTCCCCGCTTGGGAGACGCTTCCCCACGAGCGGCTGAGCCCGAGTCCCGAGACGGTGGGGCGTCGCCTCGACGTGCTGCGGCGACTCGCCGAGCACGATGGCACGACCCCGTTCGTCGTCACGGCGTCGGTGCGCGGTGCCGTGCAGCCGCTCGCCGCGGGGCTCACCGACGTGCCGGCGATCACGCTGCGTCCGGGCGACCGCGGTCACGAGCTGGATGACGTCGTC
The DNA here is from genome assembly GCF_002321605.1 of Microbacterium sp. UBA1612. Lineage (NCBI taxonomy): Bacteria > Bacillati > Actinomycetota > Actinomycetes > Micrococcales > Microbacteriaceae > Microbacterium > Microbacterium sp. UBA1612. Next base: position 69,097 of record NZ_DCMW01000011.1, read on the forward strand.
GCGGGGCTGGTGGAGCGCGCCTACCACCGCGTCGACATGGTGTCGCGCCGCGGCGAATTCGCCGTGCGCGGCGGCATCCTCGATGTCTTCCCGCCGGTCGCCGACCATCCCTACCGGGTCGAGTTCTTCGGCGACGAGGTGGACCAGATCCGCGCGTTCTCCGTCGCCGACCAGCGGTCGCTGCCGGGAGAGGTCGCCCTCGTGACACTCGTCGCGAGCCGGGAGCTGCTGCTCACCCCCGCGGTGCGCGAGCGCGCCCGGGCACGCCGAGACGCCCTGCCCGGCGTGCGGGGCATGCTGGAGAAGATGGCCGAAGGCATCCCGGTGGAAGGGATGGAATCGCTCCTGCCTGTCCTCGTGGATGATCTCGTGACCCTCGCCGACTACCTCCCGGAAGGCTCCGCGCTCGCACTCGCCGATCCGGAACGGTCGGTCACGCGTGCGATCACCCTGAGTGAGACGAACCGCGAATTCCTGGATGCGGCGTGGTCGGCCGCGACCGCCGGCGCCCAGACGCCGGTCGACCTCGGCGCCGGCGATTTCGTCACCCTCCCGACCCTGCGCGAGCGGATCACCGAGCGCGGCGGCGTGTGGTGGACCCTCAGCGGGTTCGACTCGGGCGCGGCCGACGCGTCGGCGGAAGGGCTCATCGACGTGGATGCCGCCCTCGAAGCCGCCGCCACCGTCAAGGTCGCCGCGGCAGCGGTGCCGAGCTTCCAGGGCAACGTCGACGGCGCGACCGAGCACGTGCGGGGTCTGCTCTCGGACGGCTGGCGCGTCGTGGTGACCGCATCCGGTCCCGGACTGGTCGAGCGGGCGCGCGACGTGCTGAGCGAGCGGGGGATCGCCGCGCGGATCGTGGACGGCATCGATGGCGACGTGCCCACGGGCACCGCGCAACTCACCTGCGCCGTGCTCGAACGGGGTTTCCAGTCCGACGGTGCGAAGTTCGCGGTGCTCACCGAGACGGAGTTCTACGGCCGCACCATCGGCGGCGACGCGCGGGTGGTGAAGAAGCTCGCCTCGCGGCGCCGGAACGTCGTCGACCCGCTGCAGCTCAAGCCCGGCGACTTCGTCGTGCATGCCACGCACGGCATCGGCAAGTTCGTCGAGCTGGTGCAGCGGGAGGTGTCCTCGGGCGGCCGCAACGCCGTGAAGAGCCAGCGGGAGTACCTGGTGCTCGAGTACGCGCCCTCCAAGCGCGGCTATCCCGGCGACAAGCTGTTCGTGCCCACCGATCAGCTCGACCTCCTGTCGCGGTACGTCGGGGGAGAGGCACCCTCGCTGTCGAAGATGGGCGGGAGCGACTGGGCGCAGGCGAAGGGGCGCGCCCGCAAGGCGGTGCGCGACATCGCGGTGGAGCTCGTGAAGCTCTATTCCGCGCGCATGGCCGCGAAGGGATACGCCTTCGGGCAGGACACGCCGTGGCAGCGCGAGCTCGAAGAAGCCTTCCCGTTCGCCGAGACGGCCGACCAGCTGCAGACGATCGACGAGATCAAGGCCGACATGGAGAAGTCCATCCCGATGGATCGACTCCTCTCCGGCGACGTCGGGTTCGGCAAGACCGAGGTCGCCGTGCGCGCGGCGTTCAAGGCGATCCAGGACGGCAAGCAGGTCGCGATGCTCGTTCCCACCACGCTCCTGGTCAAGCAGCATCTCGAGACCTTCGCCGAGCGCTTCGCCGGCTTCCCCGTCAAGGTGCGTGCGCTGTCGCGCTTCCAGACCGACAAGGAGGCGCGACAGGTCGTCGCCGGCCTCGCCGACGGGTCGATCGACATGGTGATCGGCACCCACCGCATCCTCACCGAGAAGGTCGTCTTCAAGGACCTCGGGCTGATGATCATCGACGAGGAGCAGCGCTTCGGCGTCGAGCACAAGGATGCGCTGAAGAAGCTGAAGACCAACGTCGACATCCTCGCGATGAGCGCGACCCCGATCCCGCGCACGCTGGAGATGGCGGTCACCGGCATCCGCGAGATGTCGACGCTCGCGACGCCGCCGGAGGATCGTCATCCGATCCTGTCGTTCGTCGGTCCCCGCAACGACAAGCAGATCGCCGCGGCGATCCGGCGTGAGCTGCTGCGCGAGGGACAGGTCTTCTACGTGCACAATCGGGTGCAGTCCATTCAGCGCGTCGCGGCCGACCTCGCCGAGCTCGTGCCCGAGGCGCGGATCGCGGTGGCGCACGGGCAGATGGGCGAGCACCAGCTGGAGCAGGTGGTCGACGACTTCTGGGAGCGTCGAGCGGATGTGCTGGTCTCGACGACGATCATCGAGACGGGCCTGGACATCTCCAATGCGAACACGATCATCATCGATCGCGCCGACAAGTACGGTCTGAGCCAGCTCCACCAGCTGCGCGGACGCGTCGGACGCGGTCGCGAACGGGCGTACGCGTACTTCCTCTACGACGACGGCAAGCCGCTGTCGGAGACCGCGGCCGACCGGCTCGAGACCATCGCGGTGAACAACGATCTCGGTTCCGGGATGCAGGTCGCCCTCAAGGACCTCGAACTGCGCGGGGCGGGAAACCTGCTCGGCGCCGAGCAGGCCGGACACATCGCCGGCGTCGGGTTCGACCTCTACCTCCGGATGATCGGCGAGGCCGTCTCGCAGTTCCGCGGCGAGGAGACCGAGGGCCCGACGGAGCTGCGTCTGGAACTGCCCGTGCAGGCGCGCATCCCCGAGTCCTACATCGACAGCGAGCGGCTGCGCCTCGAGGCCTACCAGAAGCTGTCGGCGGCCGCGGCCGCCACGGCGGCAGACGACGCCATCGACCTCGTTCTCGAGGAGCTCGCCGATCGCTACGGCACGCCCCCGGAGGAGGTCGCGGGGCTCATCTCCGTGGCGCGGTTGCGGCGCCGGGCGGCGCGTTCCGGGCTCGCCGATGTCGTCGCGATGGGTCCGAACCTCCGGATCGCGCCGGCGCACCTGCCCGACTCGATGCGTGTGCGCCTGCAGCGCCTGTATCCGAAAGCGAAGCTCGTCGCGAACGGCGACGCGCTCGTCGTGCCGCTGCCGACCGCCGGCGGTGCGGCCCTGGCCGATGCCGATCTCCTGTCGTGGGTCGGCCAGCTGCTCGACCAGCTCTGGCCGCTCGCCGCCGAGACCGAGAAGGCCGCGGTGTCCTGAGGCTCGTCTCCGCGCGAGCGGCAGGATGTCGTTGCCGCGCGCGACCGGCGCATCGGGCCTGTGTCAAGCTAATTGCCATGCAGAGCGTGCATGTCAGCCGGGTGATCGCTGCCGACCCGCGACGGGTCTACGAGTTCGCAGCGGATGCGCGTCATCTTCCGCTCTGGGCCGCCGGTCTCGCTCAGGGCGACCTGGTGATCGACGGGGACCGGGTGCACCTCGACTCGCCCATGGGTCGTGTCGAGGTGCGTTTCGTCGCCCGGAACACGCTCGGGGTGATCGATCACGACGTGACCCTGCCTTCAGGCACCACCGTGACGAACCCGATGCGCGTGCTCGCGCATCCTCAGGGGGCGGAGATCGTCTTCACCGTGCGTCAGGTCGAACTGACCGACGCGGACTTCGCCCGCGATGTCGCCGCGGTTTGCGCAGACCTGGATCGTCTCGCGGCGCTCATCGAAGCGGATCGCGGAGCCCGAGGATGATCACTCGCTGACCGATCGCCTCTCGCGGATCGCGACGAGGAGGATCCCCGTCCAGAAGAGCGCGAGCATGGTCGACGCGACGGCCAGGAACATCCGCCACCCGTCGGGATCCACAACGACGGCCCAGACCCAGACGGCGGCCATCCCGAGCCAGACGACCGTCTGCAGGACGACGAGTGCGAACTGACGCGTCGTCAATGAATGGACGAAGGAACTCCACCACGCGCTCACGCGTCGACGCTAACACCCCGGCACGGGATCATTAGGCTCGAGGGATGAGCGATCCGATGCAGGTACCTCCGTTCGTCGCGATCGACGGTCTGGACGGACTCCCCGGTGACGTGGTCCTCGCCGACGTGCGCTGGTACCTCGACGGTCGATCGGGCAGAGAGGCCTACGACCGCGGTCATCTCCCCGGGGCGGTCTTCGTCGATCTCGAGACCTGGCTCTCGGCGCCCGCGTCACCCGAGGGTGGTCGGCACCCGCTTCCTCCGCCGGAGGTCTTCGCCGAGGGGATGCGCACACTCGGCATCTCGGATGACGACACCGTCGTCGCCTACGACGATCAGGGCGGGGTGATCGCCGCGCGGCTGGTCTGGATGCTGCGCGCCAGCGGTCATCGCGCCGCGCTGCTCGACGGCGGACTCGGTGCCTACCCCGGAGACCTGTCGACGCAGTCGCCGGTGCGGGAGCGGTCGCACTTCTCGGTGCGGGAGTGGCCTGCGGATCTGCTGCTCGCCGCTGACGACCTCCTCCGCGACGGTGTCATCGCCGTCGATGCACGCCCCCGGGAGCGCTTCGCCGGCGACGAGGATCCGGTCGACCCACGCCCTGGACACGTCCCGGGTGCGCGGAGCGTGCCCTGCCGCGAGAACGTGGCTGCCGACGGACGGCTGCTCGCCGCTGACCGCATCCGGGAGAACTTCGCAGCCGTCGGGGTCGACGCGAACAGCGTCGCCAATGTCGCGGCGTACTGCGGCTCGGGCGTCACCGCGTGCCACAACCTGCTGACGATGGAGCACGTCGGGATCGGTCGTGCGCGTCTGTATGTGGGCGGCTGGTCGGCCTACAGCGCCGACCCCTCCCGCGCGGTCGAGACCGGCGCCTGACCGCGGTCCGCGTCGGGTGAGCAGCGTCCATTCGGCGGTCACAACTCCTCCCTTTCGAGCCGTTCGAGCCCGGTTTCGACCGGTCCCGCTTCGATTGCCTCGAAACTTGAGGAGTTGTGGACATCGCCGCGCTGGGAGCCGGCCGGCGTAACCGGCCGACGGGGAGGCCCGCGCTCAGCGGGTGACGGGGCGGCTCAGCGGGTGGAGGCCCGCGCTCAGCGGGTGAAGGGGCGGTCGTCCGAGGGCCCGACGTGCTCGACGATCCATCGCCGCAGCGGCTCGATCTGCTGCCAGGCGTGCTGGATGTCGTCGACAGTCGCCTCCCGAGGCAGCGGCCGCAGCGCGGCGTAGTGGGTCAGACGAAGGCGCACGATGCGAGGGTGCTCCCGGTCGTAGCCGCGCGGCGCGGTCTTCAGCGGCGGCCCGGCGAACGTGAAGCCCGCCGCCTCGATGTCATCGGCGATGCGCTCGAAGGTCGATCCGGTGGCATCGTCCTCGATGGCCTCGCGGCCGCGTCGCAGTTGTCCCCGCGAGGGCTGATAGAGCCCGCCGCCGACTTCGATGCCGCCCGCCGACACCGACAGGTAGATGCTCGCGATCGTGCCGGCGACCATGGCGGCGTTCGTCTTGTACGGCGACTTGTCGGCGCTGAAGCGCACATCTCGATTCGGCCGGAACACCTTCGCCGAGCCGTACCCCGCCTCGGCGATCTCGCAGAGCATCTCCAGAGGCTCCCGGATGAGTCCGTCATATTCCTCGCGGTGCGCGGTGAACCACTCCCGGGTGTTGTCCGCCGCCAGACGCTCGTAGAATCCGAACGCCTCGGGCTCGAACAATCGCCCTGCCGCGTGCTCGCCCATTCCGTCCTCCTCGCGCCGCAATCGTATCGAGGCGTCGCGCCGGCCGGATGCTGGCTACGATGGCGCTGACCGCCGTCGACGAGGAGGCGCCATGCGATTCGCACATCTGGGAGCAGTTCCGCGCATCCACCCCGACGCCGTCGTCGCCCCGACGGCGGTGATCAGCGGAGACGTGACGATCGGCGCCGGTTGTCAGGTTCTGCACGGTGCGGTGATCACGGCTGAGGGGGGAGCGGTCACGCTCGCGGAGAACGTCATCGTCATGGAGAACGCACTGGTGCGGGCGACGGCCACCAACCCGGTGCATGTCGGTTCCCATGTGCTCGTCGGACCCATGGCCAGCATCTCCGGAGCGGTCATCGATGACGAGGTCTTCCTCGCGACCGGAACCCGCGTGTTCAACGGAGCGCACATCGGCGCGCGCAGCGAGGTGCGCATCAATGCGGTGGTTCACCTGCGCACGGTGCTCCCGGCGGACACCGTCGTGCCCATCGGCTGGGTCGCCGTCGGTCAGCCCCCGCAGATCCTCCCGCCCGAGCGCGACGAGCAGATCCGGCGGGCCCAGCGTGAACTGGACTTTCCCGGATACGTCTTCGGACTCGACCGGGAGACCCCAGACCTCATGGTGCAACTCACCGAGAGGTACGGGCGCTCCCTCGCCCGTCACGCGGACGACGAGGCTCTCTGACGCAGATCAGCCGGTGTTCTGCAGACCCGCCGAGACACCGTTGACCGACAACAGCAGCAGGCGCTGCTGGTCGGGGTCGAGGTCGCGGCCGTTCGCGGCGTCGTCGCGCAGGGTGCGCAGCGCCCGCAGCTGGAGCAGGGACAGCGCGTCGACGTACGGGCTGCGCAGCTTGACCGCGCGCTGCAGCACGGGCTTGTTCGCCAGCAGCTCGTCGCCGTCGGTGATGCGTACGACCCACGCGCGGGTGAGCGCCATCTCCTCGCGGACCAGCGTTGCGAGCTCCTCGCGGTCGCCGAGGTCCAGGTAGCGCATCGCGATGCGGTCGTCGGTCTTCGCGAGACTCATCGCCACGTTGTCGATGAGGGTGCGGAACAGCGGCCACTGCTCGTAGGCTCGTCGAAGCTGACCCTCGTCGCCGACCGCCTCGAGGGCCGTTCCCAGACCGAACCAGCCGGCGAGGTTGATGCGGGCCTGCGACCACGCGAACACCCACGGGATGGCACGCAGGTCGGCCAGGGACTCGACCGACAGCCCGCGTCGCGCCGGGCGGGATCCCAGCGCCAGCAGCCCGATCTCCTCCATCGGCGTCACCTGCGCGAACCACGGCGCGAAGCCCGGTGCGTTCACGAGCGCGGCGAAGCGGTCGCGGCTGGCGGCATCCATCGTCGCGCCGATCGCGTGGAATCGCTCGGCGGCGTGGCGATTGGTGCGCTCCACGGATGGCGAGGAGGCCAGGAGCATGGCGGCGGCGACCTGGTCGATATGGCGCTTGGCGATCGCCGGCTCGCCGTAGCGGGCGAAGATCACCTCGCCCTGTTCGGTGAGCTTGAACCGGCCGTCGACGGAGTGCGGCGGCTGCGCGAGGATCGCCGAGTTCGCCGGTCCGCCGCCGCGCCCGAGAGCGCCGCCGCGGCCGTGGAACAGCGTCAGCTCGATACCGGACTCCTTCGCCCAGTCCGCGATCGCCGCCTGGGCCTCGTACAGCGCAAGAGTCGCCGCGACCGGGCCCACGTCCTTCGACGAATCCGAGTACCCGAGCATGACCTCGAGCCGGTTTCCGGTTTCGCCGAGACGGGCCGCGAACGCCGGATGCTGCACGATCTCGCGCAGGATGCCGGGCGCGGCCTGGAGATCTGCGAACGTCTCGAACAGGGGGATGACATCGAGGACGGGCGGGGTGGCGCCCTCGCCGACGGCGTAGCGGGCGAGGCGGTGCACGTTCGCGAGGTCCTCAGCCGACTGCGTGAACGACACGATGTAGCGACCTGCCGCACGCGGACCGTAGCGGTCCTGCAGGAACTTCACCACGCGGAAGACCTCGAGCACCTCCTCGGCGAGCTCGGACCGCTCGCCGCCGGCATCGAGTTCGTCGAGCACCTTGCGGTGCACCGCGGAGTGCTGGCGCACCTCGAGTTCGGCGAGGTGGAAACCGAAGGTCTCGACCTGCCAGATCAGCTGCTGCAGCTGGCCGTAGGCCTGCCGCGGTGCGCTGGCACTGACCAGGGAGTCCTGCACCACGCGAAGGTCGGCCAGCAGCTCGTCCGGCGTCGCGTAGGCCAGATCAGCGTCACGGGTGCGGGTCGCGGCGATCTTCCGTGCCGCCAGCAGCACGACGCTGCGGTGCAGCTCGCCGGGGGAGCGCTTGGCGATGTCGCGCGCCGCATCTTCGTCAGCAGAGCGGAGCCGATGCCACAGCGACGTGACGGCGTCGCTCGGCGGCGTCGTGTCGACGTCGAGGGTGAGGGTGCGTCCGATGCGGAGGGCCGCGCGCTCGAGACCGAGCAGCACATGCTCGCTGGCGATCTTCGCCGCCTTGCGTGTCACCGACGCCGTCACGAACGGGTTGCCGTCACGGTCGCCGCCGACCCAGGATCCGATCCTCACGAACGGGCGCACCACGGGGGAGCGGCTTCCGGCGGCCGGTCCCTGCAGCGCATCGTCGACGCGACGGTAGACCTCCGGGATCGACGTGAACAGGGTGTCGTCGAAGACCGCCATCACGGCGCGCACCTCGTCGGTGGGCGACGGCTTCTCGGCCCGAAGCGGGCCGGTGCGCCACAGCGTGTCGATCTCCTCGAGCATCTGCCGCTCGGTCCGCCCCTCGTCGGCGCCGTTGCGCAGCGTCGCGTCGCGTTCCTCCAGCAGCTCGGCCAGACGGCGGATGCCCGTGGAGATCGCTCGCCGGCGTGCTTCGGTCGGGTGGGCGGTGAAGACAGGGTGGAAGCGCAGCGCCTGCAGACGCTCGAGGGCTGAATCGTCGCCGATCTCGGCGGCCAGGCGCACGAAGGCCGCAGCGACCGAGTCGGTGGCGTCCTCGCGGTCGGGGCGGCCGTCGCGCTGGCGCAGCACCCGCACGCGCTGGTGCTCCTCGGCGAGGTTGACGAGGTGGAAGTAGCAGGTGAAGGCGCGGGCGACCTCTTCGGCGCGGTCGATGCTGAAGGAGTCGGCGATCGCCTCTGCCCGGGCGAAGGCCTCCGGGGTCGCATCCGTGTATGCCTGGATCGTCGCCGCGCGCAGTCGCTCGACATCCTCGAACAGCCCGGGTGAACCGCTCTCGCGGAGCACCCGTCCCAGCAATCCGCCCAGCAGGCGCACGTCGGCGCGCATCGTGTCGGGGATCTCCTGGCCGGCTTCGTAGCGGCCGACGAGGTCGATCGCCTCGGTGTTCGTCAGTTCGCGCATGCGTTCAACGCTAGCGGCGTCGACGGTGTGCTCCGGACACGGGGAGGGTCGTCGGGTCCTCGCTCCCGGCGCCGGTAGACTGGGAGCTTGGTGTGCCGGGAAGTCTGGTCGGCGTCGTTCAGCGCATCCCACCAGACGAAAGGACCCGATGTCCCAGTCTCCTCAGTCGCCCCCGTTCCTGTCACTGTTCCGGTCCGAGCGCTTCCCCGCGATCGTCCTGCTCGTCGCCGCTGCGGCAGGCCTCGCCGTGGCCAACTCTCCCGCTGGGCCCGCCGTCGATGACTTCATGCACGTGTACATCGGCATCCCGGAGTTCTTCGAGCTGTCGGTGTCGCACTGGATCAAGGACGGCCTCCTCGCCCTCTTCTTCTTCGTCGTCGCCGTCGAGCTGCAGTTCGAACTCACCAGCGGCCAGCTGAACTCGGCCAAGAAGGCGTTGCAGCCGGCGATCGCCGCCGCGGGCGGCGTGATCGTCCCGATCGTCATCTACCTCGTCATCGCCAACGGCTCCGACGCGGTCAACGGCTGGCCCATCCCCACCGCGACCGACATCGCCTTCGCCCTCGGCGTGCTCGCGGTGTTCGGCAAGGGGCTCCCCTCCGCCCTCCGCGTCTTCCTGCTCGCTCTCGCGATCCTCGACGACATCGTGGGCATCGTCTTCATCGCCGTGCTGTTCACGAGTGACGTCAACTACGGCATGCTCCTGGGGGCGGCGGGGCTGGTCGTGCTGTTCGGCATCCTCTCCCGCCGCGTCGACACCCGCGCCCGCATCCCGATCACGATCGCCTTGATCGTCATCGGCGTCGTGACGTGGGCGCTCGTGTACAAGTCGGGCGTGCACGCCACGATCGCCGGCGTCGCGCTCGGCCTCGCGATGAGCCAGCAGCCCGCCCTCCACGCTCGACACGTGCTGGAGCCCTGGGTGAACGGCCTCGTCCTCCCCGTCTTCGCGTTCTCCGCCGCGCTCGTGGTCATCCCCCAGGTGAGCGCGGGCGAGCTCTCACCCGCCTTCTGGGGTGTGCTCGTCGCTCTGCCGGTCGGCAAGATCATCGGCATCTCGATCTTCGGATGGATCTCCCTCCGCGTCGGTCGTCGCGAAGGCCCGCCGGCGCTCACCTTCACCGACCTTCTGGCGGCGGGCTCGCTCGGTGGGATCGGGTTCACCGTCTCGCTGCTGCTGTCGGAGCTCGCCTTCGCCGAGCATCCGGAGATCCGCGATCAGGCGACGCTCGGTGTTCTCGCCGGGTCGATGGTCTCGCTCGTGCTCGCCGGTGTTCTCGTATCGTGGCGGGCATGGCACTATCGCCGTCTCGAGCAGAAGACCCCCGCGACGACCGCCTGAGCGATCCGCTCCGACAGGCCGCCGACACGATGCGCGCGGTGCGTGACCGGTGCGTCTGGACGCAGCAGATCGACCATCGCGCACTCGTGCCGTATCTCGTGGAGGAGAGCGCCGAGCTCATCGACGCGATCGAGGC
>NZ_DCMW01000011.1:79915-81959 GCF_002321605.1 Microbacterium sp. UBA1612
CACGCCGAGATCGCCTCGAGGGATGCCGAGGACCCCTTCGACATCGACGACGTCGCGCGAGGGCTGACGGAGAAGATGGTGCGCCGGCACCCTCATGTGTTCGCCGGTGCCGTGGCGAACACTCCGGAAGAGGTCCTCGTGCACTGGAACGCCGCGAAGGCGGCCGAGAAGCACGAGCGGCAGTCCGTTCTCGATGGAGTATCGCACCACATGCCGTCGCTCGCGCTCGCGCAGAAGCTCGTCGGCAAGGCCGCGCAGGTGGGCGTGGGCGATTCGTCTCGCTTCGCTCGCGGGGCGACCGTCCCCCCGGTCGTTGAGCGAGGGAGCGGAGCGACCGAGACGAAACGCCCCGAGTCCGAGCACGACCTCGGCGACGCGCTGCTCGCACTCGTCGCCGTGGCCCGCGAGAACGGCTGGGACGCGGAGCGGGCCCTGCGTGAGCGCCTGCGCGGGCTCACCGCAGACGTCCGTGCGGCAGAGGGTGGGGCGGCCGACCTGGAACAATAGCCGGGTGGCATCCGTGAACCCGCCGCGCGGCATGCGCGACTTCCTCCCCGCAGACAAGGCCCGCCGCGAGCGAGTGCTCGCCGTCATCCGGGAGCGCTACCGCGCCCACGGCTTCGACGAGATCGAGACCCCCGTCATGGAGGAGTACGCGCGCCTGCATGCCGGCATCGGCGGTGACAACGAGAAGCTCGCCTTCAACGTGCTCAAGCGCGGGCTGAATGCCGAAGCGATCGTCGCGGCGGCCGAAGACCCCGCGGCGCTCACCGATCTCGGGCTCCGCTACGACCTCACCGTCCCGCTGGCGCGCTTCTATGCGACCAACCGCGGCCAGCTCCCCACGATCTTCCGGGCGGTGCAGATCGCGCCCGTGTGGCGAGCCGAACGACCGCAGAAGGGGCGCTATCGGCAGTTCATGCAGTGCGACATCGACATCATCGGGGATGCGTCCACCCGTGCCGAGGTGGAGCTGATCACTGCGACGCTGGACACCCTCGATGCCCTCGGGCTCGAGGGTGGGTCGGTGCGCATCAACGACCGGCGCCTGCTCGACGCGATGCTCGAGCACTTCGGCTTTCCTGTCGAGGAGCGCCCGAGCGTTCTCATCACGATCGACAAGCTCGACAAGATCGGCCCGGACGGGGTCCGTACCGAGTTGCTCGAGCGCTCCGGTGCGCGCGCGGCCGTCGAGGCCTTCGCGGAATTCCTTTCGCGCGAGCCGGAAGAGACATCCGGGTTCGGCGTCGACGCGATCCGCGCCGCGCTGCCCGCGGGGCTGGATGGGGAGGCGGCCGGTGCGCTCGGTGAGATCGGCGCGGCCGTCGCCGCCGCGCGCGGCGCCGGTGTGCCGCTCACGTTCGATCCGTTCCTCGTGCGGGGGATGGGGTACTACACCGGCACCATCTTCGAGGTCGCGCACCCGTCGGTGCCCTACTCGCTCGGCGGCGGCGGACGCTACGACGGCATGATCGGACGCTTCCTCGGACAGGAGGCGCCGGCCGTCGGCTTCTCGATCGGCTTCGAGCGCATCGTCGACCTCGTCGCGGACCAGGTCGACCAGGCGACCCCGGCGATCGTGCTCGTGCACGACCGGGATGTGCCGGTCGCCGAGCTCGCCGCGCTGAAGGCCGCGTTCATCCGTCGCGGTCAGCGGGTGCGGCTCGAACAGCGACCGAGAAACCTCAAGACCCTGCTGGAGCGGGCTGCCGCGGACGGGTACTCCCACTTCGCGGCGGTGACCGCCGGGGCGCACATCGATGACCTCGAGGTCAAACCGCTCGAGTGAGGCGTCTGGCCGCATCCGTTCACCGCGGCGTCAGCCCGGGTTCACGTCGACCCGGTCGAATCGGCGCATGAGCAGGGCCGGGACGGGCGTCGTGGTCGGGATGACCGCGGCGGGGGCGGTCATATCGTCGATGGTGGTCGTCCGCATCGCGCTGGCGCGGCAGGCGGCGTACGCCCGCCGCGTGATCGGGAAGCCGCTGGGGGAGGATGCCCTCGAGGCGGACCGGGTGTGGCGGCGCAAGCTCGACGGCGAGCC
>NZ_DCMW01000011.1:82268-83014 GCF_002321605.1 Microbacterium sp. UBA1612
AAGCTCGACGGCGAGCCGCTGGAGCTGCTGATCCTCGGTGACTCGATCGCCGCCGGTCTCGGCGCGACGCGACGCAAGGAGACGCTCGGGGCGCGCATCGCCAAGGGCCTCGCGAACAGGGCGCGGCGACCCGTGCGCCTGCGCACGGTGGCGGTCGTCGGATCCGAGTCATCGGCGCTCCGCGAGCAGCTCGATGACCTGCCGGACGAGTACCAACCCGATGTCGCGGTCATCATCGTCGGCGGGAACGACATCACGCACCGCGTTCCGGTGGCGACCTCCGTCTCGCACCTGACCGAGGCGATCGCACGCCTCCGCTCGCGCGGAACGCAGGTGGTCGTCGGCACGTGTCCCGATCTCGGTGCCCTCCGTCCGGTGCCGCAGCCGCTTCGTTCGCTCGGATCGCGCATGTCGCGCCAGCTCGCACTCGCTCAGGCGGACGCGGCCGTCGCCGCCGGCGCGTATGCGGTCTCGCTCCGGCACGCCGTCGGCCCGTTCTTCATCTCGCAGCCCGATGAGATGTTCAGCCTTGATCGCTTCCACCCGAGCGCGCTCGGCTACCGCCGCACAGCCGAGGCGCTGCTGCCCGCCGTCGCCGGCTCTCTCGGTTTCGGTCGCACCAGCGCCGCCACACGCCACCCCCGCGGCGACGCTTCCTGACGGGCTCCGCCGCCCCGGCGCGCCGCCGCGTGCCGGCATCGACGCCCGTCGCTTTTCCTCCCCGCTCGGCCCTAACTCAGGCTGGA
>NZ_DCMW01000019.1:0-82066 GCF_002321605.1 Microbacterium sp. UBA1612
CATTCACGACCATACTTAATCATCACCTGATCAGGCATAAACCCGCCTCAGGCGCGCCCAATCACCTGCAGATTCATGCGACAGCCTCAGCAGCACGCCGTTGTCGGTGTGGGTAGGTCCGCCGCGAGAGTGTTCGGTGACGTGATGGATCTCGCACCATGCTGCCGGCACGTCGCAGCCGGAAATGATGCAGTTCCCGTCACGGAGCGTGATGGCTCGGCGTTGATGCTGATCGAAGACGCGCTCGACGGTGTGGATCGCGCGGATGCGACCGTTGTCGTCGGAGAACACGCGCTGGACAGCGCCGGTGCACGCCGTGTGCCGCGCGACGCCGAGCGGAACGGGCTCCGCGCCGAGGCTCGGGATGTGGGCGGAGCCCGTGCCGGTGCGGAGGTCGTCGGCACTCACCGCGACCACGAGGGTCGGAGCCGCACCCCCGATGGTCGGCAGGTCTCCCGACCGGGCCGCGACGCCGAGGATCGAGGCGAATGCGTCGTGTTGCCGCTGCACGCGGCTGCGCAGATCCGGTCGTGACGACTCGAGAGCATCCGTCACCTGCTCCTCCAGCGATTCGCCGCCGAAGCGGGTGGTGTCTTCGTCCGGGGTGAACCTCGGCCCGTCAGGCAGCGCTGGGCCGTCGGTCTTCGGGTTGAGAATTGCATCGAAGAGCGTTCCGAGTTGGCCGGCGACCTCGGGGAGCAGGCTCCCGGAGATCGGAACGAGTCCGTCGCGACAGGCACCGAGAGTGACGCCGCGCTTGCGCATCGCCCGCGCCTCGCGTGGTTCGGCGCCGTCCTGGTCGAGCCAGATGGCCCACACCTGCGCCTGCAGCCGCAGCTCGTCGACCCCGGCCGCGGGGGCGCCGTCTGCGCCCGTGCCGCACGCGGAGGCTGCGAGCTCCTCATCCGCCGCCCATCGGGCCTCTGCCGCGCAACCGGCCGCATCGATCGTGCCCGCGACGGTCGCGACCGCGTCGATGCCGACGTCACCGCGGCTGAGCGCGGCCCGAAGTGCCGGATAGCGCGCCGGCAGTGCCTCACCGGAGGCGAGCGCGGTGGGGCGGCTGACGGCTTTCGCTGCCCGCAGCAGCTCCGTCGTCGAGCGGGAGGATCCGCGTGTGAGGCGCTGAACGAGCTCCTTCGTCGACCGGCATCCGCGCACGGTCGTGAGTCGCTCGCTCGGCACCGCGGAGTCGACGCGATCCTGTACCTCTCCCGCGGCATCGACGAGCAGCGCCTCGGCCAGCCGCGCCACGTGCGCGACCTGTTTGACGATACCCAGCAGGTCCTCATCGTCAAGCTCGCGGCATGTGCCGTCGACGAACGCATCCGCGGTGGCTTCCGCCAGCGCGATCTGCGCTCGATCGAGGCGACTCGCGAACTGTTCCATGCCCCCATTGTGCCCGGGGCCTCCGACATTCCCGCGGGGCTAAAAAGCCTCTCTGACCGGCATATACCTGTGGATAAAGCGAGGCACGGACGCGCCTGTGGAGGGCAAGACGCTGCCGCATCGACATGAGCGCGCGGTCATGCCCGCAGCGCTCCGAAACGTGTGCGACATCCCGCCTGCGTACCGTGCATTCCATGGACGAGACCCCCGGCATCCCCGAGACCTACACGGCACAGATGGGCAGCCAGCACGTGACGCTGCCGGTGATCCCGGTCTCCGAGGACCTGTCGATCGCGCTCATGATGGTGATCGACCAGCCTGTGTCGGTCATCGAGACAGCGGGACGCGAGCTGGCCGCGCACTTCGCCGGTGCCGCGCCCGATATCGTCGTCGCGCCGGCGACCCTCGGCATCCCCGTGGCGATCGAGGTCACCCGCGCCCTCGGTCTCGACGACTACGTCATCCTGCAGAAGACCCGCAAGGTGCACCTCGGCGACGCCCTCGAAGCACCCGTTCACGCCATCACGAGCACGTCGAGTGCATCGCTGCTGCTCGACCGTGCCCGGCTCGATGACATCCGCGGCCGTCGCGTGCTGTTCGTCGACGACGTGATCTCGACGGGATCGTCGTCGGGTGCGGCGCTCGCTCTCCTCGAACAGGCGGGAGCCGACATCGTCGGCGTCGGGGCGCTCCTGGCCGAGGGCGACGGGTGGCCGGATGCCCTCGCGTCCTACGCCGATCGGCTGTTCGCGCTGGGCCGCATCCCGCTCTTCCCGCGGTGACCGCCGTGCACGACCTCGTCGTCGACGACGCCGTCATCGTGACGATGAATGCGCGACGCGATGTCGTGCATGGCTGGATCGCCGTCGACGACGGTGCCGTCACCGCTGTCGGTTCCGGGCGGGCGCCGACGGCGCGGGAGAGAGTGGATGCGCGCGGCGGCATCGTTCATCCGGGATTCCTCAGCACGCATCAGCACGCGATGGACGCGCTCGGTCGGGGCGCGCGCGATGAGGCGCCGGACTTCTTCGACTGGCTGTTCGGCACCTACTACGGCACCGTGCTCGGCTACGGCGGCGCGGACGCCGGCCGGGCCGTTGCGCTCACCGGCGCCGACCTGGCGCGGGCCGGGATCACCACCGTGGTCGACTGCTGGGGTGTCGGGGGCGTGGGCAGCCGCCGCGCGGACGCCTGTCTCGTCGCCTCCGTGGCGGCGGCCGTTCGCACGGGTCTGCGGTGGATCGTCGCTCCCATGGTCTCGGACCGGCTCCCGCCGGGGTGGGATGCGCTCCTCGACCATCACGCGGTCGAACCGGCCGACCTCGTCGCGCCGACCGACGTCGCGCGGCGGTTCGCGGATGCCGCGTGCGACCTCGCGACCGGTCGTGTCGCGGTGTGGACCAGCGTGGAACTGCCCGAGATGGCGAGCGACGCGCTTCTCGCCGGCCTCGGTGACGTGGCACGCGCGCGCTCCGTCGGATTCACCACGCACGTGTGCGCATCCGAGGCGGGTGCCGTCGACGTCGGCGGTGAGCGCGCGGTCGCACGGCTCGACCGCCTCGGTCTGGTCCGACCCGGCACCGTCGCGGCACACGCCGTCTTCGCCGACGCGAGCGACCGGGAACTCCTCGCGGACCGCGGCATGGGCGCGGCCCACTGCGCTGCCGCGACGATGCTGCTCGGCGGCACGTCGAGTCCGCTCGGCGCGCTTCGCGATGCGGGTGTCGCCGTCGGACTCGGTCTCGACAACGCCACGCTGAACGCGACCGCCGACATGGGCGCCGAGATGCGCCAAGCGCTCATGTTCGACCGGGTCGCCGGTACGGGTCATGCGCGCGCGACCGCGCACGAGATCTTCGCGCACGCGACCATCGACGGCGCTCGAGCTCTCGGACGGGAGGTGGACCTCGGCTCCATCGAGCCGGGAAAGCGTGCCGACCTCGTGCTCGTCGAAACGGGCGGGTCGCACCTCCAGCCGCCGCGCGACCCCGTGCTCGCGCTGGTGTGGCAGGCGACGCGTGCCGACATCCGCCTGGTCCTGGTCGACGGTGAACCCGTGCACGATCGCCGCTAGCTCCCGTCGCTGTCGCACGCAACCCCGTCGCGCGGTCCGCGCCTCCCCTCCTACGGTGGAGGTCCGCACGGAAAGGAGACCACCATGTCCAACCTCCCGATTCCCCCGGCCCCCGGCTTCTACGGCGACGGGCATGCGCAGGACGCCGACCACGAGCGCACCGAAGACCGCGAACGACTCGAACGAGACCGGGATGCCGTGCTCGATCCCGATGTCGACGAGGACACCCAGAACTCGGCGGACGCCGATGAGCGCGCCGCTCGAGAAGGCGTGGCCGACGGCGACGTGCCGAACGAATGACTCCGCAGGACAAGCCTTCGGTGATGCAGATCCCGACGGTCACGCTCAACGACGACACGCTCTTCCCGCAGCTGGGCCTCGGCACTTACGGGCTGAACGGCGACGATGGCATCGAGGCGGTCGTGGCCGCCATCGCTTCGGGCTACCGACTGCTGGACACCGCGGTGAACTACGAGAACGAGCGGGAGATCGGGGAAGCGGTGCGCCGGAGCGGCGTGGACCGTGACGAGCTCGTCGTGGCGACGAAGATCCCGGGACGACATCACGGCTACGACCAGGCGATCGAATCGACCAACGGTTCGCTGAATGTGCTCGGTCTGGACCGCATCGATCTCAGCCTCATCCACTGGCCCAATCCGAGCGTCGACGCGTACGTCGACACGTGGAAGGCGATGATCGACCTCCGCGACGAGGGCAAGTTCAGGTCGATCGGGGTGTCGAACTTCACCCAGCCGATGCTCGAGCGCCTCATCGAGGAGACGGGCGTCGTGCCCGCGGTGAATCAGGTCGAACTGCACCCGTACTTTCCGCAGGCGGCCCTGCGCGCGTTCCACGCCGAGCACGGCATCCGCACCGAGTCCTGGAGCCCGCTGGCCAAGCGCAGCGAGCTGCTCACGGAGCCGATCCTGCGCGAACTCGCCGAGATCCACGGGAAGTCGCCGTCGCAGATCGCGCTGCGGTGGCACGTGGAGCTCGGCTCGACGCCCATCCCCAAGTCCGCCGCCCCCGATCGCCAGCGCGACAACGCCGACGTGTTCGACGTCGAGCTCACCGACGACGAGGTCGCGGCGATCTCCGCGCTCGAACGGGGACGTCTGTGGGGCGGCGACCCCGACACCCACGAGGAGATGTAGCCCTGTCGTCGCGTCGGGGGTCAGGCCACGGCGCGGCGCACGAGGTCGCGCAGGCGCGACTCGACGTCGGATGTGACCTCGACGACCGCGAATGACGTCGGCCACATCGCGCCGTCGTCGAGGTGCGCGGGCTCGTCGAAGTTGACGGTCGGGTATCGCGTGTCGAACTTCGACTTCGGCTGCACGAACATGACGACCTTGCCCTCGCCGTTGGCGTACGCGGGGAAGCCGTAGAACGTCTTCGGCGCGAGGTCCGGGGCCTCCTCGGACACGAGCCGGTGGAACATCGTCGCGACCTCGGAGTCGATTCCCTCGAGCTCGTCGATGGCGCTCACGCACGCCTCCATCTCGCGCGCCAGCTTCGCCGCGCCCTTCAGGCCCTTCGTCGATCGCAATTCCTCGGCCCGCTGCTTCATCGCGGCCTTCTCGTCGTCGGAGAATCCGCCGTTCCCGTCGTTGCTCACCACCGGCTCCCTTCGCTCACCGCTGCCTTCGGACCTTACTCCGACGATGCGCAGCGTGCCCACTCGCGGAGGGATCTCCGGAACGGTATCGACAGCCGGTTCAGTGGGGCGCGTGGTACTCGGCTTCGCCGCGCTTCCAGTAGCCCTTGACGACGATCTGCTCCGCCGGAAGCGCCCAGCGCTCGCGCAGAAGCGCCCGTCCGCTCTTCACGATCGCCTGCTCGGCGGCGACGAACCCGAACACCGCGCCATCTGGTCGCTCGTCCGCACCGATCCCCTCGAGCGTCGCGGCGAGAGCCGTGCCGGAGGGACCGTCGCCCCGATGGACGAACGAGACCGACACTCCCGCGGGCAGGTTCTGCAGCGGCAGCTCACGGTCTGGCCCCGCCACTTCGATCAGGATGCGGCCGACCGCGTCGGCATCCATCAGTCCCACGAAGCGGCGCATCGCGGGAACGGCCGTCTCGTCGCCGGCGAGGAACCAGGCGTCGGGTCGTCCGGCCATGACCGCGGAGCCGCGCGGTCCGCCCACGCCCGCCGGAGAGCCGAGGGGAGCGTGGGCCGCCCAGGGCGCGCCGACGCCCTGATCGCCGTGGACGGCGAACTCCAGGTCGAGCCATCCCTCGTCGGCGTCCCATGCGAGGGGGGTGTACTCCCGGCTCGGCGCGGCACGGAGCTCTTCCACCGTCGAGGTCTCGCCGTCGGGGAAGAAGACGCGGATGTGGTCGTCGGCGCCCAGCGAGGCGAACCCGACCAAGTCGTCGCCGGTCAGTCGCACGCGCACGTAATCGGGAGTGACCCACTCCCGGGCGGTCAGCGTCGTCCACCGGAACCGGAGCTCGAGTGGCCGGCGTTCGATGCGGAAAGTGGGTGTCTCAGTCGAGGAATTCATTGCGACTTAGGCTAGCCTAAGTCGGCTCGCGCGCGCCTCTCCGGGGGAGAACTCAGACCTGTGCGCCGTCGTCATCGGGATCGTCGAGGCCGACCCGGCGACCGCGCCAGGATTCGTACGCGATGAGCCATCCGATCGAGATCGCCCCGGCGAGGATCACGCCCAGCCACACGTTCTGCAGGATCAGCCCGATCAGCACGCCGACGACGAACAGCAGAACGGTGCCGAGCAGCCACTGGAGCCGGCCGCGCGGAAACCCGGTGCGAGGTTCAGACATGTCGCCAGCCTACGGGCACGCCGGCCACGGAATGCCGGCCGTGGGATGCCGGCCGCGGGGTGACGGGCCGCCGGCATCCGTGGGAGTGTGGAGCGCATGAGCGCCGTGATCACTCCCGCACCGTCCGCACTGACCCTGGGCACATCCGGACTCGGGCGAGACACGGAGGTCGGCTCCGTCGAGGAGGCGACCGCGGTCGACCTCGTGGTGGCCCTGCTGCGGAGCGACCACGCGCTCCTCGACACCTCCAACGCCTACGCCGGGGGCCGCTCGGAAGCCGTGATCGGCAAGGCGCTGGCCACGCTCAGCCCGGACGAGGTCGGCTCGGCCGGGCAGCCACCGTTGGTCACGAAGGTCGATTGCGATCCCGAGACCGGAGTCTTCGACCGTGACCGCGTGCTGCGCTCCTATGAGGAATCCCTCGCGCGGCTCGGCGTGGATCGCGTCTCCCTGGTGCACCTGCACGACCCGTTCACGATCACCTTCGAGCAGGCGGTCGCCCCGGGCGGTGCACTCGACGGGATGCGGCATCTGCGCGACACCGGTGCCGTCGATGCGATCGGCATCGCCGCCGCGCCCGCATCCCTCGTCCAGCAGTACGTCGATACCGGCGCCTTCGACGCTGTGCTGTGCCACAACCGCTTCACGCTCGTCGACCAGACCGGGCGCGCCCTGTTCGAGGACGCGAAGTCGCGGGGGATGACGGTCTTCAACGCTGCGCCCTTCGGCGCCGGGCTGCTCGCCAAGGGGTCGGCCTCCGGGGCTCGCTACGGCTATCGCGAGGTGCCCGACGACCTGCGGCGCTGGGTGCAGGCGGCCGAAGAGGTGTGTGCGTCGAACGGGGTCTCGCTGCGGGCTGCGGCGCTCCACTTCTCGCTGCGGTCACCGCTGGTCGATTCGACCGTCGTCGGGGTCTCGTCTGCGTCGCGCCTCGCCGAGCTCGACGAGCTCGCGGCGACGCCCGTGCCCGATGACGTCTGGGGCGCGCTCGAAGACCTCGGGCCCGCGCCGTCGAACGTGGACGCCTGAGGTCAGTCGTCGCCTCCGGCCGCCCACGCGATCGCCGCTTCCTCACGGTCGACGGCGAAGAAGCGCAGGTCGCCGGGGAAGAGGAACGCGAGGCTGTGGATGATCTCGGCGATCACGGAGTGTCCCGTGACGACGGCGCAGCGCCCCCACACGCGGCGCGGCTTGCCGGAGAGAAGCGTGTCCTGCCACATCGCGCCGAGCGAGTAGCGCTCGAACCGGTCACCCAGCACCATCACGAGGTTCACCTTCTCGTGGGAGGCCAGCGCTCGGTCCAGGGCCGGATCCAGCACCTTCTCGTAGTCTTCGGCCGTCACGTCGCCGACGGCGCGAAAGCCGAGGACGCCGTCGGGAACATCGTCGATCGTCTCGATCATGACCTCATCGTCGCGCGGACGAGGCGCCGCGTCCACCCCTCCTGCGTCAGCCGTCAGCGGTCGCGATGGTCTTCCGGATGCAGCCGGGGCGCGCGACGCGGCTCACGGACCCCGCCGGCGGCGAGGAGCCGGATGACGCGCTGCCGGTGGCCCGGCCATGCGGACAGCAGCTGCAGCATCCCGTCGTCGTCGGTGCGCGAACCCGTGAGGGCGTAGCCGACGTGGTGAGCGAGGTGATAATCGCCCACGCTCACCGCATCGGAGTCGCCGAGCGCGCGGATGCGCGTCTCCGCCGAAGTCCACGGCCCGATACCCGGCTGTGAGATGAGGATGCGGTCGACCGCCTCGCCGTCGGCGGCGTCGGCGATCGCGTGCTCGAGGGCATCGCCGCGGCGCGCGGCTCGGACCACCGTCTGCGACTGCGGCGGCTCCAGTCCCGCACGGTGCCATGCCCACGACGGGATGCGCCGCCAGCCGTCGGTCGACGGCGGCGCGAACATCGGCACCGGTGTCGGTCCGGGGGCGCGCTCGCCGTACCAGGTGACGATGCGACGCCAGGCCGCGAAGGCCTGCATGCCGGTGACCTTCTGCTCGAAGATGGCGCTCGCCAGGGCTTCGAAGACGAGATCGGTGCGGCCGAGCCGCAGCCCCGGATGGCGATGATGCACGGCGGCGACCAGTGGGTGGGGGGACGGATCGAAGCCGTCGGTGGTGTCGTGCTCCCCGCACAGTCCGGGCACCTGCGCCAGCGCCCACGATGAGCCGGGGCCCCATGCTGCCGCACGGATCGTCCCGGGGGAGGTTTCCCGGAGCGCGAGTGTCGCGATGCCGATCGGGGTGCGGCTCGCGCGCCAGATGACGGTGCCGGCGAGGACCATCGTCGGGTCGTTGGCGCCGTGGCGCTGGAACAGCACCGTGCGACGCAGATCGAGGGGACGCCGGGGGCGGTACTCGGTCTCGATGGGGCGGCCGCCGTGAGCGACGCGCAGGCCACGCACCGGTGTGCGCGACGTCGTCGCGCGGACCGGCATGCTCATGGTGCACACCCTATGTCGTCACGCCGACACGCAGCCGGATGCGCGAGGCGCGAAGGTGTCAGAAGCGGTCGGGCGAGGGGGTGCCGTGGCTGTAGCGGATGACGACGTCGGCGTGTCGGTCGAAGCGATAACCGACGCCGCGCACGGTGCGGACGATGTCTTCGTAGCGACCGAGCTTGGCGCGAAGGCGACGCACGTGCACGTCGATGGTGCGCTCGCCGGGTGCTTCCTCGTCGGATGACGCGCGCCACAGCGACGACACGAGCTCGGCACGCTCGATCGTCGATCCCTCGCGCAGCACGAGGTACTGGAGGAGCTCGAACTCCTTGAAGGTGAACGCGGCCGACTCGCCGTCGATGAGCACACGCTTGCGGGAGATGTCCACGACGACGCCGCGCACGGCATCCTTCTCGGCTTCTTCTTCGTCGCGCTTCGTGCGGGCGACGGCGGCCGGCTCGTGCAGGGCGAGGCGCACGACGTCGACGTCGCGGCCACCCGCGCCGATGGGGGAGAGGGCGACGGTCGCGTAGGTCTCCGCCGACGGCGCGAGGTTGGCGACGGTGCGGCGGAGCGCATCCACGAGCACGCCGAGGTCGACCCCCGCGGCCGCAGCCTTCGCCTCGTCGAGTCCGACGTAGAGGGCGAATCCGCGCGGCTCGGTGCCCGGCGGGAGGGTGCGCGCGGCCGGTGCGGCCGGCGCCGGTTCGGGATCGGCGACGGTGGGGACGGGCCCGGTCACGGCGCGCAGGTGGCGGGCGGGAGGGGTTGGGCGGTCGAGGAGAGCGGTGGTCGACATGATGGGTCCTCAGCGGTGGGAATCCGGCCGGGTGCGGCTCAGGGGATTCACGTGTGTGTTGCGATGCGGCCCGTCGAATGGGCCGGAAGCGACGCCTTCGAGTACCCGGGGTCGGGGTACGCAGTGGTGCGTCGGGGACTCGGGTCGGAGCGAGAGAAGACCGTCGAGTCCAGCGGGGGTCACCGAATCAGCGACACATTCGACAACACATGACAGCGCGACCGGCAACCATCATGCCGGCAGTCCCGTTCGCCTCCAAGGCGGACAGAGAGCGTGCGTCGTCAGTCATGCGCCCGATTATGACCGAACGTGTCGGTATGCGTCAAATCGCGAAGGACGACGACGCTCCGCACGGATGTATGTGGCAGATCGCTCAGTCCCGCAGCGGCAGGGAGGCGGGGCGAGGGCCCACACGTTTGTTGTTTATGGCGCGAAACTACTTGCGAGAAGCCGTCACATGTGTTTCGATGTCGTCGAAGCGTTTAGCGAAGCGCTTCGATAAGCAATGTGGACGACGGAGTCGGAATGGCGAACATCAACGAGGTGGCGAAGGCTGCCGGTGTGTCGATCAGCACCGTCTCGTATGCGCTGAGCGGAAAGAGGGCGGTCTCTCCCGACACGCGCCGTCGCATCGAGAAAGCCGTCCAGGATCTCAACTATCTTCCGAACGCCGGGGCTCGCATGCTCGCCGGGCGGCGCACGCAGATCTTCGCCCTCACCGAGCCTCTTCGCAAAGACACTCACGCACCGACGCACATGGCGTTCGTACTCGCAGCCAGCGTCGCCGCACGCCGTCACGACTACGACGTGCTCCTCCTGACCGAGGAGGAGGCTCAGCAGGGGATGCGGCGCGTCGCCACCAATCGACTGGTCGACGCTATTCTGGTGCTCGACGTCGCACCCGACGATCCACGGGTGGGGCTCGCGCGATCCATCTCGTCGCCGACGGTGTTCATCGGCGTTCCTCGCGACCATGCGGGTCTTATTTGCGTCGACCTCGACTTCGAGGCGGCAGCCGCTCGCGCGGTCGACCTTCTCGCAGACGCCGGCCACACGTCGATCGGCCTCGTCGGGCAAGCCGAAGCCGCCTACGAGAAGTCAAATTTCCCGCCACGCGTGAGGGGAGCCTTCCTTCGCCGCGCCGAGGAGCGGGATGTCGAGGCTGTGCATGGCACGTCGGGCGGGGCGCGGGCGAGTCGCACGGCGGCACGGCGGACCGTAGCCGACATGATCTCCCGTGGCGCGACGGCTCTCGTGCTCCATACGGCGGAGGAAGCGCACGGCTCCATCCTGGCGGAGCTGTCCGAGCGCGGCCTGCGGGTGCCGGAAGACATATCGGTGGTGTCGGTGGGGGCGTCGTTCGACACCGCCGCCCTCGAAACGCCGATCGACTCGTTCCCGCTCGATCCGCAGGCGTCCTGCGATGCGGCCGTCGACCTCGCACTCGCCGCTGTCGACGGTCACCCGGAGCCAGCAGTGCACCTGATAGCGCCGCGGTACCACGCGCACGGGTCCATCGGCCCGCGACACGAGAAGGCGGTGGCCTGATCATGGTGGAGCGGAAGACGCCCACGCCCGCAATCGAAGCGCTTCGACGATCGACCTCCCACGTATGGTTCGGCGGCGATTACAACCCGGAGCAGTGGCCGGAGGCGGTGCTGCTGGAAGACATCGATCTCATGCTGCAGGCTGCGGTGAACACCGCGACGGTCGGCGTCTTCTCCTGGGCTGCCCTCGAGCCGCAGCCGGGGGAATACGACTTCGGCTGGCTCGACGCCGCGCTCGACCGCCTGCACTCCGCGGGCGTCAAGGTCATCCTCGCGACGCCGACCGCGTCTCCTCCGCCGTGGTTCTCCCGGCTGCACCCTGAGGCGTTGCCCGTTACGCCCGACGGCGTGCGGCTCATCCACGGCAGCCGCGACACCTACAATCCCGCCGCTCCGGCGTATCGAGACGCTGCCCGCCGCATCACCCGAGTGCTGGCCGAGCGCTACGGCGACCACCCGGCGCTGGCGATGTGGCACCTGCACAACGAGTACGGCACAGTCTCCTATGGCCCGGTCACCGACGTCGCCTTCCGTGAGTGGCTGCAGGATGCCTACGGAGACCTCGACCGTGTGAACGCGACCTGGAACACGGCCTTCTGGTCACAGGTGTACTCCTCGTGGGAGGACATCCACGCCCCGCAGAGGACGCAGTACATTCCGAACCCCTCGCACCTCCTCGATTTCAAGCGCTTCAGTTCGGACATGCTGCTGCGCTGCCTGCGCGACCAGCTCGAGATCGTGCGAGAGGTGACGCCCGGGATACCGACGACCACGAACTTCATGCTTCCGACGTGGCATCACTACGACGAATGGGACTTCGCGCGCGAGCTGGATGTCGTCTCGATCGACCACTACCCGGAAGACGGCCCCTCGGGCGACGCGCAGGTGGCATTCGCGGCGGATCTGGCCCGGTCCTTCGCGGGCGGTCGGCCGTGGCTCCTGATGGAACAGGCGACATCGTTGGTCTATGACTACGCCGGCGGTCGCATGCTCGCCAAGGCGCCCGGGCGCATGCGCCGCAACACGTATCAGTACCTGGCGCGCGGATCCTTCGGATCGCTGTTCTTCCAATGGCGTGCGCCGCGCGTCGGGGCGGAGTTCTTCCACTCGGCGATGGTGCCTCACGTCGGTCCTGACTCTCGCATCTTCCGAGAGATCAGCGACCTCGGCGCCGAGCTCGCAGGCGTCCCCGAACTGTCGGCCGGTCCGATCGAGGGGTGCGTCGTCGAGGCGCGCACGGCGATCGTGTGGGACTCGACGGCGTGGTGGGCCACCGAGACGCGGATGCTGCC
The DNA here is from genome assembly GCF_002321605.1 of Microbacterium sp. UBA1612. NCBI lineage: Bacteria > Bacillati > Actinomycetota > Actinomycetes > Micrococcales > Microbacteriaceae > Microbacterium > Microbacterium sp. UBA1612. The sequence goes on from NZ_DCMW01000019.1 coordinate 12,326, forward strand.
CTCTGCCGACGTCGCTTATCTCCCGGCGCTTCGCCGCGTGCACGAGGCGCTGTGGCGGTCCGGCGTGACGGCCGACTTCGTCGACCCGAACGGCGACCTCTCGCAGTACGACCTCGTCCTGGTACCCAGCATGATCGCCGTGAGCGACTCCCAACGGGGGGCGTTCGACCGTTTCGTCGCGAACGGCGGCCACCTGGCTGTCTGGTACCTCTCCGGATCGACCGACGAGCACCTGCGCGTGCGTGAGGGAAGCTATTCGGCGGCGTTCGCCGAACTCGCCGGCGTGCGAGTGGAAGAGCATGCGCCGCTCCGGGACGGCGAAAACCTCACTCTCAGCGAGGGAACATGCGCGTCGGCCTGGAGTGAGGTCCTCCACGTACGCGGGGCCGAGGTGGTCGCGTCCTATGGCGCCGACGCGCCGGCGGTCATCGCACCGGGCTCGGCAGCCATCACCCGCAACGTCCGCGGCTTGGGAGTCGTGCACTACTTCTCCACGCGTCTGGAGGGCGACGATCTGCAACGCCATCTTGCACGCATCGTCGCCGACGCGGGCATCGAGACCGCAGTGCTTCCCGACGGCGTCGAGCACGTCGTGCGACGCACGAAGACTGGCGCGCTGCGCATCTTCATCAATCACACCGAGCGGGCGCAGACCGTTCGGGCCGCCGGCAGGAACGTCCTGTCGAACACGGATGTCGACGGCGACGTCGCCGTCGCACCGGGCGATCTCCTCATCGTCCGGATCGAGACCTCACCCGAGGGTTCACGCAAGTGAGTGAGAAAGGAGTGCCGACGATGGCACACAGCAGTACCTGGAGAAAGCGCGGCCTGACCGCGACCGGACTGGCGGCGGCAGCTGCGCTCGCGCTCGCGGGATGTTCCGGAGGAAGTGATGGCGGTTCCGGCGACGACGGCGCCGCGGAAGACGTGACGATCGAGTTCTGGGGCTGGGTCCCGGGCCTCGAGGACGCGGTCGCCGAATGGAACGAGAACAACCCCGCCATCCAGGTGGAGTTCTTCCGGATGACCGGCGACGACGGCGACAAGATCCCCGCCGCGATCGACGCAGGCACGGCCCCCGACGTCGTCCAGATGTCCGCGCACTCGCTGCCGGGTCACATCATCAACAATCGGCTCACCGACCTGACCCCGTACGTCGACGGCCTGGCTGAGGACTTCACCGCCAGCTCGTGGGGCACGGTCTCCTTCGGAGACGCGGTGTACGGCATCCCACAGGATTCCGGCCCGACCGGTCTGATGTACCGCACCGACATCTTCGAGGAGTATGGCATCGAGGTTCCCACCACGTGGGAGGAGTACGTGCAGGCAGGCCGCGATCTGAAGGCTGCCAACCCCGACATCTACATCGCTCAGTTCTCGCCCAATGAGGCGGGCCTGTGGATGGAGACCGTGTGGCAGAACGAAGGCAGCTTCTTCCAGATCGAAGACGACGCCTGGGACGTCACCGTCAACGGGCCGGAGAGCCTGGAGGTCGCCGAGCTCTGGCAGACGCTCCTCGACGAAGACCTCGTGAAGGTCGTCGAGATGTGGACGCCCGAGTACTGGGCCGAGGTGAACGCGGGCACGATCGCCACCATCAACTACGCGGCATGGTTCCCGGTGCTGCTCGAGGAGAGTGCTGAGTCGACCAGCGGGAACTGGGCGGTCGCGGACACCCCGCTGTTCTCCGGCAAGAACACCGCCGGTGAATCGGGCGGAAGCGTGAACGTGGTCACGGCGAACTCCGACCACCCGGAGCAGGCCGTCGAGTTCATCACGTGGCTGAACTCCAGTGAGTCCGGAGTCGAGTACCTCATCGACGGCGGGGTCTTCCCGTCGGCGGTCACCGGCCTGTCGAGCGAGTCGCTCCTGCAGCCGTCGGAGTTCTACGGCGGTCAGGTCATCAACGAGGTCTTCGCGGATGCCGCGGAGCGCGTGCCCGGCACGTGGACGGCCGGTCCGACCCATGACCTCACGGTCAACGCCCTCAAGGACGAGTTCGGGCGCGTCGCCAACGGCGAGATCACCTTCGAAGAGGCTCTCGACAACGTTCAGGACATGACGGTCGAGGAGCTCGAGGCGATGGGCCTCAACGTCGCATCATGACCTCGACAGCCGTCCCGACGCGCACGTCCCCCCGCCGCATCCGCGGCGGGTGGGGCGTGCGCCTCGCCCCGTACCTCTTCCTCGCGCCGTTCATCATCCTGTTCGTCGTCTTCCTCATCCTCCCGATCCTGACGGCGCTGTGGATGAGCTTCTTCTCGGTGCAGCGCGGCGGACTCGGTTTCGACAACAGCAACGACCTGGCCTTCGTCGGCCTGGACAACTACATCCGCGCGTTCCAGGACCAGGGATTCCTCGAGAGCTTCGGGCGTGTGCTCCTGTTCGGCGTGGTGCAGGTTCCGGTCATGATGATCCTCGCGATCACCCTGGCGCTCCTGTTCGATTCCGCCGTCGTTCGCGCCAAGCGCTTCTTCCAGCTCAGCGTCTTCCTGCCGTATGCGGTCCCATCCGTCGTCGCTGCGCTCGTGTGGGGCTTCCTCTATCAGCCGCGCGTGAGCCCGATCGTCGAGGGACTGGCCTCCATCGGCATCTCGGTCGACTTCCTGGCGCCGGGAACGGTGCTGTGGTCGATCGCGAACGTCACGATCTGGACCGTCACGGGCGTGAATGTCATCATCATCTTCGCCGCCCTGCAGACCGTTCCGCGCGAGATGTACGAAGCCGCGCGCATGGACGGTGCGGGTGAATTCCGCACGGCTCTGCAGATCAAGCTCCCGATGGTGCTGCCGGCCGTCGTGCTGACCACTCTGTTCTCGATCATCGGCACGCTGCAGCTGTTCAACGAGCCGATGACCCTGCGCTCGATCACCTCGAACGTCACCGGCGACTACACGCCGAACATGGCGATCTTCCAGGCGACGACACTCGGCGGCAACATCAACCTCGGCTCGGCGATGGCCATCATCCTGGGCATCGCGACCTTCATCCTCTCGATCGTCCTGTCGGTGTTCCAGAACCGCAAGAAGGGAGCGTCGGCATGACCACGCAGATCGCTCCTGCGCCCGAGACGGCCGCGCACCCCTCGGTCGCACCCTCGCCCCACAGACGTCGGCAGGTGTATGCCGAGGGCGAGCGACCGAGCCGCACAGCCCGCACCGTGGGCTGGATCTTCATGATCGCCGTGACGCTCTATTTCCTGGTGCCCGTCTACTGGCTCATCGTGGCGTCCACCAAGTCCACCGGAGACCTCTTCTCCACCCCGGGCTTCCTCTTCGCCGAGTTCAACCTGTGGCAGAACCTGGTCGATCTCACCGAGCAGGCCGACGGCATTTACTGGCGGTGGATGTTCAACTCGCTCATCTACTCCGGCCTCGGCAGCGTGCTCATGACCTTCATCAGCGTCATCTCCGGATACGCGCTGGCGATGTACCGCTTCCGCGGTCGGACCGTGATCCTCGCGGCGGCACTGGGCAGCATGCTCGTGCCGCAGACCGTTCTCGCGCAGCCGACCTACGTGCTCCTGGTCGAGATGGGGTTGAACAACACCATGTGGGGCGTGCTGCTGCCAAGCCTCGTGTACCCGTTCGGGGTCATGCTCGGCTTCATCTACGCCCAGACGAGTGTGCCGATGGAGCTGCTCGAGGCGGCCCGTCTCGACGGGGCGAGCGAGTGGCGAGCGTTCTGGTCGATCGCGCTGAAGCTCCTGACGCCCGGCGCGGTGACTATCCTGCTGTTCGCGTTCATCGGCAGCTGGAACAACTTCATGCTGCCGCTGCTGGTGCTCAGCGATGCGCGGCTGCAGCCGGTGACCGTGGGTCTCTCGGGATGGAGCCAGGCGGCGATCACGATCCCGGGACTGCAGACCCTGGTGATCGTCGGCTCGCTGCTGTCGATCATCCCGATCATCATCGTGTTCGTGTCGCTGCAGCGCTACTGGCGCTCGGGGCTCGCCGCGGGCGGGATGAAGTTCTGACCCGATGACGGTGCTGAGATACACCACGGCGAGCGATACCTGGCTCGACCGTCTCCCGCTGGGGGACGGTCGAGTCGGCGTGATGGTCGGTGCCGACGCGTCCGCGCGTCGCCTCGGTCTGAACGAGGCGACCGCGTGGTCCGGAGGCCTCGCCAGTGCTGACCGCGACCTCGTCGACCCGGCGTCGGCGGCAGAAGCGCTCGCCGCGGCGAGGGCTGCCGTCTCGGCGGAAGATCCACAGCGCGCGGAGACCGCGATGCGGGCACTCCAGCACGGCTACGCTCAGGCGTTCCTGCCTGTTGGAGAAGTGACGATCACGACCGCCGGGCATCCTGATCGGTCCCCGGAGATCATCCGCGAGCTGGACCTCGACACCGCCGTGCACGTATGCCGCGCCGAGGGCGTCACCGCGACGTCCATCGTGTCGTGGCACAGCGGCCTCATCGTTCACCGGGAGTCGTACGCGCGGCCGACGGACGCCGTGGTCTCCTTCGACACGCCACTTCGCCGCGTCGAAGAGGAAAGCGCGGGCGCCCGCGCCGTCGTCGTGCTGGACCTTCCCGCCGATGTCGCCCCCACGCACGAGCCCGACGCGCCGGCCGTCACCTGGGAGGCCGATGACGTGTCGACGGGCACCGTCGTTGTGATCGTCGACGTCGAACATGACGGGGCCGCCCGTTGGTCCGGCGGCGATCTCGTCGTGTCCGGTGCGAACCGTCTTGACATCCGCATCGCGTTGACCACGACGATCCGAGGCGTCGCGGCCCCTCCGGAACCTCGCGAGAAGGCCCGATCGCGCGCGGAGGTTCTCCTCGCTGTCGCCGACTCGCGTGAGGCGATCGACCGGCACGAACATGCGTTCCGCGCCTCCGCTTCGAACTTCGACTTTGAGCTCGCCGGCGACCTCAAAGTCATCGGCGACCCGCACCGGGCCATCATCGAAGCCGAGCGACGCGACGTACTCCCAACGGGCGTCCTGTCGGCCCTCATCTCCTACGGTGTGTATCTGCTTCGGTGCGCGAGCACCGAGACGGGGCCCCCGGCCAATCTCCAGGGCATCTGGAATGCCCAGATGCAGCCGCCGTGGTCCTCGGCATACACCCTCAACATCAATCTGCCGATGAACTACTGGGCGGCCGAGAGTGTGGGGCTCTCGGGTCCCCATACGGCGCTCCTCAACCTCATCGAAGGCCTCGCGAACCGCGGACGTGACACCGCCCGGCGGCTCTACGGGATCGAGGGCTGGGTCTCCCACCACAACACGGATCTGTGGGCGTACACGCTGCCGACGGCAGGTGATGCGGCCTGGTCGCACTGGCCCCTCGGCGGGGCCTGGCTGGTGCGGCAGTTCGATGAACAGCGTCGCCACGGGGCCATGACGCCCGAGGTTCGCGCCCGTTTCCGGCCGATCGCGCGCGAGTGCGCCAGATTCCTCCTCGGATGGCTCCGCACCGATGCGACCGGAGCGGCGACCACGTCGCCCTCGACGTCGCCGGAGAACCGCTACCTCGTGGAAGGCAGGCCGGCCGCGCTGACCGAAGGCTCGGCCCTGGACCTCGCCCTCATCCGAGAGGTGCTCCGCCTCGTGATCGATCTCGCCGACGACGCCGGTGAGCCGGAAGATCCGGTGGCAGCCGCCGCCCGGGAGGCCCTCCCGCGGCTGGCTCCCGCGCGTGTGCAGGCCGACGGACGCATCCTCGAATGGGGGTCGGAGGTGGAAGACGAGGACCGCGCCCACCGCCACCTCTCTCACCTCTACGAGTGGTACCCCGGCGACGGGGGCAGGGACGACCTCCATGCCGCCGTGGCGCACACGCTGGACACGCGCGGCGACGATTCCACGGGGTGGTCCCTCGCATGGAAGATCGCGCTCCGCGCACGACTGGGTGACGCCGCGGCCGTCTCGCGCCTCCTGCGATTGGCCATGCGTGCCGCTTCGCCCGAGGGCGGGCACCGCGGCGGTCTCTATCCCAATCTCTTCGCCGCGCACCCGCCGTACCAGATCGACGGCAACTTCGGTCTGGTCAGCGGCGTGCTGGAGGCACTCGTGCAGAGTCACCGCCTCGGCCGGATCGACCTCCTGCCCGCCCTGCCGGCCGAGATGGGTACCGGCCGGGTGCGCGGCTTGATCGCCCGGCCGGGCATCCGTCTCGACCTCGACTGGTGCGATGGCGAGCCCGTCGCTCTGACCCTGGAGGCGGTCAAGCCGTCAACGGCCGGTCCGGTCACGATCGCGCACGGCAGTCGTCGCGCGGTAATTGATGTGCCCGCCCGTGGGGTGATCGAGGTCCCCCTCCCCCTTCCCCTTCCCCCGACGACACCCATCGACAGGAGTACCGCGTGAAGTTCACCGACGGGTTCTGGCAGCTGCGACCCGGCGTCACCGCCCTGTACGCCCAGGAGGCGTACGACATCTGGCACACGGCCGACACGGCCGACGGCGAGGGATTGGTGGTCACTGCGCCGACGGCGCGCATCGCCAAGCGCGGCGACACGCTCAACCGGGCGGTGCTCACGACCACCCTGTCCTCGCCGATGGAGGGTGTCGTACGGGTACGCATCGCCCACCATGACGGCGGCGCCTGGCACGGCGGATTCGAGCTTCCCGGCGCGACCGGCGCCGGGAAGGCATCCCTCGACGAGTCGGGCGGCGTGCTGGAAACGGGCGCGCTGACGGCCCGCATCACCTCTGGTGCGCCGTGGGACCTCTCCTTCGAGGTCGACGGACGCCGCGTGACCGGCAGCGGACACAAGGCGCAGGGATACGTGCAGCTGAGCGAGGATGCACAGGTCGATCCCGGGATCGTCGGCGACGCGCGCACGGGCACGACCGTGCCCCGCGGCGGCGCTTATGTACACGAGCAGCTCGACCTCGGCGTCGGTGAGCTCGTCTACGGGCTCGGAGAGCGGTTCGGTCCGCTCGTGAAGAACGGGCAGAGCGTCGACGTGTGGAACGCCGACGGCGGCACCTCGAGCGAGCAGGCCTACAAGAACGTCCCGTTCCACCTCTCCAGTCGTGGCTACGGCGTTCTCGTGAACGACTCCGGACACGTCTCCTACGAGATCGGCTCGGAGGCCGTCGAGCGCGTGCAGTTCTCCGTCGCGGGGGAGGTGCTGGAGTACTTCGTCATCGCCGGTCCGACCCCGAAAGACGTGCTCTCGCGCTACACCGCGCTCACCGGGCGGCCCCCCGTGGTGCCCGCGTGGTCTTACGGGCTCTGGCTGTCGACGAGCTTCACCACCGACTACGACGAGGCGACGGTGACGTCGTTCATCGACGAGATGTCCCGGCGCGACCTGCCGGTGTCGGTGTTCCACTTCGACTGCTTCTGGATGCGCGAATTCAACTGGTGCGACTTCGAATGGGACCCGCGCGTGTTCCCCGAGCCCGACGCCATGCTGCAGCGCCTCCACGAGAAGGACCTGCGCGTGAGCGTGTGGATCAACCCCTACATCGGCCAGCGCTCACCGCTGTTCCGCGAGGCCGCCGACCAGGGATTCCTGGTCACACGGCCGGATGGGTCGGTGTGGCAGTGGGACATGTGGCAGGCAGGCATGGCGCTGGTCGACTTCACGAACCCCCATGCGACCGCGTGGTACCAGTCGCACCTGCGCCGACTCGTCGAGCAGGGAGTCGACTGCTTCAAGACCGACTTCGGCGAGCGCATCCCCACCGACGTGGTGTACTTCGACGGCTCCGACCCGTCGCGCATGCACAACCTCTACACCCACCTGTTCAACGCCGCGGTCCACGAAGTGCTCGTCGATGCTCGGGGAGAGGGTGACGCCGTGCTGTTCGCCCGTTCGGCGACGGCCGGCGGGCAGACCATGCCGGTGCACTGGGGCGGCGACTCCACCTCGACGTATGCGTCGATGGCCGAGACCCTCCGCGGCGGCCTCTCGCTCGCGGCCAGCGGGTTCGCGTTCTGGAGCCACGACATCGGCGGCTTCGAGGGCACCCCGGATGCGGGGGTCTTCAAGCGCTGGACCGCATTCGGGCTCCTGGGGAGCCACTCCCGCTTCCACGGGTCGCAGTCCTACCGGGTGCCGTGGCAGTTCGACGAAGAGGCGGTGGATGTCACGCGCATCTTCACCAAGCTCAAGATGCGTCTCATGCCGTACCTGTTCCAGCAGGGCGTCGACGCGGCGGCCACCGGCGTGCCCGTCATGCGCCCGATGATGATGGAGTTCCCCGACGATCCCGCCGTCGCCTACCTCGACCGGCAGTACATGCTCGGCTCCGAGCTGCTCGTCGCGCCGGTGTTCAGCGCCGAGGGTGAGGTGGAGTTCTATCTCCCCGCCGGCACCTGGACGAACCTGCTCACGGGAGACGAAGTCGAGGGCGGGCGTTGGCGCCGTGAAACCCACGGGTTCGACTCGCTGCCGCTCTATGCCCGGCCGGGTGCGGTGATCCCGTGGGGCGCGCGCGACGACCGGCCGGACTACGACTACCGGGAAGGACTGCGGCTGCGCGTGTTCCCGGGCGGCGAGGGCACCCGTACGGTGACCGTCACCACCCCGGACGGGCAGCGCGCATCCTTCGACATCGATCTCGACGAGGTGACCCGATGAGCATTGGCAACTCCGACTACCGCGACTCCGGACTGGTCTTCCCCGAAGGCTTCGTCTTCGGCTCTGCCACGGCGTCGTACCAGGTGGAGGGCGGCTTCGACGAAGGCGGTCGAGGACCCTCGATCTGGGACACCTTCAGCAAGACCCCCGGAAACGTCTGGAACGGCGACACCGGCGACGTCGCGTGCGATCACTATCACTGCTGGGAGCACGACCTCGATCTCATGAAGGATCTCGGGCTCGGTGCGTACCGCTTCTCGATCGCCTGGCCGCGCATCCAGCCGACCGGCACGGGTGCGCCGAATCAGGCGGGCATCGACTTCTACTCCCGGCTCGTCGACGGTCTGCTCGAGCGCGACATCCGCCCCGTGGCGACGCTGTACCACTGGGACCTGCCGCAGGCTCTCGAAGACGCCGGTGGGTGGCCGGCCCGCGCGACCGCCGACGCGTTCGAGCAGTACGCGGCCATCATGGGCGCCGCGCTCGGCGACCGCGTCCACACCTGGACCACCCTCAACGAGCCGTGGTGCTCGGCCTACCTCGGATACGGCCAGGGCGGCCACGCACCCGGACGCCGGGAGCCGGCATCCGCCCTCGCCGCGGTGCACCACCTGAACCTCGCCCACGGGCGGGCCGTGTCGGCACTGCGCGAGACCTCGACCGGCGACCCGCAGTACTCGGTGACGCTGAACTTCCACGTGCTGCGCGGACGCGGCGATCGCGCCGATGAGGCGATCCGACGGGTGGATGCGCTCGCCAACCGCGCCTTCACCGGTCCCATGCTGCGTGGAGAATATGCGCCGGATCTTCTCGAGGACACCGCAGCGGTCACCGACTGGTCGTTCGTGCTCGACGGCGATCTCGCGCAGATCAATCAGCCGATCGACGTGCTCGGCGTCAACTACTACTCCACGGTGACCGTGCAGATGTGGGACGGGGTCTCGGAGCGGCAGCAGAACGACGGCCACAAGGCCGCCGGCGGCGGCACGGCGTGGCCGGGCAGCGACACGTCGGTGGAGTTCCTCGAGCAGGCCGGGCCGTACACCGCGATGGGCTGGAACATCGCCCCCGACGGCCTGGAGGAGCTGCTCGCATCACTGTCGCACCAGTTCCCGGACCAGCCCCTCATGGTCACCGAGAACGGCGCGGCGTTCGACGACGTCGTCGCCGCCGCCGACGGATCGGTGCCCGATCCGGAGCGACTGGACTACCTGCGCCGGCACTTCACGGCGGCGCACCGCGCGCTGCAGCGGGGCGTCGACCTGCGCGGCTACTTCGTGTGGTCGCTGCTGGACAACTTCGAGTGGGGCTACGGATACGCCAAGCGCTTCGGCATCGTGCGGGTCGACTTCGACACCCTCGAACGCACGGTGAAGGATTCCGGACACTGGTATCGCCGGCTCGCGACCACCGGCGTGCTGCCCGAGTGACCACGATGCCCGGGTGAAACGGGGCGTTGGGCGGGCGTGTCAACCCCGTGACCGCGCGCCTCGACGGCGCGAAGCTGGAGTCGACGGAAGGAGACCCGCATGAGCGAGAACGACGAGAAGAAGGCGTCCGGCGACGACGTCGACCACGTGGCGGTCGGCATCGGCGTGATCGGCGGACACGACATCGGCGAGGCGCCGACCGAATCGGGGTCTGCGGGCGCCGACGATGTCTCGGAGGCCGGGGGCGACGTCGACGACGTGGCGAGCATCGTCGCGCAGGTGCGTTCGGATTCCGGCGACGCCTCGCGCGAAGAGGTCGCGCAGACCCTCCGCGAGCGGTTGGGACAGGCCGGCCAGGATCTGTCCGACGAGGAGGTCGACCGGCTGGTCTCGCAGGTGACGACCGGAGACGGGTGACCCCCGGCGCGCAATCTGCGCGCGCGATGCGAGCCGAGCGTGTTCCGGCGCCGCCGGCCCGCGGCAGGCGTACGCTATCGCCGTGACAGACCTGCGCTTCACCCGACAGAACGACGCTTCGCGCTACACGCTGCACCGCGGCGACGACCTCGTCAGCGTGCTCGACTACCGCGACGACGGCCGGACCGTCGCCCTGACGCGCGCCTACACCGTGCCGACGTTCCGCGGGCACGGGTACGCGGCCGAGATCGTCGAGCGCGCGGTGGATGACATCGAGAGCACGGGGGACCGCCGCGTGAGTCCGGTCTGCTGGTACGTCGCCGACTGGTTCGCCGCGCACCCGGCCCGCGCGGGCATCCTGCAGCCGCGCTGACGCCTACCCGGCCCGCGCCTGCCGGTCAAGCCCTCGAGACGCATCCGAGGCACCCGTCACGCTGAAGGGAGACGGAAGGAGTCGGCATGGATGAGGAACGCGACCTGCCGGAAGGCGTGATCGACGCGGATCCCGCGGGCGGGTGGGAGAGCGGCGCCGTGGCCGACGGCGAAACCGCCGAGGCCGACCGCGAAGCCACGGGCAGCCCGGACCTGACACTCGAGCACCAGGAACCCGACCCGGGTGTCGACGTCGGACCGGTCGAGGGCGCGCAGCCCGGCACCGATCCCGACCTCGCCCCCGACGACGCGGAGGAGACCTCGTGAGCACCAGCGGAAACGAGTTCGACGAACCGGGCGTGAACTATCCCGATCGCCGAGACGCGGAAGACGCGAACGACACGACCACCTCGACCGGTGAGGCCGACACCCGGAGCAGCGATTCGCCCTCACCGGCGGGTGCGACACCGGACGGTCACCACTACGGGCACGATGGCGGACGCGACACGATGACCGTCGATCAGGCGCAGCGCTCCGGTGCTCTCGACGAGCGCGGCGAGCAGTCCCGCCCCGCGATGTCGGAGAACAACGCATCCGCGTCGGAGAAGCTCGACGGGCTCGTCGAGCAGATGCGCGCCGATCTCGCCGGAGAGCCGCTCGCAGCCGTCGAGCATGCCGTGCGCGGCCGCGTCGCGCAAGCCGGCCTCGACGTCTCCGACGCCGACATCGCCGCTCTCTCCCGGCGGATCGCGAGCGACACCGAGGTCTGAGCGGAGCGCCTCGACGACCGTGTCGGAGGGTCGATCTACCCTGTCGGCATGCGCATCCTGCACACCTCCGACTGGCACATCGGGCGATCCTTCCACGGTCACTCGACGCTCGATGCGCTGCGCGGCGTGCTGGAGCACCTCGTCGAGCAGGTGCGCGAGCATGACGTCGACGTCGTGATCGTCGCCGGTGACGTGTTCGATTCCGCGGCACCGGCGGCGGCGTGCTACACGCTCCTCAGCGACGCGCTGCGCGGCCTCGCCGACACCGGCGCGAACGTGATCGTCACCAGCGGCAACCACGACTCGGCGGCACGCCTCGGATTCCAGGCGGGGCTCCTGCGTGAGGGCATCCACGTGCTCACCGACCCGCTGACACTCGACGACCCCGTCGTGATCGACGATGCGGACGGACCCGTGCGCTTCTACGGCATCCCGTACCTCGAACCGGGCATCGTCCGCCACGTGTGGCCGGGCGCCGTGATGCGCACGCAGGCCGATGCCATCGACCATGCCATGACCCTCGTGCGGGCCGACCTGCAGGAGCATCCGGCACGCAGCGTCGTGATCTCGCACTGCTTCACCGCCGGCGTCGAGGCGACTCCGGGCGTAGAGCGCGAGATCCGCCAGGGGAGCCTCGATGTGGTGCCGCTGTCGAGCTTCGACGGCGTCGACTACGTCGCCCTGGGCCACATCCACGGCCGGCAGCAGCTCGCGCCCACGGTGCGCTACGCCGGGGCGCCGCTGCATTACAGCTTCGGTGAGGGGGCGAAGCCGCGCGGATCGTGGCTCATCGACATGGATGCCGCGGGCGAGGTCGCGGCGACGTGGCTCGACCTTCCGATCCCGCGCCGTCTGGTGACCCTTCGTGCGACGTTCGACGAGCTGCTCGAGGCGGAGGACTACGAGGTCCACGTCGACGACTGGGTGTGCGCGCAGTACACCGACGCCACGCCGCAGATCGACGCGATGCGCCGCCTGCTCGCCCGCTTCCCGTTCTGCGCGACGGTCATGCACACTCCGGCGACACCGGCCGCGGATGCCTCCGGCGGATACGCGCGCCGGGTGCGCGCGGTGCGCAGCGACGCGGAACTCGTCGACGCCTTCCTCGCGCACGTGCGCGACGGCGAGGGCGCGAGCGAGCTCGAGCACGAGCTCATCCGCGACATCATCGACCAGCGCAGCCTCGCGGAGGCGACGGCGTGAGACTGCACCGTCTCGAACTCGAGGGGTTCGGGCCGTTCCGCGACCGCCAGGTGGTCGACTTCGACGCCTACGAGGGCGACGGCATCTTCCTCATCACCGGCAGAACCGGTGCCGGCAAGTCGAGCGTGCTCGACGGCGTGTGCTTCGCGCTCTACGGCTCGGCCCCGCGCTACGACGGCGCCGAGAAGCGACTGCGCAGCGACCACTGCGCTCCCGAGGATCCGACCCGCGTGAGCGTGGAGTTCACCGTCGGCGATCGCCGATGGAGGGTCACCCGATCCCCGGAATACCAGCGGCCGAAGAAGCGCGGCGAGGGCTTCACGACGCTCGCTCCCGACGCGCACCTCGACGAGTACGTCGAGGGCGAGTGGATCGGGCGGCAGCGGGGTCCCCGCAACGTCGCGCTCGAGCTCGACGAGATCGTGGGGCTCAGCCAGCAGCAGTTCCTCCAGGTCATCCTGCTCGCCCAGAACCGCTTCGCGGAGTTCCTGCTCGCCAAGAACGACGAGCGGCAACGGCTGCTGCGAACGCTCTTCGGCACGAAGACCTACGAGGACTATCAGAATGCGCTCGAGCAGCGCCGCCGAGACGGCGAACGTGCGCTGTCGACGGCGCTCGAGACGGCCGTCGTGCTCCTCGACGAAGCCGAGCGCGTCGCCGACGAACTGTGGCGCGATGACGACATCGACGGCGCCGAGGCGACCGACGTCGCGGCGCGATCGGCGCTCGCCGCGCGCGCGCAGGCCCGTCTGGACTACCGTGCCGATGCGCTCGTGCGCGAGCGCGACGACGCCGACGCCGCGCACCGCGCTGCCGAGGCCGCGCACACGGCCCGTCGTGGGTTGCGGGAACGCCACGATGCGCGTACACGATCGCGGCAGGCGCTCGTGCACCTCGAGGCACGTGCGCAGGAGATCGCCGACCAGCGGCACCGCCGCGATCGAGCCGCGGCCGCGGAAGCGCTGCGTGCCTCGATCGACGCCGCCGACGCGGCGCACCGGACCGCGGCGGCGGCCGCAGCCGCGTGGCGCGGTGCGCAGGGTGAGTGGGCTCGGCTGGGTGAGGCGGAGGCCGACGACGCCGGCCTCGCGGCGATCATCGAGCAGTGCACGGGAGAGATCGCCGTCGCGGAGAGCGCCGCGGATGACGAGACGGCCCTCCCCGGGCTCGTCGCGCGCCTCACCACCGCGCGCGAGCGCCTCGACGAGCTCGACGGGCTCCTCACGACGATCGACGCGGGCCGGGCCGAACTGCCGGTGCGTCTCGCGCAACTCGAGGCCGATCTGGCGGCCGCGACCGAAGCGGCCGGGGCACGCGACGCCCTCGCCGAGCGGCGCGCGGCGATCGCTGCGCGCCTCGATTCCGCCGCCACCCTCGATCGACGCGCCGCCGACCTTCGCGCCGCAGAGGCCGCTCACGCCGACGCGCTGGGCCTGCTCGAATCGGCCACCGCCGCCGTGCGAGCGCTGCTGCGACGCCGTCTCGACGGTCATGCCGGAGAGCTCGCCGCCGGCCTTGTCGCGGGTGAGCCCTGCGCCGTGTGCGGGTCACGTGAGCATCCGGCTCCCGCGGTCGGTGCCGACGAGCCCGTGAGCGACGAGGACATCGCCGCGGCGGAGACGCGTCACGCGACGGCCCTCGACGCCGAGCGCGACGCCGCGACGGCTGCATCGGATGCGCGGGCAGCCGTCGCCGAGGTGCGCGGCGCGGTCGGCGACGCCACCGTCGACTCGCTCACCGCGGATCTCGAACGCGCCGACCTTGGCCTGGGCCTGGCCGAAGCGGCCGACACGCGACGTCGCGAGTTGTCCGAGCAGCGCCGCGGCCTCGTGGAAGCCGACGCGCAGGCGGCGGCCGAGCGAGAGCTGCTCGCCGCGGATGCGGTGGCACGGCGGCAGGAGATCGCCGTCGCCGACCGGGAGCTGGCGCAGACGCGCAGACGCGTCGACGCCGCCCGGGGCGAGCACGACAGCGTCGCGTCGCGACTGGCCGCCGCGCGCCGGCGGCGCAGCGCGGCCGAGGCGCTGCGCACGGCCTCGCGCGAGCACCTCGCGAGCGTCGACGCCGAGTCGGTCGCTTGTCGCGACCTCGATGGCCGGCTCACTGACAGCGGCTTCGAGTCGGCCGACGATGCCCGTGCGGCGCTGCTGCCGGCATCGGAGCGTCGAAACCTCGACGCGGCCGTGACGGATCACGAGGTGCAGCTGCGGAGCGAGCGCGACCGACTCCGCGAGTTGGAACTCGAACTCGCCGGCGTCGGCGACGAACCGATCGACACCGACGAGACCGCGGCCGCCCTCGGCCAGGCGCGAGACCGATGGAGCGCGGCCGTCGACGCGGCGGCCGCCGCGACGCAGCGCCGGGAGCGGCTGGCCGATCTCCGCGCCCGTGCCGGCGAGGCACTCACGGCCACGTCGGATCTGGCGCAGGAGCAGGCGCTGATCGCGCGGCTCGCGAACACCGTGGCGGGCCGCGCCCCCAATACCCACCGCATGTCGCTCGAATCCTTCGTGCTCGCCGCCGAGCTGGAGGAGATCGTCGAGGCGGCCAACCTGCGCCTGTCCGACATGTCATCGGGACGCTACACGCTCCGGCACAGCGATGCCGTCGCGGCCCGCGGCGCATCCAGCGGTCTCGGCCTCACGGTGCTCGATGCACACACCGGACAGGCCCGTCCCGCGCAGTCGCTGTCCGGCGGGGAGACCTTCCTCGCCTCGCTGGCTCTCGCGCTCGGTCTCGCCGAAGTGGTCACGTCCCGCTCGGGCGGGGTCCGCCTGGACACCCTCTTCATCGACGAGGGCTTCGGTTCCCTCGACGCCGAGACGCTCGACCTCGCGATGCGCACGCTCGACGAGCTCCGCCAGGGCGGACGCACCGTGGGCCTCATCAGCCATGTCGCGGCCATGAAGGAGCAGATCCCCGCGCAGCTGATCGTGGAAGCCACCCGCGAGGGGCCCAGCACGCTGCGGCAGGGTGTGGCCTCGATCACGTGATGCGGCTCCCGGCACGTAGGCTGGGGACATGACGAAAAGCACGATCTGGACCATTCTCGGCGTCATCGCGGCGGTGGTCATCGCCTGGATCCTCGTCGAGTTCGTCTTCACGGCGATCGTCTTCTTGTTCAAGCTCGTCATCGTCGCGATCGTGGCGCTCGTCGTCTTCTTCCTCCTCCGCGCCGCCTTCTCGCGGTCTTAGGACTTCGCGGTCAGCAGAAGAGATCGTCGAGCGAGACCGGCACACCGGTTCGATCGGTGAGCGCCTGGCGGGCGGCGCGCCATCCGGGCATGCCCGTCACCCCGGGACCCGGCGGAGTCGACGCCGACGCGAGGTACACGCCGGGCATCGGTGTGCGCCACGGCGTGCGTGAGACGACCGGGCGCCGCACCGCCTGTGTCAGGGTGAACGCGCCGCCGAGGATGTCGCCGTCGATGTCCGACGGGTTCAAGCGGGAGCGCTGGGCGGCCGTCACCGCATGCGAGGCCCGCACGCGGCGACGGAACCCCGGCGCGAACCGCTCGACCTGTCGGGCCACCAGCTCCGTCGGATCGAGCGTCGACGCCGGCGGCACGTGGATGTAGGCCCACAGCACGTGCGTGCCGTCCGGGGCCCGCGAGGGGTCGACCACGGTGGGCTGCACGGCGAGCACGTACGGATGCCCGGGGATCCGGCCGGCTGCCACCGCGTTCTCGCCCGCCTCGACCTCTGCCCGTGTGCCGCCGAGATGCACCGTGGGGGCGCGTTCGACGTCGGCCGCCGCCCATGGCACGGGGCCGTCCAGAGCGAAATCGACCTTCGCGGCCGCCGACCCGTGCCGGTAGGCGCGGATCGCGCGGGCATAGCGGTCGGGGATGTCCGGGTGGGTCAGCAGCAGCCGCGGGGCGGTGTCCAGCAGCAGCAGGTCGCCGGCGCCCGGGTCGCCCCAATCCAGGTCGGCGAGGCTTCGCACGTGAGACCCCGTCTCGACGCTGCCGCCGTGTGCTCTCAGGTCGTCCACGAGCGCGTCGGCGATGCGCTGTGCTCCACCGCGCGGGAGAGACCACCCTTCGGGGGCGTGTGCGTGCGCGGCGAGGAACAATCCGGAAGCGGCGGCGGCCAGGGAAGGGAGAGGGGTGTTCCCGTGCGCGAGCACGCCCGCGAGCAGAGCCTGGACGTCGTCGGAGAACGCCGTCCGCCCGGCCCTCGTGCCCGTCAGAAGCATCCTCGCTCCGAACCCCGCCATCACGAGGGGATGACGCGGCACCCGCAGGAGCTGGTCGCCGGTGACCGCCACCAGCTCGTGGATGCGACGGGACAACGGCTCGATCAGCCTGCGGTAGGCGGCACCTCCGGCTCCGAGACCGTCCACCGTGCGGTCGAGGTCATGCCACGCGATCGCCGCCCGTCCGCCGTCGAGCGGCTGCGCGTAGGAGGCCTCGGGCGTGATCCACTCGATGCGCTCGCTGAGCCCGAACGCGCGGAAGAACGGCGAGCTTCGCGCCGCCGGATGCACCGCCGATCCGACGTCGTGCCGCACCCCGGGCAGGGTGAGGCCGGCCGTGCGCACGCCGCCGCCGATGGAGCTCGAGGCCTCGAGCACGTGGACGTCGTAGCCGGCGCGCGCGAGCGAGACCGCCGCGGCGAGCCCGTTCGGGCCGCTGCCCACGACCGTCGCACGCCTCGCCATGGCCCCAGTGTGGCACTGCTCCGAAGGGGCGATCTCTCCCACGCGCCGGAGACGGTTCCTTCGCGCGACTCGGCGCGGCAGGATGGAGGCATCGAGCGAGGAGGTCTCATGGAATCGGTGGTCCTGGATGCGCCGGAGGGGATCGCGATGCGACTGGGCTGGCACCCGGCGATGAGCGAGCACCACCGCAAGCGCGCCCTCGCACGGGAGATCGTCGCCGATCACCTGGGTCTGGAGCCGAAGAAGGTGCGCGTCGAGCGCGAGGCGCCGGCGCAGTTCGGCTTCCACACGCAGCTCATCGCCGAGGTCGACGGGGCCGACGTGCCGCTCGGCATCCGGAACGCGAACTTCCGTGCCGCGACGGTCGTCGCCGTCGCCGACCCCGCGGTGCCGCTGGGACTGGACCTTCGCGACAACCGGCCCGACGACGTGACGCTGCACGAGATGCAGCGTCACTCCCATCTCTTCGATGAGAACGACGTCGAGGCCCTGGTGCGGCACTGGACCCGCGTGCAGGCCGTCCGCGACGCGGACGGACGCGGAACCCGCGTCCGCGGCGAGCACGTGCGTCTGGACGCGCCCCAGACGAGGGGGTGGATTCCCGACCGGCGGGTGCACTACCAGCTGGCGGACCTCTCCCGTGACGGCTGGATCATCACCCTCGCCTACGGAGCCCTCCCGGCCTGACATCGCGCCGCCTGACACTCGCTGCAGCCCTGCCGGACCCCACCGCCCCTGCCGGGCGCGCGCACGTGCGGAGGAGATCGCGCGCGGAGAGGAGGCTTCGGCCGGTGCGATCCTCTGGGGGCGGGATCTCCTCTCGAGGTGCCGGGTCAGCCGAGCTGATCGGGATGTGTCAGGCGCCACCACGCGGTGGGTTCGGGGATGTGGCCCGCCACGACGACGTCGGAGGTGGCGGTCTCGGGTCCGGCGGTCCACGTGATCGTGCCGACCACGGCGCCGTCGCGGTAGACCTCCGGTGCGCGCGTGTCGACGGTCACCTCGACCGGGGTGTCCGACCACGTGCGCAGCGCGGCGTCGCGCGCCACGACCGCCTGAGCGGACTCGCCCCACGGCGTCGTGATCGTGCCGACGACGTCGCCGGCGTCGGCGAGGGCGACGTCGTGGAACCCCGCCCGGATGCTGGCGAGCGTGCGCAGCGCGACGTCGTTCGTCGCCTCTCGCGTCTGGCTGCCCACGACCGCTCCGGTGACGGCGAGCGGCTCACCGAGTCCGACGTCGAGCGATGCCGTGTACAGCAGGGTGAAGGTGCCGTTGCCGAGGTTGCCGGTCTTCAGACCCGTGATGCCGTCGACGCCGAGCAGCTCGTTGGTGTTGCGCATCGGACCGGTCGCGGGGAGCGTGAGCGAGGGCGTCGCCGCGAGCTCCGCGATCGTGGGGTCTGCCGCGGCCAGCGCGCCCAAGCGCAGCAGGTCGGCGGTGGTGCTGACGTTCCCCGGATCGAGACCGGTGGGATCGACGATCCTCGTCGAGGTGAGTCCGTTCGCCTCGAGCCAGGCGCGCGCCGCGCCGAGGAACGCGGACTGCGAGCCGTAGGCCCACGTCGACACCGCATGCGCGTAGTTGCTCGCCGACGGGATGAGCATCGTCGCGATGGCGTCTCGCAGCGTCATGGTGCTGCCCGCGGGCATGGCCGCGATCGTCGCACCCCGCACGTAGTAGGCGTCGTAGAGAGCGTGGTCGGCGGCGCCGAAGGTGAGCGTGGGGCCGGCATCCCCCTCGCCCAGGGGATGGGCGTCGAGCACGACGAGAGCGGTGATGAGCTTGGTGATGCTCGCGATCGGCACGGCATCCGTGGTGCCGCTCGCAGCATGAAGTCCGTCCGCGCCGAGATATTCCGGCGCGCCCGACACCGTCACCGCCGACGCCCCCTGTGACGGTTCCGCGACCGCGACCGGCTCGGATGCGGCGACGGCCCGATCCTGCAGCTGTGCCGTCGGTGCCGGGAGCGGAGCGCTGAGCGCCCACGCCGCGTATCCGCCCGCCGACAGCGCACCGAGGGCGATCACGAGCACCATCGCGAGCAGGATGCGACCGAGAACCCTCCGGGTGCGCCCGCGATCGGCCGCGGTGTCGGCGGACACCGTCCCGGATCCCGCCATCAGATCCGCGAAGTCCGACAGCGCATCCGTCGAATCGCGATGCGTCGTCATCCCGCCCCCATCGGTCGTCCGCCACTCGCCCTCCCATCATGCACGCCCGCCACCAGAACCGCACGCGGGCGTCCGGATCGCGTCGATTCGGTTGCCGCCGGATGTCGTCACGCCGCCCGATGGCGACACCCGGCGACAGGTGAAGGCAACGCGACGGGTGAAGGCACCCCGTCAGGTCACGAAACGCAGACGATCGTCGCGTGTCACGCGCTCGCAACGATCCACGACATATCGTGAAGCATGGAGCACACAGCCGACAGGGGAACGGTCGTCGCGGTCGTCGGCGACGCGGCGGAGGATGCGATCGAGACGCTCGACGGGATCCGAGGGGTCGAGATCCTGACGCTGCGGGGGAGCGAGCCGGCCCTCGCCGCCCGCCGCATCGGAGCCACGCGCACCCCGTGGATCGTGCACGACGCCGATCCGCTGGAGCACGTCGCCGCGGCGTGGGTGGAGCTGTACGAGGAGCGATCCACCCTCGGCGCCCTCGAGCTGGAGGTCGAGACCGCGCTCGCCCACTTCGCCGCGGCGGAGGCGGTGATGCCCGACTACTACATCGTGCTCGATCCCGAGGACGTCGACACCACGTGGCGCCACTGGTGGTGCGGCGCGCTCGGGCACCACGCCCCGCGCCGGGTGATCCCCGCCGCCCGTCCGGTGTCGGCCGGAGACGACGGACTGCGGCGGATGCTGACGGCGCTGCCGACCTCGCCGCCCTGGCCGGATCCGTCGGCGTGGCTGCCGCACATCCCGTTCGAGATCCCCGACCGCGTGGGCCTGCGGGATCGCACCGACTCGGCGGCGTGATCAGCTCGGCGGAAGCGCCGCATCGAGTTCGGCGAGCCACACGCGCGCGTTGCCGTCCGACGGCGCCCGCCAGTCCCCGCGCGGGGAGAGCGAGCCGGCAGGGGAGACCTTCGGTCCGTTGGGGATCGCCGAGCGCTTGAACTGCGCGAACGAGAAGTAGCGGGTGAGGAACACCCGCATCCACCGGGCGATCTCGTCGAGCGTGAAGGCGTAGCGTTCGTCGTGGGGGAATCCGGGCGGCCACGCGCCGGCCTCGGCGTCGCCCCACGCGTGCGCCGCGACGAACGCGATCTTCGACGGACGCATCCCGAACCGCAGCACGTGGAACAGGGTGAAATCGTGCAGGGCATACGGCCCGATGCGGTCCTCGGTGGACTGGATGTTGCCGTCGGCGTCGGCCGGAACGAGCTCGGGACTGATCTCGGTGTCCAGCACACCCTGCAGGATGGCCGCGGCCGCGTCGTCGACGCCTTCGCGGTGGGAGATCACCCAGCGGATCACGTGCTGGATGAGGGTCTTCGGCACACCGGCGTTCACCGCGTAGTGGCTCATGTGATCGCCGACGCCGTAGGTGGCCCAGCCGAGGGCGAGCTCGGACATGTCGGAGGTTCCCACGACGAAGCCGCCGTTGCGGTTGGCCAGGCGGAAGAGGTAATCGGTGCGCAGCCCCGCCTGCACGTTCTCGAAGGTGATGTCGTGCACCGGCTCTCCCGCCGCGAACGGGTGCCCCAGCTTCTCCAGCATCTCCGACGCTGCGCCCCGGATGTCGATCGTCTCGATCGACGCGCCGATCGCCCGGGACAGGGCGATCGCGTTGGACTTGGTGCGCTCGCTCGTCGCGAAGCCCGGCATCGTGTAGGTGAGGATGTCCGAGCGGGGCCGACCGAGCAGGTCCATCGCGCGCGCGATGACCAGCAGCGCGTGGGTCGAGTCGATGCCGCCGGAGACGCCGAGCACGGGCTTGGGGTTCCCGATCGCCCGCATCCGCTGCACCAGACCGGACACCTGGATGTTGAACGCCTCGTAGCAGTCCTGCGCCAGCCGTGCCGGGTCATCGGGCACGAACGGGAAGCGGTCGACCGGCCGCGCGAGGCCGGTCGGCGACGCCGGGGGCGCGAGGTCGAACTCGACGGTGCGGAAGACGGTGTCGGCGGCGTGGGTTCGGCGGTTGTCGTCGAATGTTCCCTGTCGCTGGCGGTCCTGTCGCAGGCGGTCGAGATCGATGTCGGCGACGGAGCGGCGCGGCCCGTCGGGGAAGCGCTCGGTCTCGGCGAGGAGGTTGCCGGCCTCGTAGATCATCGTCTGGCCGTCCCAGGACACGTCGTTGGTCGACTCGCCCGCGCCGGCGGCGGCATAGACGTACGCTCCGAGGCAGCGCAGCGACTGCGACCGGCACAGCTCGTGACGGTCCTCGGCGCGCGCGATCGTGATGGGGCTTCCCGAGAGGTTCACCATCACCGTCGCGCCCGCCAGCGCCGCGCGGGAAGAGGGTGGGATCGGCACCCAGACGTCTTCGCACACTTCGGCGTGCACGACGAGGTCGGGCACGTCACGGGCGCGGAACAGCAGGTCGGGCCCGAAGGGCACGTCGGCGCCGGCGACGCGGATGACGCCACCGGCCTGGTCGTCGCCGGGCGCGTACCAGCGGCGCTCGTAGAACTCGCGATAGGTCGGCAGGAAGGACTTCGGAGCGACGCCCAGCACGCGACCGCGGTGGATGACGACGGCGCAGTTGTACAGGCGGTTCCGGTGGCGGAGCGGAGCTCCGACGACGAGCACCGGCAGGAGATCGGCGGTCTCGGCGGCGAGGTGCTCGATCGCGCCGTCGACCGCGTCGAGCACCGCATCCTGGAGCACGAGGTCATCGATCGCGTAGCCGGTCAGTCCGAGCTCGGGGAAGACCGCGACGGCGGTGTGGTCGTCGTGGCACGCGCGTGCGGCGTCGAGGATCGCCTCGGCGTTTGTCGCCGGATCGGCGATCGCGACGGGCACGGTGCACGCCGCGACGCGCGCGAACCCGTGGCGGTAGGCGCTGTCGAACGGGAGAGGAGTGCTCACCCGCCCAGTCTGGCAGGTGACGCCGTGTCGGCGGTCCTCGCTACTGTCGGAGACGACCAAGAGGAGAGCATGCGCTACATACCTGACCAGGGCCGGATCGTCTGGAGCGCCAGCGATCTGAAGGCGGCCGCGGAATGCGAGTTCGCGTGGCTGCGGGCGATCGACGCCAAGCTCGGCCGCGTCGCCGTGGTCGAAGACCCCGAAGACCTCACCCTGGAGCGGGCCGGTCGCCTCGGTGACGCGCACGAGCAGCGTGTGCTCGAGCGGTACCGCGAGGAGTACGGTGCTGGCGTGTGGGAGATCGACGCCACCGAATCGCGCGACGCCGACGGACTGCAGCGAGCCGTCGCCGCCACGGCGGCAGCCCTCGCCTCCGATGCCGACATCGTCTACCAGGCGGCCTTCTCGACCGACGAGTTCGTCGGGTTCGCCGACTTCCTCGCGCGCGACGAACAGGGGCGCTGGCTGGTGCAGGATTCCAAGCTCGCGCGTCGCGCGCGGGTGACCGCCCTCATGCAATTGGCGGCATATGTCGCGCAGCTCGACCGGCTCGGCGTCCCCAGCTCGGACCGCGTCGAGCTGCTCCTGGGCGACGGCACCGTCAGTACGCACGCCGTCGACGACCTGCTGCCCGTGTTCGAGCTGCGCGCCGCGCGCCTGCGCGCCCTGGTCGCCGATCGCGATCTCGCCGCCGGCGCCGACGGCGCACCGGTCGCCTGGGGCGACCCGCGAGGCGACCTCGATGTCGTCGCGTGCGGTCGCTGCGCGACGTGTGAGCTCGAGGTGGTCGCCTCGCGGGATCTGCTGCTCGTGGCCGGCATGCGACCGGTGCAGCGTCAGCGGCTGCGGTCGGCCGGCATCCTCACCATCGACGATCTCGCCGCGACGCCGGCCGGCCCCGCCGGAATGAATCCCGACACGTTCTCGATGCTTCGCGTGCAGGCGCGACTGCAGCTGGAGAGCCCCGCCGGCATCGAGATGTCGCGACCGCAGGTGCCGACCTACCGCGTGGTCGCCCCGAAGGCGCTCGGGGCGCTGCCCCGGCCGAACGCGGGCGACATCTTCTTCGACTTCGAAGGCGACCCGCTGTACACCGAGGCGCCGCGCGACGGGCGCGCCGAGTGGGGCATCGACTATCTCTTCGGCTGGGTGGATCTGGGAGAGCGCTACACCGCGCTCTGGGCGCACTCGTTCGCCGAGGAGAAGGTGGCGCTGGAGACATTCCTCGACATCGTGCGGATGCGTCGGCAGCAGCATCCGGGCATGCACATCTATCACTACGCGCCGTACGAGCCGACTCATCTCCTGGCGATGGCCGCTCGACACGGCGTGCGGGAGGGCGAGGTCGACCAGCTGCTGCGGGACGGCGTCTTCGTCGACCTCTATCCCGTCGTGCGGCGCGCTCTGCGGGTCGGATCGCGCTCGTACTCCATCAAGAAGCTCGAACCGCTCTACATGGGCGATGAGATCCGCACCAGCGACGTGCAGAAGGGCGACGACTCGATCGTCCGCTACGTCGAGGCGAGGTCGCTGCACGACCGCGGCGAGGAGGCGGCCGCGCGCGTGGTGTTCGATGATCTCGCCGACTACAACCGCTACGACTGCGTATCGACCCTGCGGCTGCGCGACTGGCTGGTGGACCGTGCGCGCGAGGCGGCCCTGCGCCCCACCCCCGACGCCGATCCGGCCGAGAACACCTACCGCCCGTCTCACCGCGCCACGACGCTGGCCGAGATGGCCGCGTCGCATCCCGTCGATTCGGTGCCGGCGCGGTCGTTGCGGTTGGGGGCCGCGGCGATCGACTACTACCCTCGCGAGGCGAAGACCTTCTGGGCGACGCACTACCTGCGGCTGCGGGAGCCGGTGTCACTGTGGGAGGACAGCCGCGACGTGGTCGTGATCGATGCGGCCCGCTGCCGCGTCGTCGAGGACTGGCATCGGCCGGAGGGGGCGCGCACGGACCGACGCGTCCTCGAGATCCGCGGCGAGCTGGCCCCGGGCACACGGCTCAGCGAAGGATCCTCGCCGTTCGCCCTCTACGACCTGCCCGCCCCCTACCCGTTCGATGCGGCTCCGCGCTGGATCCACGCGGACCACCGGGTGAGCATCGTGGAGGTGCTCGACGACGGCGTGATCGTCTCGGAGAGCGCGGTCCAGGGGTTCACCTGGTCCGAGCTTCCGGTCGCGCTCACGCCGGCTTCGCCGCCGCCCGCGGCCAACCAGCAGGTCGCGATCGACGCCTGGGCCGATGCCGTCATCGCCGCGGCGCCGCAGCTTCCGGAGGAGCCCGCGACGGACATCCTGTGCCGTCGGCCGCCGCGCACCCGCTCCGGCGCCCTCGCGGTCTCCGACGGCGACGACGTAGACGCCATCGTGCGCAGCGTGCTCGACCTCGACCGCAGCTACCTCGCCGTTCAGGGCCCGCCGGGAACCGGGAAGACCTACGTCGGATCGCGCGTGGTGGCGCGGCTCGTCGCCGAGCACGGTTACACCGTGGGCGTTGTGGCGCAGTCGCACGCCGTGGTAGAGAACATGCTCGATCGCGTTATCGCCGCGGGCGTCCCGGCGGCACAGGTCGGAAAGGCGCCGAAGGATGCCGCGGTCACGCCGTCGTTCACCGCGCTCGCCAAGAACGGCATCGCCGAATTCACCGCGGCGCACGCCGATACGGGGTACGTCATCGGCGGAACCGCGTGGGATTTCGCCCACGAGGGCCGTGTGCCCCGGGGGAGCCTCGACCTGCTCGTCATCGACGAGGCCGGGCAGTTCTCGCTGGCCTCCACGATCGCGGTGTCACGGGCAGCCTCGCGGTTGCTGCTGCTCGGCGACCCTCAGCAGCTGCCCCAGGTGAGTCAGGGCACGCATCCGGAGCCGGTCGACACGTCCGCGCTCGGGTGGGTGATCGACGGCGCAGACGTCATCCCGGCGGAGTACGGCTACTTCCTCGCGCGCACGTGGCGGATGCACCCCGACGTGGCGGCATCGGTGTCGACGCTGTCCTACGGCGGGGCGCTGCGCGCGCACCCGTCGACCGCGCGGCGAACACTGGAGGGCATCGCTCCCGGGCTTCACGCGCATCCCGTGCGGCACCGCGGGAATGCCACGTGGTCGCCCGAAGAAGCCGCGGTCGTCGCCGGCATCGTCACCGACCTCATCGGTCGATCGTGGCAGCCGGTGCGCACCGATGCATCCGGTCGGTCCGTCTCGGAGCCTGCGCGTCCCTTGAGCGCCGCCGACGTCATCGTCGTCACGCCGTACAACGCGCAGCAGGTCGCGGTCGAAGAGGCGCTCGAGGCCGCCGGTCACGGCGACGTGCGCGTCGGCACGGTCGACCGGTTCCAAGGCCAGGAGGCGGCGGTCGCGATCGTCTCCCTCGCCGCGTCGGCCGGGCGCGACGCCCCGCGGGGGCTCGAGTTCCTGCTGCTGCGCAACCGCCTCAACGTGGCGGTCTCGCGTGCGATGCACGCCGCGTTCGTGGTGTATTCACCCGGGCTGCTCGACGACCTGCCCCGCACGCCGGAGGGCGTGGCGCGCCTCAGCGCGTTCGCGCGACTGGTGGGCGCCGACCCGGATGCGTCGTTCGGCGCCGGGCCGGGCGGCGACGCGCAGATAGGGTCCGCCGTCGGCGATGTCAACCCCGTTCAGGTCGCCTCGGCCCGATCGTAGATTGGCGAAGCGCCTCAGGGCGCGGCGGCACCCGTTCGGCGAGGGGCGGGTGCCGCTCCCTCGGGCTCCGGTCGTCAGCCCTGGTTCATGCCCGGTCGTCAGCGCATCGCTGTCAGCGCGTCGCCGGCTGTCAGCGCGTCGCGGGTCGTCAGCGCGCCGCTCGCTGTCAGACCGTTCCGTAGAGGCGATCTCCGGCGTCGCCGAGACCGGGCACGATGTAGCCCTTCTCGTTGAGCCGCTCGTCGAGGGCCCCGAGGACCAGGGTCACGTCGCGGTCGCCGACCTGCGCCGTGATGGCCTCGACGCCCTCCGGGGCGGCGAGGAGGCAGATCGCGGTGACATCCTGCGCGCCGCGGGCGAACAGGAAGTCGATCGCGGCGCCGAGCGAACCGCCGGTGGCGAGCATCGGGTCGAGCACGAAGCACTGACGATCGCTGAGGTCGTCGGGAAGGCGCTCGGCGTAGGTCTGCGGCTCGAGGGTCTCCTCGTTGCGCACCATGCCCAGGAAGCCCACCTCGGCGGTGGGCACGAGCTTGGTCATGCCCTCGAGCATCCCGAGCCCCGCACGCAGGATCGGCACCACGAGCGGCCGCGGTTCACTGATCTTCACGCCCATCGTCTCGGTGACCGGCGTCGTGATGCGAATCGGCGAGACGCGCACGTTCCGGGTCGCCTCGTACGCCAACAGCGTCACCAGCTCCTCGGTGAGCTGACGGAACACCGGCGACGACGTCTCGCGGTTGCGCAGCACGGTGAGCTTGTGGGTGATGAGCGGATGGTCGGCGACATGCAAGCGCATGAGTCCCAGGGTATTCCACTCGCTCGCCCCGCCCTACGCTGGGGGCGTGAGCCTGCCCCCGTCCGCTTCCGACGCCGCCGCGATGGAGCGCGCACTGGACCTCGCGTCGGGGGCGCTGGATGCGGGCGAGGTGCCGGTCGGCGCCCTCGTGCTCGATGCGACCGGTGACGTGATCGGGCAGGGTCGCAATCTCCGCGAAGCCGGCCACGATCCGACCGCCCACGCCGAGATCGTCGCGATGCGGCAGGCCGCGGCATCCCTCGAGACGTGGAACCTCGCCGGCTGCACGCTCGTGGTCACCCTCGAACCGTGTCTGATGTGCGCGGGTGCACTCCTGCAGGCGCACGTCTCCCGCGTCGTGTTCGGCGCATGGGACGACAAGGCCGGGGCCGTCGGATCGATGTACGACGTGGTGCGCGATCGCCGCCTGCCCGTTCGCGCGGAGGTCGTCGCGGGAGTTCGCGCCGCCGAGGCCGCCGCGCTGCTGCGCACGTTCTTCGACGCGCGCCGCGCCTGACCCGCGCCGAGAAACACCTCCGCGCACGAGACATCGCGCGATGCGTGGTTTCTCGCGGCGGAAGTGGTTTCTCGCGGCTCGTGCCGGCTCGGGCCGGCCGGACCGGGGCCGGACGGGTCGGGAGTGTCAGCGCGGAAGGAGCGGGAGCACCTCGCTGCCGAGGTATTCCAGGTGGTCCAGGTCGCCGAGATCGAACAGCTGGAAGTAGATGCGCTCGGCTCCCAGCTCCACCAGACGGTGCACCTTCTCGGCGATGACGGATGCGTCGCCCATGAAGTGGCTGTCGGGGGAGATGTCGGCGACGTCACGACCGAGGGCCGCCGCGTGTCGTCGCACATCGGCGGGCGTGCCGGCCAGCGTCGTCAGCGCGACCGAGCGCTTGAGCGAGGCCGGATCGCGGTCGATCCGCTCGCACGCGGCGGAGACCGTGGCGAACTTGTCGGCGACGGTCGGTTCGTCGACGAACCCGATGTTGTACTCCGTGGCGAAGCGCGCGGCGATCGCGGGCGTGCGTCGGGGGCCGCCCCCGCCGACGATCACCGGCAGGGGGGATTGGACCGGCTTCGGAAGCGCCGGCGCATCCTCGAGGCGATAGTGCGCTCCCTCGTGGCTGAAGGTCTCGCCGTCCGGCGTGGTCCACAGCCCCGTGACAACCTCGAGCTGCTCCTCGAGCAGGGCGAACCGCTTGTCGGGGAAGGGGATGCCGTAGGCGCGGTGCTCCCGCTCGAACCATCCGGTTCCCAGGCCCAGCTCGGCGCGTCCGTTCGACATGGCATCGACCTGCGCCACCTGGATCGCGAGCACGCCGGGGTAGCGATAGGTCACCGAGGACACCAGGGTTCCGAGGCGGATGTCGGTCGTCTCGCGTGCGAGGCCGGCCAGCGTCGTCCACGCGTCGGTGGGACCGGGACGGGGATCACCGTCTCCCATGCGCAGGTAGTGGTCGCTGCGGAAGAAGGCGTCGAAGCCGTGGCGCTCGGCCGCGAGCGCGATGGCGAGCTGGTCGTCGTAGCTGTAGCCCTGCTGGGGCTCGGTGAAGATGCAGTACTCCATGAGCCCCAGTCTGGCAGGGCTGTTCAGTCGGCCGAGCGGATGATGATCGCCTCCGTCGGCGGGGAAGGATCGGCCGGTGTGCCGACGTAGCCGATCGCGGTCAGCAGCGCGCGCCGGAATTCGATCGGGCTCTCCAGGTGCGGGGAGTGTCCGACCCCCTCGAGGTGCAGTTCGTTGACGATGCCGCCGGCCTGCGCGTAGGCGCCCAGCACATCCCGGGTCTGCGAGACCATCTCCTGGGCCGGCGCGACGTCGGCTCCGGGCCAGTCGGGGACGACCCCCGCTGCGCCGAGGTGATTGAGATCGAAGAACGACGCGTCGGAGACGATCGCGTCCATGTCGCCGTGCACCCACAGGATCGGCGGCTTCTCGGCGATGTCGACGATGCCCGACACGTCGAAGTGCTTCGGCGCCATCGTGTTGAGCACCCCGAGGTCGCCGGCCCCGAAGCCCGGCCAGTGGGGGCTCGCGACGGCATCTCCGGGGTAGTTGCCCGTCGCGGTGGAGGTGGACAGCATCGACGCGACCCACACGTCCTCGTGCTCGGATGCGTACCCGGCGGCGACGTAGCCGGAGCGGAAGACGTTCCGCGGCGAGGTCGGCGCCTCGTCGCTGGCGTCGCCGGAGGTCAGCCGCTCGACGAAGTCGGGATTGGCGCCGCCTGCGCCGCAGCCGGCATCGTCGTCGGTCAGTCGCGAGCCGTCGCGGCGCGTGCCGCCGAAGCCGTACGGCGAGACCGGGGCCTGCAGCGTGAGGCTGAGCGCGCCGTGGTCGATCGCGTACTGCATGACCACACCCCCGCCCATCGACCAGCCGACGAGATGGGCGGTCGGGATCTCCAAGGCCTCCAGCGTCGCGTGCAGGTCGTCGCTGAAGTCCCGCACGCCCCGGGTCGCATCGACGGGCAGGCTCTCGGTCCCGCCGAAGCCGCGCAGGTCGACGGCGATCACGCGCAGCTCAGCGGGAAGATCCAGCATCGTCTCCTGCCAGAAGAGCGACGACGAGACGTTGCCGTGCACGAACACGACCGTGTGCTCCGGCGGTCTCGCGGCGTCGTCCCCCTTGCGCTCGAGCACGTTGACGGTCAGGCGCGGCGTCTCGACGAGGCGAGACGTGATGCCGTCGAAGAGGGTCATTGGGGGTCCTCCGTGGGTCGTCGTGGGGCGTCACCGTCCCACGATCCTCGACTATATCCGGGCACTCCACGCTGCATCGAGGGACTTTTCAGACGGCTCGTAGGATGGCCACATGATCGACGTCGCCGCCCCCCTTCCCGCCATCGCCATCCTCGGAGCCGGGTCGATGGGAGGGGCCATCCTGCACGGGCTGGTGTCGTCGGGACTCGCTCACGGTGGTGTGACGGTGACCAACCGCACGGCCGCGAAGGCGGATGCGTTCGCCGGGCTGGGCGGCGTGCGCAGCATTGCCCTCGAGCGCGATGCCGACGGCAACGCCGCGGCGGTCGCGGGGGCGGACGTGGTGCTCGTGGGCGTCAAGCCCGCCATGGTCCCCGACCTGCTGCGCGAGATCGCGCCCCACCTGCGCCCCGGCACCGTCCTCGTCAGCCTTGCCGCCGGTGTCACGGTCGCCACGTTCGAGTCGATCGTGCCCGCGTCGGTCGCGGTGGTGCGCTCGATGCCGAACACCCCCTCGCTCGTCGGGCGGGGCGTGACCGGGATCGCGCCCGGAACGCACGCCTCCGACGAGCATGTCGCCCTCGTGCGGCGGCTGTTCGAGACCGTCGGCCGTG
Organism: Microbacterium sp. UBA1612; assembly: GCF_002321605.1. Taxonomy (NCBI): domain Bacteria; kingdom Bacillati; phylum Actinomycetota; class Actinomycetes; order Micrococcales; family Microbacteriaceae; genus Microbacterium; species Microbacterium sp. UBA1612. Next base: position 42,553 of record NZ_DCMW01000019.1, read on the forward strand.
TCATCGAGGTTCCGGAGGACAAGATCGACGCCCTCTCGACGATCTCCGGATCCGGCCCCGCCTACGTCTTCCTCCTGATGGAGGAACTGACGCGCGCTGCCGAAGGGAAGGGCTTCGACCGTGCCGATGCGCGGCTCATGGCCGAGCAGACCTTCATCGGGGCCGCGGCGCTGCTGGAGGCATCCGACGACGAACCCGCCGAGCTGCGGCGTCGCGTCACGAGCCCGAAGGGCACGACCGAGCGCGCCATCGCCGTGCTGCAGGATGCGCATCTGGGCGCCGTCTTCGTCGAGGCGACCGACGCGGCACTCGCCCGCGCGAAGGAGCTCGCCGCCGGCGCCTGAGATCCGGATCGCGCCGGTCTTGCGCTCCGGCCGGATCGGCGTAATGTTTCCGCTCGTGACATCACGCGTCGCTGCGTCGGACACGCGGCCGCGCCGATCGTTCCGACTGAGCCCGGCACAGACCATCGTCGCCGGCTTCGGCCTCGCCGACCTCGTCGGCACCGGCCTGCTCATGCTTCCCGCCGCCACTCGCGACGGCGAGGGGGCGTCGTTCGTCCACGCCCTGTTCACCTCGACGTCGGCGGTCTGCGTGACAGGGCTGGTCGTCGTCGACACGGAGACATACTGGACGCCGCTCGGCCACCTCGTGATCCTGGCGCTCATCCAGATCGGCGGCATCGGGATCATGGTGTTCGCCTCGCTCGTGGGTGTGCTGCTGGCCCGCAGGCTCAGCGTGCGGTCGCGCGTGCTGGCCGCGACCGAGGCGAAGGCGCTCTCGCTCGACGACGTGCGCGGGGTCGTGCGGAGGATCGTCGTGACCTCGCTGCTGATCGAGGCGGCGCTGTTCCTGGTGCTCTTCCCGTCGTTCGCGCTCCGCTACGGTCACGGCTGGGCCGAGGGTGCGTGGTACGCCCTCTTCCACTCGGTCTCGGCGTTCAACAACGCCGGCTTCGCGCTGTACGCCGACAACCTCGTGCGCTTCGCGGCCGACCCGTGGGTCTGCCTGCCGATCTGTGCGGCCGTCATCCTCGGGGGGCTCGGCTTCCCTGTGCTCATGCAGCTGCGACGAGAGATCGGCCGCCCCCTGCTGTGGAGCATGAACACGCGCCTGGTGCTGTTCGGGTCCGTCATCCTCCTCGTTGGGGGAACGGTCTACATCACCGCTCTGGAGTGGACCAATCCCGCCACCCTCGGCGCGTACGACCCGGCGGCCCGCGTGCTCATCGGGTTCTTCCATTCGGTGCAGACACGTACGGCCGGGTTCAACAGCATCGACGTCGGGGCGATGCACGATGAGACCTGGCTCGGCATGGACGTGCTGATGTTCATCGGCGGGGGACCGGCCGGCACCGCCGGCGGCATCAAGATCACGACCTTCGCCGTGCTGCTGTTCATCCTCGTCGCCGAACTCCGCGGCGCCGGTGCCGTCAACATCTTCGGCAAGCGGCTCTCCCGGGCGGTGCATCGACAGGCCATCGCCGTCGTGCTCATCGCGGTGGGCGTCGTCGTCGCCTCGACGATCGCGCTCATGATCGTCACCGGCGGCTCGCTCGATCGCATGCTGTTCGAGAGCGTGTCGGCGTTCGCCACCGTGGGTCTGTCCACCGGAGTCACGGCGGACCTGCCCGAGGCGGCGGAGATCATCCTGTCGCTGCTGATGTTCGTCGGGCGGCTCGGTCCGCTCACGATCGGCACGGCACTGGCACTGCGCGAACGGCGCGTGTCGTACGAGTTCCCCAAGGAAAGGCCCGCCATTGGCTAGCTTCACCCACCTGTTCGGTGCGTCCTCGCATCGCATCGCCGAGGCGGACTCGGTGGCGGTGATCGGGCTCGGTAGGTTCGGCAGCTCCCTCGCCGTGGAGCTCATGGACGCCGGCACCGAGGTGCTCGGCATCGACAGCGACGAGGAGATCGTGCAGTCCCTCAACGGGATCCTCACGCAGGTGGTGCGAGCCGACAGCACCAAGCGGGAGGCCCTCGAGCAGCTCGCCGTTCCCGAGTTCGACCGCGTGGTCATCGCCATCGGCGACGATGTGCAGGCCTCGATCCTCACCGCGTCGCTGCTGCTGCAGATGCGGATCCCGGTGGTGTGGGCGAAGGCGGTGAGCGAGCAGCACGGGCTCATCCTGGAACAGCTCGGCGTGCATCACGTCATCTATCCGGAGAAGGACATGGGGCGGCGCGTGGCGCACCTGGTGCGCGGTGCCGCGATGGACTACCTGGAGATCGACCGCGGCTACGCCCTCGTCAAGACGAGCGTCCCCGCGCGTCTGCGCGGCACGCCGCTCGGAGCCACGAACACGCGCCAGGCGCACGGGGTCACTGTGGCGGCCTTCAAGCGAGGCCAGCAGGGATGGTCCAACGCCGACGCCGCGACGGTCCTCGACGAGGGCGACACGGTCTTGGTCGTCGGTCCCACCCGGCGCGTGGAGGAGTTCGCTCAGCTGCGCTGAGAGCATCCGTCACCGATCGAGGGCGGCGAACCTCTCGATGTCGCTGTTGGTGCCCGAGACGATGATGAGGTCGTGGTTGGTGACGACCGTGGCCGCCTCGGCGTAGCGGAACGGCTTGCCCGGGCTCTTCACACCCACGACGGTGACGTTGTACTTGGTGCGAACGCCCGACTCGTTGAGCCCGACGCCGCGGATGAACTTCGGCGGGTACATCTTGGCGAGCACGAAGTCGTCGTCGAAGCGGATGAAATCCAGCATGCGACCGCTGACGAGGTGGGCCACGCGCTCGCCGGCCTCGCGTTCGGGGTAGATGACGTGGTTCGCTCCCACGCGCGCGAGGATCTTGCCGTGCGACTGCGACACCGCCTTCGCCCAGATCTGCGGCACCTTCAGGTCGACGAGGTTGGCGGTGATGAGCACCGACGCCTCGATCGAGGAGCCGACGGCGACGACCGCGACCTGGAAGTCCTGCGCGCCGACCTGCTTGAGCGCCTCGAGGTTGCGGGCGTCGGCCTGCACGGTGTGGGTGACGCGCTCGGACCACTTCTGCACGAGGTCGAGGCTCTCGTCTATGGCGAGCACTTCGCGGTCGAGCCGGTCGAGTTCGCCGGCGCAGGCCGCACCGAAGCGCCCGAGACCGATCACGAGGACGGGTGCGTCGCCGCGGATGCGCTCAACCAACGATGGGCCTTTCGACGGGCAGCGAGTACAGCTGCGATCGGGATGTCGCGGCCACGGCCGCGGCGAGTGTCACTGTACCAATGCGCCCCATGAAGATCGTCGCGGCCATGACGTAGACGGCGGGGTCGGGCAGGGACTGCGTGAGGCCGGTGGACAGCCCGACGGTGCCGAAGGCGGAGATCACATCGAACAGCACGTGCGCGACGGGGGCGTGGGTGATCTGCGCGATCACGATGGTCGACAGCGCCACGATGGTCGATCCCCACGCGACGACCGAAAGCGCCACACGCTGCACGTCGCTCGGGATGCGGCGGCTGAAGACCTCCACGGTGGTGCGGCCCTTGGCCTCCGACCAGACGGCCAGGGCGAGCACGGCGAGCGTCGTCACCTTGATGCCGCCCGCGGTGGACGCCGAGCCGCCGCCGACGAACATGAGCATGGATCCCACGACCTGCGACGACCCGTAGAGCTCGCCGATGTCGATGACGGAGAACCCACCCGATCTCGTCATCGCGGACAGGAAGAAGGCCTGGAAGGTGGTGTCCCACGCGTCCATCGAGCCGAACGTGCCGGGGTTGTCGTACTCCAGCGCGAGGAACGCGATGGCACCGGCGACGAACAGCAGCGTGGTGGTGATGAGGGTGAGCTTGGTGTGCAGCGACCACCGCCCCACGTGCCACACGTGCCGGGAGAGTGTGTAGATGACGGGGAAGCCGATGCTGCCGAGGAAGACGCTGGTCATCAGCACGGTGAGCAGGAAGTAGTCGTCGGCGAAGGGCTCGAGGCCGCCGACGTTCGGGGTGAAGCCGGTGTTCGTGAATGACATCGCCGCGTAGTACGGCGCCTCCCAGAGCGCCATGAGCGGGTCGACCTCGGCCATGACGAGCGCGGGGTACAGCAGCACCGCGACGATCGCCTCGATGACCAGCGTCGACAGCGCCACGGTGCGAAGCAGCTGGCCCACTTCGCCGAGCCGCACCGTCTGGCCCTCGTTGACCGGTCCACCGTGAGCGCGCATGGGGTTGGTGTCGCCCGCGGCGATCAGCTTGGCACGCAGACCCAGTCGCTTCGAGATCACGAGACCCAGGATGGAGGCGAGCGTCAGCACGCCCATCCCGCCGATGTTGACGCCGAGGAAGATCACCACGTTGCCGAAGGGCGACCAGTGGGTGGCCATGTCGACGGTGACCAGCCCCGTCACGCAGATCGTCGACACCGCCGTGAACAGGGCGTCGGCCAGCGGCGTCGCGCGGCCGCTGGCCGAAGCGATCGGGAGCGAAAGCAGGCTCGTGAAGATCAGGATGAGCGTGCCGAAGACGAGGATGGCGAAGCGCGAGGGCGACGAGGTGGCGAAGTCGCGGCCGAACTCCCCGACCTGACGCAGGCGGTGACGCCACCCCGCCGACGGTGCGCGGCGTTGCGGCGCAGCCGGTCGGCTCGTCGCCATGCACCGCCCCCTCGTCTGTGTCGTCTTCTCCGAGCGAAAGTCGACCTCATGGTACTCCGGTGCGCGTCCGGCTAACCTAACCACATGGCGGACATCTTCGACGTGATCGCAGACGGAACGCGTCGCGACATCCTCCGACTGCTCCTCGATCGCGCAACCTCCGGCCAGGACGGCACGAGCGTTTCGAACATCGTGGGCGAGCTCGGCGTGAGTCAGCCGACGGTGTCGAAGCACCTGAAGGTGCTGCGCGAGGCGCACCTGGTGTCGGTGCGGGAGGAGGGGCAGCACCGCTACTACAGCCTCTCCGCGGAACCGCTCGACGAGGTCGACGACTGGCTCGTGCCCTTCTTCACGCACAGCGACGACCTGCAGGCGGTCGCCTCCGGGGCCCTGCCGGATTCCGCCGCCCACGCCGCGGAGGTCGTGGGGAGGGCCGCCGCATCCGCCAAGCACGTGGTCACGAACGCGTGGCGCCGGCTGCCCGGACGCTGAACGCGCCGACGCGCTCGAGTCACACGAGTCACACGGGTTTACACGCGTCGCGCGCAGGTCATAGACTCCTCCCAGGATCAGGGAGATCCGACTGGGACGCACGAGAGGGGACATCGTGGCCGAACTTCCCGACGTGCGCTTCCTCACCGTCGCAGAGGTCGCTGAACTGATGCGCGTATCGAAGATGACCGTCTATCGACTGGTGCACTCCGGCGAGCTGCCGGCGGTGCGATTCGGGCGCAGCTACCGGGTGCCGGAGTCGGCCGTGACGGCCGCCATGGAGCGGCCGATCGCCGACGCGGGCTGATCGCTGCCGGCGCGCGCGAGGACCGCGCGCGCATTTGATAAGCTGTTCCGAGGCATTTTTCGCATCTGCCCGTTCCCGGACGCGATCCGACCGTGGATGTGCGTCCAGACTTCGACTTAGTGAGGTTTTCCGTGGGTTCTGTCATCAAGAAGCGCCGCAAGCGCATGGCGAAGAAGAAGCACCGCAAGCTGCTTCGCAAGACTCGTCACCAGCGCCGCAACAAGAAGTAAGCGGCTTCCACACCGAGCGCCTGTCCTCCGGACGGGCGCTTCGTGTTTTCTGACAGAATTGCTGGCGGCCATGACGGCCGTATGCACCATTTCGACCCGAGGCACCATGCAGACCATCACCGTCCATGAGCTCACCGAGCGTGGATCCATCCCCGTCATCGACGTGCGCGAACCGCACGAATACGCCGCCGGCCACGTGCCCGGCGCCGTCAACATCCCCATGTCGGTCTTCGGCGAGCGGCTCGCGGAGCTGCCCGACGGGCCGATGAACATCATCTGCGAACTCGGCGGACGCTCCGCGAGCATCGTGCAGGCGCTCGAACAGCGCGGCTACGACGCGACGAACGTCGAGGGCGGCACGTCGGAGTGGATCGCGGCGGGCTACCCGGTCGAGCGGTGACCCGCCCCCGCAGCGGACTCGGCGGAGGCATCGTCGGCGTCGTCCTCCGGTGAGACGATCGGCACGCCCTGCGTGAAGGTGCTCGCGCGCTGCTGGGCGGCGACGCTGCCGGTGAACAGCCCATCGACGTCGCCGCGCGGGGCCTCGGCCTCGACGTGGCCGGTGTCGGCGGTCATCATGACGCGCTGCACCGGCAGGGCCGTCGGCATCTGGCGCTGCACCCAGTCGACAAGCGCCTCGCGCACGAAGCAGCGCAGATCGAACAGCGTCGGGGCGTCCTGCGCGGTCACGAGCACGCGTACGCGCACGAGCCCGCCGGTCGCCTCGGTGACCTGCAGCACCGACGCGCGGCCGTCCCACAGCTCGGTCTCCGCGAGCACGCGCTCGAGGTGCTCGCGCATCCGCGTGGGAGAAACGCGCCAGTCGAGGTCGAGCTCGATCGATCCGAGCAGCTCGCTGCCCTCGCGCGTCCAGTTCTGGAACGGCGTGGTGGTGAAGTAGGTGCAGGGGAGCACCAGCCGTCGGTCGTCCCACAGGTCGAGCACGACGTAGCTGAGGGTGATCTCGCCGACCCGCCCCCATTCGCCCTCGACGACGATGACGTCGTCGACCCGCAGAGCCTCGCTGAAGACGAGCTGGATGCCGGCGAACATGTTCGCCAGCACGGACTGCGCCGCCAGGCCCGCGACGATCGACGCGATGCCGGCAGAGGCGAGCACGCTCGCGCCGATGGTCTGCACCGCGGGGAAGGTCAGCAGGGCCGCGCCGACCGCGATCACGACGATGATGGCGATGGCCAGCCGCCGGAGGATGAGCGTCTGGGTGCGGATGCGCCGTGCGACACGATTGTCGGGGATGTCGATGCGGTACTGGCCGATCGCGAGGTCGGTCGCGAAGAGCACGGCGGCGATCATCAGCCAGCTGCCGGCGGCGATCACGAGGATCGTGAAGAGCTGGTTGATGCCCGGCATCCACTCCTCACGCGGCCCCGGGAAGGCGGTCAGGAGCGCGATCCACACGGCGATGACGAGCAGCAGCGTCCGGAACGGGCGTCGCCCCCGCCGGATCATCAGGGTCGACCACGCGCGCCGGCGTCCGGCGGTGCGCACGGCCAGGGCGACCAGGGCGGCGACGACGACGGCGCCGATGAGGGCCGAGACGAGGACGATGGCGAACTGCAACCAGGGATCGAGCATCGGGCACTCCTGCGGATCGGGGGATCGGGACGTGACGCGACGCTGCGAGGGCGTCCAGATTACGGGTGAGACCCCTCAGGCGACGAGCCCTTGACCGCTCCTGCCTAGGATTGTCAGGTGACGACGATCACTCTCATAGGCAAGCCGGAGTGCCATCTGTGCGACGTGGCGCGCGAGGTGGTCGACCTCGTGGTCGCCGAGTCGGGGCAGGATGTCGTGATCGAGGAGCGCTCGATCCTCGACGACGCCGAGCTCTACGCGCGATGGTGGGAGAAGATCCCGGTCGTTCTCATCGACGGCGAGTTCCACGCGCACTGGCGCGTGTCGGCCGATCGCCTGCGCGCCGCGCTGACGCCCTGACGATCGGTCAGGGAGCCAGGCGCGTGGGGCCCCGGAAGAGGTAGGTCACCTCGCGGATCGACTCCTGACCGAGCAGGAGCATCAGCACGCGGGCCAGGCCCATCCCGAACCCGCCGTGGGGCGGAGCGCCGTAGCGGAAGAAATTCAGGTAGAACTCGAGGTGCTCGGGCTCGAGTCCCTTCTCCTTCGCCTGCTCGATGAGCACCTCGACGCGGTGTTCGCGCTGTGCGCCCGTGGTGATCTCGACGCCGTTGTAGAGCAGGTCGTAGCTCTTGGTGAGCCCCGTCTCCTCGTCGCGCATGTGGTAGAAGGCGCGGATCTCGGGGTGGTAGTCGGTGATGAACACGAACGGGTGGCCGTAGGTCTCCGCCACGTGCGCGGCGATCTGACGCTCGCCCTCGGGGTCGAGGTCGCCGTCGGTGCGGGGGATCTCGTATCCGCGGGCGGCCACGATCTCGCGTGCCTCCGCGAGCGGGATGCGCGGGAAGGGCACCGTGGGCGCCACGACGTCGAGGTCGAAGAGCTCCTTGATCTCGTCGCCGTGCTTGTCGGCGACGGCCTGGATCGCGGTGGCCAGGAACTCCTCCTGCATCGCTGCGACGTCTTCCCAGCCGTCGATCCAGCTGATCTCGGCGTCGATCGAGGTGAACTCGGTCGCGTGGCGGCTCGTGAAGGAGGGGTCGGCGCGGAAGGCGGGCGCGATCTCGAAGATCTTGCCGAAGCCGGCGACCTGGGCCATCTGCTTGAAGAACTGCGGCGACTGCGCGAGGTAGGCCGTCTTGTCCTCGAAGTAGGGCACCTCGAAGAGCTCGGCGTTGGACTCCGACGCCGACGCCATGAGCTTGGGGGAGTGCACCTCGATATAGTCGCGCTCGATCCAGTACGAGCGCATCGCGTGCTCGAGGGTGGTCTGCACGCGGAAGACGAGGTTGTTGCGGCGCTGGCGCAGGTCGAGGAAGCGCCAGTCCATGCGCTTGTCGAGCCCGCTGTCGGCGGCGATGGGCGTCTCGGGAAGCGCCTCGCTCGCGATGTCGAGACCGGCGATCTTCACCTCGACGCCGCCGAGCTTGACGCGCTCGTCGTGCTTGAGCGCACCGTGCACCGTGAGGAACGTGCCGTGCGTGAGGGCGGAGATGGTCTCGGTGAGGGCGAGGGCTGCCGCCTGCTCGGCGGTGGCGTCCTCGCTGATCTCGCGCGTTGCCGGGTTGACCAGCTGCACGGCACCGGATTCATCGCGCAGGATGACGAACTGCACCTTCTTCTGATCGCGGACGGTCTCCACCCATCCCGAGACGGAGACGGAGCCGTCTTCGCGGGCCTGCAGATCTTTGACGAGAACGCGTTCACTCACGATGACCGAGTCTAGACGCCGCGGCCGTCGCGCCCCAGCGGGCTGTCGCGGGCGAATCCCCAGGTGCGCGAGGCCCGGGCGCTCTAGCATCGGAGGGCACCTTCCCGTTTCCGACCGCGAGGCACGATGACCACCACCGACACCGGCCGCTCCTCCTCACGCGTGCGCGCCGTCCTCATCGCCCTGCTCGACGTGGTGCGGGGTGGCCTGATCGGTCTCGCCGAACTCATCCCCGGCGTCTCGGGCGGCACGATCGCCCTCATCACCGGTGTCTACGAGCGGCTGATCGCCTCGGCGGACAGCGTCGTGACCGCGATGAAGCGCCTGCTGCTCGGCCCGGACCGTCGCTCCGGCTTCGTCGAGGGCATGCGACGGGTCGACTGGGTGCTCGTGGTCCCCGTCCTCATCGGGATGGCGGCGATGGTGCTCACCCTCGCGGGAACGGTCGAGGCGTTCGTCACCGAGAACGTCGAGGCCTCGCGCGGACTGTTCTTCGGCCTCGTCGCCGCGAGCATCCTCGTGCCCCTCCAGCTGGTGCCCCGCGCGCACCGCACCGCGCGGGCTCGGATCGGCGGCGTCCTGCTCTTCCTCGCCGCCGCAGCCGTGGCGTTCGTCGCCATCGACTTCGCGGGGGGCTCCTTCGACGCCGATCCGCCGCTGATCGCCGTCTTCTTCGCCGCTGCCGTGGCGGTGTGCGCGCTGGTGGTGCCCGGCGTCTCCGGGTCGTTCTTCCTGCTCGCCATCGGCCTGTACTCCCCGACCCTCCGGGCCGTCGACGAGCGCGACCTCGGGTACCTCGCCGTGTTCGCCCTGGGGGCCCTCGTGGGCCTGGTGACGATCGTGCGCGTGATCACGTGGCTGCTGCGTCACCACCGGCGCCTCACCCTCATCGCCATGGCCGGTCTCATGTTCGGATCGCTGCGCGCGCTCTGGCCGTGGCAGGATCTGCCGGCCGGGGAGGACCACGGGATCGGAGCGCTCGCCCTTCCGTATGAGCCGGTGGTGCTGCCGATCGTGCTCGCCGTCGTCGGGGCGGCCGTCGTGCTCGGCCTCGTGGCCGTCGAGCGGCACTTCGCCCGGTCCAGCCGACGCTCAGCCCGTCCATAGCGGGCCCCCACGTAGACTGAAGCGGTGCCTGCCGAACGCCTTCATCTCGTGCGCCATGGGGAGGTCGACAACCCCCGCGGCGTGCTCTACGGACGACTGCCCGGCTACCCGCTGAGCTCCGCCGGGCGCGACATGGCGCGGGCCGCCGCCGAATGGGTGCAGGCGTCGGGGCGCGACGTGACATCCCTCACGTGCTCGCCGCTGGAGCGCACGCAGGAGTCGGCGGAGCCGTTCACCGAGGTCTTCGGCGTCGCTCCCCGCATCGACGAGCGCGTCATCGAGCCGACGAATGTCTTCGAGGGCCGTCGCATGCGGATCGCCCTGATGAACCCGCTGAACTGGCGCCATCTGCGCAAGCCCGCCCTGCCGAGCTGGGGGGAGCCCTACGCCGAGGTGATCGTGCGGATGAACCAGGCGATGACCGATGCCTGGAAGCAGGCGGAGGGCGGCGATGCCGTCATCGTCTCGCACCAGCTGCCGATCTGGGTGACGCACCTCGCGGCCGCGGGCGAATCGTCCCGGCACGACCCGCGGCAGCGCCGCTGCGCGCTGTCGAGTGTGACCTCGTTCGAGATGCGCGACGGCCTGTGGACCGAGATCGGATACGCCGAGCCCGCCCAGACCTCGGGCGCGAGCGACGTGGGGGCGGTATGAGAGACCGCCGTGCCGCGCGCACCGGCCGCGTGGCCGCATCCATCGTCGCCGCCCTGGCGCTCGCGGGGGCGCTGGTGGCCTGTTCGAACGACCCGCTCGCGGAGCAGTACCGCGCGGGCGACAACAAGGGCTTCATAGCCGCGGACGGACTGCGCGTCGTCGAGATCCCGGTCGCGGAGCGCGGCGAGCCGGTGACGTTCTCGGGTGAGCTCGACACCGGTGCCACGATCACCGACGCCGATGTCGCCGGCGACGTCGTGGTCGTGAACTTCTGGTACGCCGCGTGCGGTCCGTGTCGCGCGGAGGCCCCCGCACTGGAAGAGGCTCACGGCGCCTTCGACGGCGAAGAGGTCACCTTCCTCGGGATCAACACCACCGACTCCGCCGGCACCGCGCTCGCCTTCGCCGAGACCTACGGGGTGACCTACCCGAGCGTGCTGGCGTCGGTGACCCCGGAGGTCAAGCTCGCCTTCGCCGAGAAGACGCCGATCAGCGCGACGCCGACGACCCTCGTGCTCGACGCCGAGGGGCGGGTGGCCGCGCGCATCATCGGCCAGCTGCAGGACGCGTCGGTGCTCGAGACCCTCGTGAGCGACGCGCTCGCGGAGACGTCGTGACCGAACTCGTCTTCGGCGGCGCGATGTGGCTCGCCGTGCCGGTAGCGGTGCTCGCCGGCCTGGTGTCGTTCCTCTCGCCGTGCGTGCTGCCGCTCGTGCCCGGCTACCTGGGGTTCATCGGCGGAGCCGCCGCCCCGCGTCGCGTCGCGCCTGCGTCAACACGACAGGAGATCTCCGCCTCGAGCGCCGCTCCTGCCGCGCCGAGCGGCGGGAGCGGGTCGAATTCTCCTGTCGAGTTCACGCCGCGCGGTCGGCTGGTGCTGGGCGTCGTGCTCTTCATCGCCGGCTTCACGGTGGTGTTCATGGCGGTGACGATCCTCGGCGGCACGCTCGGGCGGTTCTTCCTGCAGTACGCCGATCCGATCACCCGCGTGCTGGGCGTGGTCGTGATCCTCCTCGGCCTCGTCTTCATCGGCGTCTTCGGGTTCGCCCAGCGCACGGTCCACCCGCACGTGCGGGGCAATCTCGGGCTCATCGGCGCCCCCCTGCTCGGCCTCGCGATGGGCGTCGGCTGGACGCCGTGCATCGGCCCGACCCTCGCGGCGATCATCTCCGTCTCGTGGAACCTCGGCGACCCGGTTCGCGCCGGCATCCTGGGCCTGGCCTACTCGCTCGGGCTCGGGCTCCCCTTCCTCCTCCTCGCCCTCGGGTTCGGATGGGCGACGCGGTCGGTGGCGTTCCTGCGCCGCCACATCCGCGCCGTCAACATCGTCGGCGGTGCGCTCCTGGTCGCCCTCGGCGTGCTGATGGTCTCCGGCGTGTGGACGCTTCTCATGACCGGCCTGCAGGGGGTGCTCCTCGATGTCCCGCTCCCGCTCTGAACCCGCCGCCGAACAGGCGACGCTGCGTCCCGACGACCACGCCGATGCGCCGAGCGGCGGCTCGGACCCGGTGCAGCCGGCCCTCGGCCCGGTCGGATGGATGCGCTGGGGCTGGCGTCAGCTGACCTCGATGCGCACCGCGCTGGTGCTGCTGCTCCTCCTTGCGATCGCGGCCGTCCCCGGCTCCCTCGTGCCGCAGCGCAGCGCGGATCCGAACGGCGTCACGCAGTACTACGCGGACAATCCCGACCTCGCACCGATCCTCGACTACCTGAGCATGTTCGACGTCTACACGTCGCCCTGGTTCTCGGCGATCTACATCCTGCTGTTCATCTCCCTCATCGGATGCGTGATCCCGCGCACCCGGCACCACGCGAAGGCGCTCCGCGCCAAGCCGCCGCGCACGCCCGCCCGGCTGTCCCGCCTCGACGACCATCGCACTGTCTCCGTTCCCGTCGTGGCGGGCGCGGACACCGCCGCGGCGGCCGAGGAAGCCGTCTCGCTTGCCGAGGCGCAGCTGCGGCGCTCGGGCTATCGCGTCGAGCGCTACGACGCGCGGGGGCGCCTGTCGGTGTCGGCCGAGCGCGGCTACGCCCGCGAGACCGGCAACCTCGTCTTCCACGGTGCGCTCGTCGGCGTGCTGATCGCCGTGGGGGTCGGCGGCGGATTCACCTACACCGGCCAGAGCGTCATCGTCGAAGACGACACGTTCGTCAACACCATGCTCGACTACGCCTCCTTCAACCCGGGGCGTTTCGTCGACACCGACGGTCTGTCGCCCTATGCGCTCACGCTCGACGAGTTCGAGGTGACCTACGAGCCGGCAGGGTCCACGGCCGCCGGTCAGGCGGGGGATTTCTCGGCGAACCTCACGGTCCGGAACGGCGATGACACATCCACGGAGTCGGTGCGCGTGAACCATCCCGTCGACATCGACGGCGATCGCGTCTACCTGATGGGCAACGGTTACGCCCCGACGATCACGGTGCGCGACGCCGACGGCGAGATCGTCTTCTCCGAGTCCGTTCCCTTCCTGCCGCAGGACACCAACATGACCTCGCTCGGCGTGATCAAGGTGCCCGATGGACTGCCCGATCAGCTGGGCATGACCGCGTTCTTCTATCCGACGCAGTTCGAGCTGCCCTCCGGCGCGTTCACCTCCGCGTATCCCGCCCTGGTGAACCCTGTCATGACGATCAACGTCTACGCCGGCGACCTCGGCATCGACGACGGCACGCCCCGGTCGGTGTACACGCTCGACCCGACCGACATGACCCAGCTCGCCGGGCGCGGCGTCGACGAGCCGGCGCTCGAGCTCGCTCCCGGCGACACCGCTCAGCTGCCGGACGGCCTCGGCACCGTCACCTTCGAGAACGAGTCGCCCGCCGGGGCCGAGGGCTACGAGGAATCGGTCAAGCGCTTCGTCTCGCTCTCCCTCCACCGCGACGTCGGCGCGCCCTGGGTCCTCGCGTTCGCCGTGCTCGCCACCCTCGGTCTGCTCGCCGGACTGTTCGTGCCGCGCCGCCGCATGTGGGTCACCGCGACCGCCCGCGACGGGTCCGTCGATCTCGAGTACGCGGGCCTCGCCCGCGGCGAGGACCCGACCCTCGCCGCCGCCGTCGACAAGCTCGCCACGTCGCACGAGGCCGCGGTGCGCGAGCGGGTGTCCGCCGAGCGGACGGACGCGGCCGCATCCACCCCCGACACGCCGAAAGTAGACTGACGCCATGACCGACACCCTCTCGCTCGACGACGTCTCGGTGCTGCTGGTCTGGACCGCCATCGCGGTGTACGCCCTCGCGTTCGTCGCCTACGCGATCGATCTCGCCCGACGCTCCGCGCTCGCCGTGGAGGCGAAGGATGCGCGCGCACGCGACCGCGAGCTCGTCGCCGCGGGCGGGGAGAGCATCACCGATGTCACCGCGCGGGAGCGCCGTGCCGGGGCGGAGATCGCGTCAGCGCCGGGCGCGCGCCCGCGCCTTTTGTGGGCGCGCATCGGAACCTCGCTGACGGTGCTGGCGTTCCTGTTCCACCTGGGCGCGACGGTGCTGCGTGGAATCGCGGCCGAGCGCGTGCCGTGGTCGAACATGTACGAGTTCGCCATGACGGGCCTGCTGCTGGTCGTGGCGGTGTACCTCGGCGTGCTCTTCCGGTACGACCTGCGCTTCCTCGGCACCTTCATCACCGGCCTCGTGGTCGTGCTGCTCGGGGGAGCGACGCTGTCGTTCTACGTCGAGGTGGTTCCGCTCATGGATCCCCTCAAGTCGGTGTGGCTCGTCATCCACGTGTTCGTCGCCTCGCTCGGCACCGCCCTGTTCGCGCTGGCCTTCGGTCTGTCGGTCGCGCAGCTGCTGCAGGCCCGCCGCGAGCGCAAGGTCGCCGAAGCGGCCGACGGCGCCGTCGTGCGCACCGGGCCCGGCTTCCTGCGCACACTGCCGAGTGCGGACGCCCTGGAGTCGCTGGCCTACCGTTTCGCGATCATCGGGTTCATCTTCTGGACCTTCACCCTCATCGCCGGTGCGATCTGGGCGAACGACGCGTGGGGCCGCTATTGGGGGTTCGACACCAAGGAGGTGTGGACCTTCGTGATCTGGGTGCTCTACGCCGGATACATCCACGCCCGCGCCACGCGCGGATGGCGCGGCACGCGGTCGGCGTGGCTGTCGATCATCGGCTTCCTGGCGGTGCTGTTCAACTTCACGATCGTCAACATGTTCTTCAAGGGCCTGCACGCTTACAGCGGCCTCTCCTGACCCCGCGCCTCGCGCCTCGCGGCCTGGCGCCCGAGAATGCGTGTTCACTTGCCGCTGGATGTCGCTTCGCGAGCGCTCAGCGACGTCTGGTGACAGGTGAACGTCGTGGCGGGAGGGTCAGGCCGGAAGCGGGTGCGCCGCCGGGGCGGACCGGCGCCGCGCGACCGCGATCACGGTGGCGATGAAGGCGAGCAGCATCCACACCGTGAGGCCGACCAGGGCCGCGCCGACGCTCCCGTCGGAGGTCAGGGCGGCCACCATGCCGCTGTAGGCGGGTGCGGTCGGCATGGCCCCGGCGAGCGAGGACAGCCATCCCGGAACGGTCGAGACGATGCCCGCGGCGACGGCGAGCACGGCCACGAGGGCGGCGATCCAGCGGCCCGCTCCGCCGAAGACGGCCACCAGCGCCTGGTTGACGCCGGCGAAGGCGATGCCCGCGACGACGCACACTCCCGCGAACACCGTCCACTCGCCGAACTCGTATGTCGCGGCGATCTGCACGACACCGGCGACGAGGAGCCCCTGCGCCGCGCCGATGGCGGCGGCGGGCGCGAGGCCCCGTAGCGCCAGCAGCGCGGAGGCCGACCGCGAGGTGAGCGCGCGAGCGGTCACGGCCTGGAGGGCGACGAAGGTGCCCAGCCCGCCGATCCACAGCGCCAGCGCCGCGAGGAGCGGAACCGCGGTGGCGCCGAACAGGTCGCTGCCGATCCCGTCGGCTTCGACCGGGTCGGCCACGACGCTCGCGAGCGTCTGGGCTTCATCGTCGGTGTACGAGGGGATCTCGTCGGCCGCGGTGTGCAGCCCCGAGGCGAGTTCGCCGGCTCCATCCGCGGTCTGATCGGAACCCGTCACGAGTGCCGTGCCACCGTCCGCGGCCTGCTGCGCGCCGTCCGCGAGCTGCTGGACGCCGTCGGCGACCTGTGCGGCCCCGGCGGAGGCCTCGTCGGCGCCGGTGCCGAGCGCGCCGGTGCCGGCCGCGATCTCGCGCACCCCCGATGCGGCCTGGCTCGCGCCGCCGGCGATGCCGCCGATGCCCGTCGCGATCTCGTCCGCGCCGGCGGCCGAGGCCTGCAGAGCCGCGGTGAGCTGCGGCCCGGCATCCTGGAACTGCGCGATGCCCGCGGCGATCTCATCCGAGTCGTCGAGGATCTCGGTCACCGTCGGCAGCGCGGCGTTGGTCTCGTCGGACAGCGCGATGATCTCGGCGCACACCGTGCCGGTGTCGCCGGCCGCGCGGCATTCGTCGGCGAGAGCGGTGAGGGTCGCGGCCGAGCCGGTCACGAACTGCCCGATCTCCTCGCTGTTGGCGGCGACCGCGTCGGCGGCGTCGATGACGCCCTGCGGGATCTCGGGGATCTGGGCGGTGAGGTCGGCGAGCGAGGACAGGCCGTCGGCGAGGTCGGATGCGCCGGTCGAGAGCGCACTCGCACCCCCGGCGAGGTCGTCGATCCCGTCGGCCGCCTCGTAGCCGCCGGCCGACAGGGCGGCGGCGCCGTCGGCGATCTCGCCGATGCCCGGCGCGAGGGCGGAGGCGCCGGTGGCGAGGGGCTGCGCGCCCGCCGCGAGCTGGCCCACGCCGTCGACGTACTGCGCGGTGCCGTCGGCGAGCTGGTCCGCCCCGCTGGCGAGCTGGTCGGCGCCGTCGGCGGCCTCGCCGAGCTGGTCGCCGAGGGTGGTGAACCCGAGGAAGACGTTCTCGAGGTACACCTCGGAGAGCTCCTGCCCCATGATGGATGCCGCCGCCGACGTGATCTGCGCGGTGATCGCGTCGTCGACGACGAGGTTGTCGGGTGCCGTCGTGACCTCGATGACCGCGCGCTCAGGGTCGTCTCCGGCGGTCGAGGTCGCGGCGGCGGAGAACTCGGCGGGGATCGTCACGACCGCGGAGTAGGTGCCGTCGGCGAGGCCCGCCGCCGCGTCGTCGTCGTTCGTGATCGTCCAGTCGAGGTTGCTCGGCAGGTCGTCCGAGCCCTCCACGAGCCCCGCGGTCAGCTGGCGCCCCAGCGGCACCGTCTGATCGTCGATCGTGACCGGCTCGTCGTCGTTCACGATCGCGGCGGTCACGTTGTCGAGGCGCTCGGCCGGGTCGTAGAACGCGGCGACGAGGATCGCGCCGACGACCACCGGCAGCAGCAGGGCGCCGATGATCGTCACCCACGTGACGGGGTGACGGGTGCGGGCGCGTTCGATCGGGAGAGTCATGCGTTCACCTCGGATGCGGTGGTGCGGGCGCTGAGGGCCAGCGCCTGGACGTGGGGGCGGTGGGCGTCGGAGAGCGCCGCGAGCGCGGGGCCCTCGGTGCGGGCGGTGGCCACGACGGTGAGGGGAGCGGATGCCGCGGCGCGCGCGCCGGCGTCGCGGATCAGCGCCGCGGCCTGGTCACGCGCGGCGCGGTCGAGCCGGTCGAGGCCGTCGACCACCACCAGGCGCGCGCCGCGCAGGGCCGTGCGCAGCGCCGCGAGCGGATCGTCGGCCTCGTCGAGAAGGGCGATGCCGACGTGCGCGCGCACCCACGCGGCGCGGCCGGGGAGCAGATGGCCGGCCACGCGCAGGCGCCCGTCGGTGGGATCGAGCCGCCCCGCGACGGTGAGGGCGAACGCGCGGGCGGCGCCGGCGTCCGCGGTGACGAGCAGGGTGTCCCCGGGATCGACGCGGAACGTCGCGCCGGCGAAGACGCGGCCGGCGTCGGTGCGCACGCCGAGGTCGTCGGCGACGACGACGGCGATGGTGTTCGGCTCGGGCCAGTCCGCCAGGGCGCGCTCGCGTTCGACGGCCTCGCCCTCGATGTCGAAGTGGGGCAGGATGCGGTCCAGCCAGCGCGGCATCCACCAGGCCTTCTCGCCGAGGAGCGCCATGACCGCCGGAACGAGCGTCATGCGCACGAGGAACGCGTCGACGGCGATGCCGACCGCGAGCCCGAGGGCGATCGGCTTGATCGAGGAGTCGCCCTCGGGCACGAACGCGGCGAAGACCGCGAACATGATCACCGCGGCGGCGGTGACCACGCGGGCCGACGAGACGAAACCGGTGCGCACGGCACCGACGGCGGTGAGCCGGTCCGCACGGCCGCCGTGGGCGCGGTGGGCGTGCACGTAGTCCTCGCGCATGCGCGAGACGAGGAACACCTGGTAGTCCATCGCGAGGCCGAACAGCACGCCCATGAGGATGATGGGCATGAAGCTGATGACGGGGCCGGTGCGCGTGACGTGCAGCGCGTCGGCGAGCCAGCCCCACTCGAACACGGCGGCCACCGCGCCGAACGACGCCGCCACCGACAGCAGGTATCCCGCGGCGGCCTTCAGCGGCACCCAGATCGAGCGGAACACGATCGTCAGCAGGATCAGCGAGAGCCCGACGACGAAGATCCCGAACGGGATCAGCGCGGCGCCCAGGCGGTCGGAGATGTCGATGCCGACGGCGGTGAAGCCGGTCACCTTCAGATCGACGCCGTACTCCTCGAGCCATTCGTCGTGGTGGGAACGAAGCTCCCGCACGAGGTCGGCGGTGGCGGGGTCGTCGGGGGCGGTCTCGGGGATCACCTGGATGAGCCCGGTGTCAGCGGTCTCGTTGGGCGTCGCCAGCGCGATCTCCTTGACGCCGGGAACGTCTGCGGTCTCGTCGGCGAGGTCGTCCATGAGCCCGAGCGGGTCGGTGGAGGTGACGATCGTGCCGGTGAGGATGAGCGGGCCGTTCTCGCCCGGTCCGAAGTACTCCGCGGTCAGGTCGTAGGTCTGCCGGGCCTCGCTCGAGGTCGGCTGCGTGCCGGCGTTCGGAAGGGCCAGGGTGAGGCTCGCGGCCGGGATCGCCATCGTGCCGAGCACGGCGACGACCGAGACCGTGGTGACGATCGGATGCCGCGTGACGGCCCGCACCCACCGCTCGGCGAATCCGCGGCGTGGCCGGGTGCGCGCGCGTCGGGCGCGGCGGCTCGGACGGCGGCGCCATCCCACGACGCGCCCCTTCGCGAAGCCGAGGAGTGCGGGAGTGAGGGTCACCGCGACCAGGACGGCGATGGCGACGGCCACGGCCGCGGCGATCCCCATCGTGGTGAGGAAGGGGATGTTCGCGAAGGACAGTCCGACCAGGGCGATGAGCACCGTCACGCCGGCGAAGACGACCGCGGAGCCGGCGGTGCCGGTCGCGCGCGCGGCGGACTCCTCGGGCTCGACGCCGGCGCGCACCTGATCCTGATGGCGCGCGACGATGAACAGGGCGTAGTCGATCCCGACCGCGAGCCCCAGCATGATCGCGAGCATCGGCGTGGTCGACGAGATCGTGGCGAAAGCGGTGGCGACGAAGATCAGCGCGATCGCGAGTCCGACGCCGATGAGGGCGCTCACGAGCGGGAACCACGCCACCGCGAAGGACCGGAAGGTCACGATCAGCACGAACAGGGCGATGAGCACGCCGACCGCTTCGATGGGGGAGAGCGAGGGGATCTCGGTGGAGAAGAGGTCGCCGCCGAGCACGACCTGCGCCTCGGGGAGGGCGGTCTGCAGATCGTCGGCGATCTCCTGCAGGTCCTCCTCCGTTCCCGCGGGGATGTCGGTGGCCTGACCGTCGAGCTGGAGCCGGATGATCGCCGCTTCGTCATCGTCGGAGACGAGGCCCGAGACGTTCTCGTCGAAGGGGTCGGTGACCGCCAGCACCCCGTCGAGGTCGCCGAACGCCGACAGGGCGTCGTCGATCGCCGTGCGATACGCGTCGTCGGTGACCGCCTCCGCGTCGGGTGCCGCCACGAGCACCTGCGCGCTCGTGCCGCTGGCCTGCGGGAAGGTGCGATCCAGCTGCACGATGCCCTCCTGGGCCTCGGTGCCCGGGATCGAGAAGGAGTTGTCGGTCCCCGCCATGAAGGTCACCGCGCTCACGCCGGCCACGACCAGCAGCAGCAGCCACGTCGTGAGCACGCGCCAGGGGTGGCGGTAGGACCAGCGTCCGAGGCTGAACAGCAGAGTGGACACACGTCCTCCAGGCGGTCTGACGAGATTTGGATACATTTCTGTATCCGATGCGCTTCTGTATCGTAATGCGGAACATCGACGGCAACCTGGGCGACGCGTGTGAGAATCGGCGGGGGAGGGTCACCATGAGCGATACGGCGGGACCCTCGCGACGACGCGAGGAGACCAGACGCAGACTGCTGGAAGCGGCGGCGGAGGTGTTCGCCGAGGTCGGCATGGACGCGGCGTCGGTCGAGGTCATCTGCGACCGCGCGGGGTTCACGAGGGGAGCGTTCTACTCGAACTTCGCCTCCAAGGACGAGCTCTTCTTCGCCCTCGTCGGGCTGGTCGCGCAGGAACGGGTGCGATCGGTCGCCGACCGGGTCGCGGCGCTCGAGGCCGACGGTGCGCTGGACATGACCGGCGGCAACGTCGTCGAGGTCGTGAGCCGCGTGCTCGAGATCGGACCCGAGGACCGGCTCGGCGTTCTGCTGTTCAACGAGATCCGCATCCACGCGCTTCGGGCGCCGGAGCTCGCGGCGGCGTACCTCGAGCAGGACACCGCCATTCTCGACAGTGTCGCGCGACTGGTCGATGACATCGTCGCCGGCAAGGACATCCGGTTCCGGCTCGAGCCGAGGGCGGTCGCCCGACTGCTCATGACGGTCTGGGAGTCGACGTCGGTCCGCGGGGTCATGGCGGGCCTTCCGCCCGCCGAGCTCGCCAGGCACACCGGCGAGGAGCTCGGACGCGTGGCCGCCGCGCTGATCGAGCGCTAACGTTCCTGCGCGACGGCGTGACAGCGACGGAGTCGCTCCAACCACCACTCCCGCCGCTCGCGCGGGGCCGCGTGCCGATCGAGGAGCTCCGGGCTCGGCACCACGCGCCGCGCCGCGATGCGACCGTCGCGCGCGACGAGGGGGTCGTCCGTGACGTCCGCGGCGAGCAGCGAGGCTGTGCCCAGTCCGCAGTCGAACGACAGCTCGGGCAGGCTCGCCGCGAGCGCGACGCCCATCCCGAGTCCGACCGACGTGTCGAGGGCGCTGGAGACCACGGCCGGAACGCCGGCGGCGGCGACGATCGACAGGGCACGCGCCACCCCTCCCAGCGGCTGCACCTTGACCACGACGAGGTCGGCCGCGCCGGCGGTGACGACGGCGATCGGGTCGTCGGCCTTGCGCACGCTCTCGTCGGCGGCCACGGGGATGCCGAGGTAGCGGATGCGGCGGCGCAGCTCGACGAGGTCCTCGACCTGCGCGCAGGGCTGCTCGACGTATTCCAGGTCGAACTCCGCGAGCGCGTGCACGGCGTGCTCGGCCTCGTCGAGGTTC
Organism: Microbacterium sp. UBA1612; assembly: GCF_002321605.1. Classification (NCBI taxonomy): domain Bacteria; kingdom Bacillati; phylum Actinomycetota; class Actinomycetes; order Micrococcales; family Microbacteriaceae; genus Microbacterium; species Microbacterium sp. UBA1612. Next base: position 63,698 of record NZ_DCMW01000019.1, read on the forward strand.
CAGCCGCCGTTCGCATCGACGCGGATGCGCCCTTCCGGCCCCATGACCTCGCGCACCGCCCGCACGCGCGCGACGTCGTCGCCGAGCACCTGTCCGCGCTCGGCGACCTTGACCTTCGCGGTGCGGCAGCCGTGGAAGCGGGCGAGCACGTCGCCGACCTGGTCGGCCGCGACGGCGGGGACGGTCGCGTTCACCGGCACGGTCTCGCGCACCGCGGCGGGTCGCGGATGCCACGCGAAGTCGATCGCCGCGGTGAGCCACGTCGCCGCCTCGGCGTCGTCGTACTCCAGGAACGGCGAGAACTCCGCCCACCCTTCGGGTCCTTCCAGCAGCAGCGCCTCCCGCTCGTCGACCCCGCGGAAGCGGGTCGTCAGCGGGAGGGAGACCACCCGGGCGGTGTCGATGAGCCGGTCCAGAGCGGGGAGGGGTGAGGACATCTCCTCATCCTGTCCTCACCCGCCGCGCGCGGCCATAGGCTGAACCGCATGCTCGTCGACACCCCCGTCCGCCTCGGCATCCAGCTGCGGCCCCAGCACGTCACCTACCCCGACCTTCGCGACGCCGTCCTCCGCCTGGAGGAGATGGGCGTGGACGTCCTGTTCAACTGGGACCACTTCTTCCCGCTCTTCGGTGAGCCGGACGGCCTCCACTTCGAGTCGTGGACGATGCTCGGCGCGTGGGCCGAGCAGACCGAACGCGTCGAGTTCGGGGCGCTGGTCAACTGCAACAGCTATCGCAACGCCGACCTGCAGGCCGACATGGCCCGGACCCTCGACCACATCAGCGCCAAGGGCGGCACGGGCCGCTTCATCTTCGGCACCGGCTCGGGGTGGTTCGAGCGGGACTACGACGAGTACGGGTACGAGTTCGGCACGGCCGGCAGTCGCCTGAACGATCTCGGCGTCGACTTGGAGCGCATCACGGCGCGCTGGGACAAGCTCAATCCGCAGCCCACCCGCCGCATCCCGATCATGATCGGCGGAAAGGGCGAGCAGAAGACGCTGCGCTTCGTCGCGCGCCACGCGAACATCTGGCACAGCTTCGTCACGCCCGACGAGCTGCCGCACAAGCTCTCGGTGATCGACCGGTGGGCTGAGGCGGAGGAGCGCGACACGGCCGACCTGGTGGTCTCGAACGAGCTCGCGCGGCGCGAGGAGGAGACCGCCGACGCCCTCTACGACGCCGGCACCCGGCTGTTCACCCTGGGGCTCGACGGGCCGGACTGGGACTACGACGTCGTGCGCGGATGGCTGCGCTGGCGCGACGCCAAGAACGCCTGACCCGCCGTCGTTACGCTGGGGGCATGGTCTCCGAGCTGTTCGACGCCGCGGAATGGATGCCGGCCCCCGGCGCCGAGGCGTTCACCGACATCACCGCGCATCTCTCACGCGACGGCCGGATCGCGCGCATCGCGTTCGACCGGCCCGAGGTGCGCAACGCGTTCCGTCCCCACACGGTCGACGAGCTGTACCGGGCGCTCGACGACGCCCGGCAGAACCCCCGGGTGGGCGTCGTGCTGCTCACCGGGAACGGTCCGAGCCCGAAGGACGGCGGCTGGGCGTTCTGCTCCGGCGGAGACCAGCGCATCCGCGGCCGCGACGGATACACCTATGCGTCCGACGATGCCACCGCTCCCGACCCCGCTCGCGCCGGGCGCCTGCACATCCTCGAGGTGCAGCGTCTCATCCGCTTCATGCCGAAGGTCGTCATCGCGGTGATCCCGGGATGGGCGGCCGGCGGCGGGCACTCGCTCCACGTCGTGTGCGACATGTCGGTCGCCAGCGCCGAGCACGGTCGGTTCAAGCAGACCGACGCCGATGTCGGCTCGTTCGACGCCGGCTACGGCTCCGCCTACTTCGCCCGTCAGATCGGCCAGAAGTTCGCCCGAGAGGTGTTCTTCCTCGCCGAGGAGTACTCGGCCCGGCGCGCGTACGAGATGGGAGCGGTCAACCGTGTCGTGCCGCACGCCGACCTCGAGCGCGAAGCGATCGCGATGGCGCGCACGATCCTCACGAAGTCGCCCACGGCGATCCGCATGCTGAAGTTCGCCTTCAATGCCGTCGATGACGGGATGGTCGGTCAGCAGGTGTTCGCCGGCGAGGCGACGCGCCTGGCGTACGGCACCGACGAGGCGGTCGAAGGCCGTGACGCGTTCCTGCAGAAGCGCGACCCCGACTGGGCGCCCTACCCGTGGCACTACTGAGCGCACGATGAAGCTCGAGGCGCTCACGGCCGACGACCCGCGCGACGTGCTGCGGGCGCTGCGCGGCGCCCTGCACGGCGCCGGGCCGGCGCTCGCCCTGGGGATGGTGGGCGAGGCGCCGCCCGAGGTGCCCGCGGGAACCGCCGTCGTCGTGACGACGTCGGGGTCCACCGGCATCCCCAAGAGCGTCGTGCTCAGTCGCGACGCCCTGATCTCCAGCGCGATGGCCACGGCCGACCGCATCGGATCGGGCGGCTGGCTGCTCGCCCTGCCGGCCGGCTACGTCGCCGGTCTCCAGGTGCTCGCGCGCGCCCTCGTCGCCGACCGCGAACCGGCGCTCCTCGCCGGCCGCTTCACCCCCGAGGCGTTCGCCGCCGCCGCGCTGACGATGGCATCCAGCCGCGGCGGCGCCCGCATCCCGACGTACACCTCGCTCGTGCCGGCGCAGCTGACGCGGCTGCTCGACGCGGCCGAGGCGGACAGCGCGGTGCTGGCGGCACTGCGCTCGTTCGAGACCATCCTGATCGGCGGACAGGCTCTCCCGGCGGCGACCCTCGAGCGGGCCGAGACGGCGGGCGTGCGCATCGTGCGCACCTACGGCTCCACCGAGACCAGCGGCGGATGCGTGTACGACGGGCGCGCCCTCACCGGCGTCACGGTGCGCATCGCCGCCGGGGAGGTCCAGATCGCCGGCCCGACGCTCGCCGAGGGATACCTCGACGACCCGGAGCGCACCGCCACGACGTTCATCGTCGACGGCGACGGCACCCGGTGGTACCGCACGGGCGACGCGGGGATCCTCGAGGACGGCGTGCTGCGGGTGCGAGGACGGATCGACAACGTCATCGTCTCGGGCGGCATCAACATCTCGCTCGATCGCGTCGAGCAGGCCGTCCGTGCGGTACCCGGCCTCGGGGGCGCCGTCGTGGTGGGGGTGGACGACACGCGCTGGGGCGAGGTTCCCGTCGTGGTCGCCACGCGGGGGGAGGCGCTGCGCCGCAGCGAGTCGGTGCAGTTCGAGGAGGCGCGGCAGGCCGTCGCTCGCGAGATCGGCCCGCACGCGCGCCCGGCACGACTGGTGCTCGTCGACGAGCTGCCGAGCCTTCCGTCGGGCAAGCCCGACCGCGAGGCCATCCGTTCGGCGGTCGCGGGCCTGCACTGACCGGTGGTCTCAGCCGCCGCATGGCGTCGGCGCCCTAGGATGGCTCCTCGTGGCAGGCACACCCAGCAAGAAGCGCAAGAAGACGTCGACGCGCCCGTCTCGCTCGCGCGGCAACCCGGCGAAGGCGCGCGTCTCCGGGTCACCGGCGGCGGTCGCGCCGCCGACGGCCCGCGACTGGATCGGTGCCGCCCGCCTGCGCACTCTTCCGCTGGCGGTCACCCCCGTGCTCATCGGGACCGGGGCGGCCCTGGTGGTCACCGACGAATTCCACGGCATGATCGCGCTGGCGTGTCTCGCGGTCGCGGTCTTCCTCCAGATCGGCGTCAACTTCGCCAACGACTACAGCGACGGCATCCGCGGCACCGACGACCACCGTGTCGGACCCGCCCGCCTGACCGCGTCGCGCAAAGTGCCCGCGCGCCGTGTGCTCACGGTGGCGCTGGGCTTCTTCGCGCTCGCCGCGATCGCGGGCCTGGCGATCGTCATCCGCACCGGGCAATGGTGGATGCTCGCGATCGGCGCGCTCGCGATCGCCGCCGCCTGGTTCTACACCGGCGGAAAGCGGCCGTACGGCTACGACGGGCTCGGTGAACTGTTCGTGTTCGTCTTCTTCGGGCTGGTCGCCACCCTCGGCACCACGTGGGTGCAGGCGTTCTCGCTGCCGCAGGAGGCGTGGTTCGGCGCGGTGGCCGCGGGGTTGCTGGCCTGCGCGGTGCTGCTGGCGAACAACCTGCGCGACATCGACCAGGATCGGGTGGCGGGCAAGCGCACCCTCACCGTGCTCATCGGCAGGCGGTGGACGCAGGTGCTGTTCACCCTGTTCGTGCTCGTGCCGTTCGCGATCGCCGCGTTCCTGGCGCTGTTCTACCCGATCGCCTGGCTCGCGCTCATGGCGCTGCTGGCAGGCATCCCCGCGATCATCATCGTGTGGAGCTACCGCGAGGCCCGCGAGCTGGTGGTCGCCCTCGCGCTCACCTCGCTCACATCGGTGGGCTACGGAGCGCTGCTGTTCTGGGCGTTCGTCGGCTGATCCGCCCTCAGCGGCCGTCCTCATCCGACCGGCGCGCATCGGCCGCCGCGCCGTCGGAAGGCATGCCGTCACCGGAACGTACGGCGCCCTCGCCGTAGACCGCGTCGGCTGCGGCGTCTTCGGCGGCAGAGTCGTCGGCGCGCTCGCGCTCGCGCCGGCGGTCGGCGAGCCCCGTGGTGACGTCGTTCAACGGGCGTCGCAGGAAGAGGATCGAGAGGCTGAGACCGATGAGCGCGGCGAAGATCGCGGCCAGCCAGAACAGATCCTGGAAAACCGGGAAGAGCATCAGGATGCCGAACGGCACCAGGAACGCCAGCAGGCGCAGCACCGTGTACACGAGGGCAGGACGGGCTTTCACGAGACCCATCGTAGGTGCGTCGCCTGAGCGGTTCCGGGGCGGGTGGGGAGGTATGCCGCCCCTCACATGTCACTGTCAGGTCACGGCCAACCCGCCCCCGCGCGAGCGCGCCTAGGATGGAAGGCGTGACAAGGGTGCTGCTGATCGTGGCCCTGATCGCCGTGGCGTTCTGGGTCTTCACGATCGTCGACTGCGCCGTGCAGCCGAAGACACGGCACCGCGGTGTCAGCAAGCCGCTCTGGCTGGTCATCGTGATCGTCATCCCGGTGCTCGGCGGACTGATGTGGCTCATCGTCGGTCGTCGCCCGCGCCCGGCCCCGGCTGCCCCCCTGGCGCCCGACGACGATCCGCAGTTCACCGGCACGTTCGGGTCGATCCGCGATCAGGACGAGCGCATCCGCCGCCTCGAAGAGGAACTGGCGATGCTCGATGCGGAATCCGATTGGGATCCGCCGGTTCCCGACAAGCCCGTCGCCGACGCCGGCGGGTCGACGGGGGAGGCGACCGCCGAGGAGCCCTCCGCCGCGGATGCGACCGCCGCAGGGGAGCAGCGTTCTTCCGGTGAGCAGGCCACCGGATCCCGGCCCGACGACGACGAGCGCGGTCAGCGCGGCGCCGTCGGCTGACGTGTCCGGCGAGCCCGGCGACGACGTCGCCCCGACCGTCACCGGCGCCCCCGCGACCGATGCGGCGGCCGCTCTGCTGGGTGCACTCGTCGCCCGCGGCGTGCGCCACGTGGTGCTCAGCCCCGGTTCGCGCTCGCAGGCGCTCGCGCTCGTGGCCGCCGAACTCGAACGCCGCGGTCACGTGCAGCTCCACGTGCGCGTGGACGAGAGGGTCGCCGGCTTCACCGCGCTCGGCATCGCCCGGGAGACGCGGGTGCCCGCCGCCGTCGTGTGCACGTCGGGCACGGCCGTCGCGAACCTGCTGCCGGCGGTGCTCGAAGCGCACCACGCGGGTGTGCCGCTGCTGCTGCTGACGGCCGACCGACCCCCCGAGCTGCGGGGCGTGGGCGCCAACCAGACCACGCGGCAACCCGGCCTGTTCTCCTCAGCCACCCGCTACGCGGCAGACCTCGCCGTGCCCGAGAAGAGCGACCCCGACGGCACCTCCGATGCGACCGTCACCCTGCGGGTCGTTGCGGCTGAGGCGGTGGATGCCGCGCGCGGCGTGGGCCAGTGGTCGGCGGGACCGGTGCACCTGAACCTTCCGTATCGCGAGCCCCTCAGCGGTCCCCTTCCGGCGTGGCTCGACGCCGCGATCGCCGCGAGCGCGCAGGCCGCCGGCGGCGGCTCGGTCGATGACGCGGCGATGTCCGGCGCGCTCTACCAGGGCGGTGGCGGCATCGGCTCGCTCGATGTCGCCGACGAGGCCGGCGAGATGCCCGTCGCGCTCGACCGCGGCCCCCGAACGGTGGTCGTCGCCGGTGCCGATGCGGGGCCCGCTGCCGAAGCCCTCGCGCACGAGGGGCGGTGGCCGCTGATCGCCGAGATCGTCAGCGGCTCGCGCTTCGGCCGTCACGTCGTGCACGGCTATCGACAGCTCCTGCGCGATCCCGACCTGGGCGGCAGGATCGAGCGCGTCGTCGTCTTCGGGCATCCGACCCTCTCCCGCGAGGTGACGGCGCTCCTGTCCGATCCCGCCGTCGAGGTGATCGCGCTGCGCGGGCCCGGCGAACCGCTCGGGCTGAACGGCGCGACGCGCTCGGTCGACGCCGTGGCCGTCGCTGTCGACGGCGACAGCCCCGAGGTCGTCGATGCCGAGCGCGCGTGGCTCGGGGCATGGATGCGCGCGTCGCGCGCGGCCGCGGTGGACCTGTCCCCGCCGGCGCCCGACGTCGACGCCCTCTCCTCCGCGGTGCCGCAGGAACGGCTCGGGGCCATCTCGGCCGAACTCGACGCGGTGCGCGCGCCCGTGGACCGCAACCTCCTCGTCGACGCGGTGTGGCGAGCCACATGGCCGCACGACCGGCTCGTGTTCGGATCGTCGCGCCTGGTCCGTGTGGCCGACGCGGTGCTGCCCGGCAAGAAGGTGACGGTGCACGCCAACCGGGGGCTCGCCGGCATCGACGGCACCGTGGCGACGGCCACGGGCGTCGCCATCGCGAGCCAGAGCGCCGGCGCGCACGGGGTCACGCGCGTGCTCCTGGGCGATCTGGCGCTGCTGCACGATGCCGGAGGACTTCTCGTCGCGATCGGCGAGGCCGAGCCGCGCATCCAGATCATCGTCGGCAACGACGGCGGCGGCACCATCTTCGACGGCCTCGAGGTGGCCGCCACCGCCGATGCGGAAGCGGCCGACCGGGTGCTGTACACGCCGCACGGCGTCGACCTCGGCCGCCTGGCGAGCGCGTACGGCTGGACGCACACGCGGGTGACCACGCGCGCCGCCCTCGACCAGGCGCTGACCACGCCGGCGGCCGCACGCCAGGTGATCGAGGTGCCGCTGGCCCGATGAGGGTGACGCCGCACCCGGCATCCGCCAAGATGTGGGGATGACCGGGACGAGACCTCTCCACGACGGCGGCGCCGGCGACCTGCGAGACATCGGCGACCTGCTGCGGGTCGGACCGGGGTTCCGCCTCGCCGACGTCGACACCGCTTCGACGCCGGGCTACCGTGGCGGAAAGCGCGACGGCGCGGCGGATCTCGCCGCGGGCGTCGACGCCCTGGATGATCTGCAGGAGCGGCTGTTCGCGCGCAGTCGCGTGCAGAAGACCGACGCGGCGGTGCTGCTCGTGCTGCAGGCGATGGACTCCGCCGGCAAGGGCGGCATCGTTCGCCACGTCGTCGGCGCCGTCGATCCGCAGGGTGTCTCGCTCACGGCGTTCAAGAAGCCCACCGACGAAGAGCTCGCGCAAGACTTTCTCTGGCGCATCGAGAAGCGACTGCCCGAGCCGGGCTTCATCGGGGTGTTCGATCGCTCGCACTACGAGGATGTGCTCGTCGGGCGCGTGCGTCAGCTCGCACCCGCGGCGGAGATCGAACGGCGGTACGACGCCATCAACGCCTTCGAAGAGCGGGTCGTGACCACCGGAACCCGCATCGTGAAGGTCATGCTCCATATCTCCGCAGACGAGCAGAAGAAGCGGCTGACCGAGCGGCTCGACCGTGCGGACAAGCACTGGAAGTTCACGCCGGGAGACGTCGACGAACGGATGCTGTGGCCGCGCTACCAGCACGCCTACCAGGTGATGTTCGAGCGCACCTCCACCGCCCACGCGCCGTGGTACGTCGTGCCCGCCGATCGCAAGTGGTATGCGCGGCTGGCCGTTCAGCACCTGCTCCGGACCGCGCTCGAAGACATCGATCCGCAGTGGCCGGCGGCCACCTACGACATCGCCGAGCAGCGCGCCCGGCTGGCCGCGACCTGACGCGATCGCCTTACGCGAGGGCGTCGACGATCGGGCGGAACTTCACCCGGGTCTCGAGCATCTCGGCTTCCGGGTCGCTGCCCGCGACGATCCCCGCACCGGCGAACGCCGTGACCGGGATGGTGCCGGTGGATGCGCTGCCGCGCCGTGCGGGCAGGCCGCCCACCTGAGCGCACCGGAGCGCGATGGCCCACTCGCCGTCTCCGGAGCCGTCGACCCAGCCGACGGGTCCCGCGTACCGGCCGCGGTCGAAGGGCTCGATGCGCCGGATGACCGCGAGGGCGGCATCGGTCGGCGTGCCCGCGACGGCGGCGGTGGGATGCAGCGATGCCACGAGGTCGAGCGACGACGCGTCGTCGCCGAGCACGCCGGCGACGTCGGTGGCCAGGTGCCACAGGTTCGGCAGCTCCAGCGCGAAGGGCTCCTCGTCGGCGGCGAGGGTGCGGGTGTGCGGTGCCAGAGCCTCCACGACGCTGCGCACCGCGAAACGGTGCTCGTCTCGGTCCTTCCCGCTCTCGAGCAGGCGCGTGGCGGCGCCGGTGTCGTCGGCGTGGTCGGTGCCGCGCCCGGCCGTGCCGGCGAGAACGCGAGCGGTCACGGCTCCGCCCGCGACCGTGACGAGGGTTTCCGGGCTCGCGCCGATCAGGCCGTCGACGGCGAAGGTCCACGTGTCGGGATAGTCGACCGACAGCGCCCGCACCAGCCGGCGCAGATCCGCCCCCGCCGGCACGGTTCCCACCAGGTCGCGGGCGACCACGACCTTGCCGACCTCGCCCGCGGTGATCGCATCGAGCGCCGAGCGGACCGCGCCCTGATAGCCCGCCGGATCCAGCGACCCGGGGCCGAGCGTGCCGGACCACGACGGCCCGAGCGCGCGAGGCTGCGGCATGTCTGCGCCGGTGGGCGGATGCGGATCGTCGGCGCGGCGGATGCGCGTCACCCAGGAGCGTCCGCCGCGGCGTCCGACGACGGTGGTGGGGATGATCAGGCGGCTGGGCCACGCCGAGCGCGCATCGAAGGTGAGTGCGCCGAAGGCGATGAGGCCGGTGCCGGGAAGCCCCACGGGATCGTCGACGTCGGCCTCGGCGGCGATGAGGCGCCACGCGTCAGCCGCGGAGAGGGAGGAATCCGCCTCCGCGCCGACGTGCTCGTACCCGCTCTGTTCGCCGACGCCGACCACTCCCTCGCCGCGTCGCAGCCACGCGAGCGGTCGATCGGGATCGGCGTACGCGAGGAGGTCGCCGACGGGGTCGATCTCCCGGGTCTCGACGGACAGGCGGGGGAACGCGGGCACCCCTCCAGCCTAGTTTCGGTCGGCCCCAGCGGTCGCCGGCTGGGCGGATGCCCACCGACGAGCGGCTTAGACTCGCGAGGTGACCGCCGACATCCTGCGCCCCGAACCGGGCACCCGCACCGTGTTCCGCTGGCGCAAGTGGGACGGCGGCCCGCACTGGGTGCACGACTGCATCTATCTCGGTCACGACCGGTGGGGCGAGTGGTTCGGTCAGCCGGAAGGCACGCGGAGCTTCCGCCCCGGCCGGGAGGTCCTCACTCGCGCGGCGAGCGTCACGCTCGTGCCCCCCTCGGGGGATCACGCCCTCACGGTCAACGTCGCACCCCCGGCATCCAGCCGCATCTATATCGACCTCGCGTGGGACGTGCGCTGGTCCGACACCGAGGTCGGCGTTCCCACCGGCATCGACATGGATCTCGACGTCGTGCGCGCCGTCGACGGCCGCGGTACGTGGATCGACGATCGCGACGAATGGGACGAGCATCGCGTCGCGTACGGCTACCCGGCCGAGATCGTCACCCACCTCGAGGCGCTCGCGATCGAGCTCGAATGCAAGGTGCGCGATCGCGTCGCGCCGTACGACGACGACACGGCGAACGCGTGGCTGGCTCGGCTGGCCGCCCTCGCTGGCGCCGGGCCGGCCGCGCGGGCCGACGCGTAGAGTCGAGGGGTGACCCCCGACACCGCCCCCCGACCCGCCGAGCCGAACCGCGCCGATCTGGGCAAGGACCCGGCACGGGTTTCGGGGATGTTCGACGGGGTCGCCGCCGGCTACGACCGCACCAACACCGTGCTCAGCCTCGGCAACGACCGTTCGTGGCGAGCTGCGACCACGCGTGCCGTCGCCCCGAAGCGCGGCGAGCGCATCCTCGACCTCGCCGCCGGGACGGGTGCCTCCAGCGCCTCCCTCGCCCGGAGCGGGGCGGAGGTCGTCGCCGCGGACTTCTCGCCGGGGATGCTCGCCGAAGGCGAACGCCGCCACGGTGCGTCGGCACCGGGCGGCGGCATGCCGAACCTCTCGTTCGTCGAGGCGGACGCGACCGCACTGCCGTTCGGCGACGACGCGTTCGACGCCGTCACGATGTCGTTCGGGCTGCGCAACGTCAATGAGCCGCGGGCGGCTCTGAGCGAGCTGCTGCGGGTGACCAAGCCGGGCGGACGCCTGGTGATCTGCGAGTTCTCGCACCCGCCGTCGTCGCTGTTCCGTGCCCTCTACGGCTTCTACAACGATCGTGTGCTGCCGGTCGTGGCGAAGACGGTGAGCTCCAACAGCGAGGCGTACGACTACCTCAACGAGTCCATCCGCGACTGGCCCGACCAGCGCACGCTCATGGCGTGGATCCGACAGGCGGGCTGGGGCGACGTCGCCTATCGCAACCTCACCGGCGGGATCGTCGCGCTGCACCGCGGGATCAAGCCCGTCGACGGAGGCGCCCGAACGACCGATCCGGCGGAATGAGCCGCCTCCAGGGGCGGTCCGGCGCCGCGGTGCGCGCCGGTAGGCTGGAAGCGTGACTCCCTCAGCGCAGGGCTCGCCGATCGCGGGCAGGCTCGGCCTGGCCGATCGCGTGTTCGCGGGTCCCCGATCCCGCCGGCTGCTTGCGAAGGTCGAGGCGGGGCTCGAGCGCGTCGACCGCAACCTCGAAGCGGAGCTGACCACCGCCGACACGCTCACCAACGCGACCAGCCGCTACCTGTTCGACGCCGGCGGCAAGCGCGTGCGCCCCATGCTGGCGCTGCTGACGGCGCACCTGGGCGAGGGGACCACCGACGACGTCATCGACGCGGCCACCGCGCTCGAGCTCACCCACCTGGGCTCGCTCTACCACGACGATGTGATGGATGAGGCGGACCGGCGCCGCGGGGTGCCCAGTGCCCATTCGGTGTGGGGCAACAGCGTCGCCATCCTCACCGGAGACCTGCTGTTCTCGCGCGCCAGCCAGCTGATGGCCAAGCTCGGCGAGCGTGCCATCAAACTCCAGGCCGACACGTTCGAGCGGCTCGTGCTCGGCCAGATGCACGAGACCGTCGGACCGCACGAGAACGACGACCGGGTCGCGTTCTACCTGCAGGTGCTGGCGGACAAGACCGGATCGCTCATCGCCGCATCCGCTCAGGCCGGGGCGCTTTTCAGCGAAGCGCCGAGCGCCTACGAGCAGCCGCTCGTGGAATTCGGCGAGAAGGCGGGGGTCGCCTTCCAGCTCCTCGACGACGTCATCGACCTCTCGAGCGACCCCGACGAGACCGGCAAGGTGCCCGGCACCGACCTGCGCGCCGGTGTGCCGACGATGCCCTTCCTGCTGCTCGGGCAGCGCGACGACGACGCGTCGACCGACCTGCGCGAGCGCATCGACGAGGGCGTCGCCCGCATCGCCGACGGCGCCGACCCCGTCATCCTCGACGAGCCGCTGGCCGAGCTCCGCGACCACGAGGCGACGCGGGCCACCCTCGACCTCGCCCACTCGTGGTCGCGCGACGCCATCGCCGCGCTCGACCCGCTTCCCGACGGTCCCGTGCGCGAAGGACTCACGCGGTTCGCGCGCGCGGTGGCCGACCGCTCCAGCTGACCGGCGCCCTCCGGCGCGGTCGCGGATGCGCGACACGAAAGGACACCCATGACCAAGCTGCGACTGGCGATCGTCGGAGCCGGCCCCGCCGGCATCTACGCCGCCGACATCCTGCTGAAGGCGGAGCGCACCTTCGACGTGTCCATCGATCTGTTCGAGCACCTGCCGGCGCCGTACGGTCTGGTGCGATACGGCGTGGCGCCGGATCATCCCCGCATCAAGGGCATCATCACCGCGCTGCGCGGCGTGCTGGACCGGGGTGACATCCGGATCTTCGGCAACGTGCGCTTCGGTGAGGACATCACGCTCGACGACCTCAAGCACCACTACAACGCCGTCATCTTCTCCACGGGCGCCGCGCGCGACGCGTCGCTGGAGATCCCCGGCATCGATGCGGCCGGATCCTACGGTGCGGCCGATTTCGTCAGCTGGTTCGACGGCCACCCCGATGTGCCGCGCGACTGGCCCCTCGACGCGGAGTCGGTCGCCGTCATCGGCAACGGAAACGTCGCGCTCGACGTGGCCCGCATGCTCGCCAAGCATGCCGAGGACCTGCTGCCGACGGAGATCCCCGACAACGTGCACGCGGGTCTGGCCGCGTCCGCGATCACCGATGTGCACGTGTTCGGGCGCCGGGGACCCGCCCAGGTGAAGTTCACGCCCCTCGAGCTGCGCGAACTCGGCGAGCAGCGCGACGTCGACATGGTGGTCTACGACGAGGACTTCGACTACGACGAGGCGTCGAAGGACGCCATCGCCAGCAACAAGCAGGTCATGGTCATCGACCGGGTGCTGCAGTCGTGGCGCAAGCTCGACTCCGCGAACGGCGCCGGCGGCACCGCATCGCGCCGGCTGCACCTGCACTTCTGGGCCAGGCCCGTCGAGGTGAAGAAGGATGCCGCCGGACGCGTGGCCGCGCTTGTGTACGAGCGCACGCGACCCGACGACGAGGGCGGCGTGGTCGGCACCGGCGAGATGCGCGAAGTGGCCATCCAGCAGCTCTACCGCGCCGTCGGCTACTTCGGTTCGCCTCTTCCGGGCGTCCCGTTCGATGACCGCCACGGCGTCATCCCGAATCACGAGGGGCAGGTGCTGCATCCGGAGAACAACGAGCGGGTGCCCGGCGTCTACGCCACGGGGTGGATCAAGCGCGGACCGGTGGGGCTGATCGGACACACCAAATCGGATGCGATGGAGACGGTGCGCCATCTCATCAACGATCAGGGCTCGTGGTGGCACCCGGCGGACCCCTCGGAGGAGGCGATCCCCGCCCTCCTCGCCGAGCGGGGCGTGGCGTGGACCGACCTCGAGGGCTGGCACCGCCTCGACGAGCACGAGATCGCCCTGGGCGCTCCGCACGAGCGTGCCCGCATCAAGGTCGTGCCACGCGACGAGATGGTCGCCGTCTCGCGCGGCGAGTGAGCGGCGCTCCCCGCCTCACCTCGGGGCTGGTCGCCACCCTCGGATTCCTCGCCGCGGTCGGTCCGTTCGCGACGGACATGTATCTCGCATCGTTCACCGAGATCGCCGCGGATCTCGGCTCGTCGGCGTCGGCCGTGCAGCTCACCCTCACGGCGTTCCTGCTCGGGATCGGCGCCGGCCAGCTGCTGCTCGGACCGCTCTCGGACCGGTTCGGACGCCGCCCCGTCATGGTGCTGTCGATGGGTGTCTTCGCCCTCTCGAGCGTGCTGATGGTGTTCACCCCGACGATCGAGGTGTTCGTCGCACTGCGACTGGTGCAGGGTGTCGCCGGCGCGGCGGGAATCGTCGTGGCACGGGCGATCGCGGTCGACCTCAGCGAGGGCGAGACCGCCGTGCGCGCCCTCAGCCTCATTGCGACGGTGACGGCGCTCGGGCCTCTCGTGGCACCGCCGATCGGCGGTGCGGTGGGTGTGCTGACCGACTGGCGCGGCGTGCTGATCGTGCTGGCCGCCATCTCGGCGGCGATGTTCCTGCTCGCCGTGCTCGTGGCGCCCGAATCCCTCCCGCCGGACCGTCGACACGGCGGCGGGGTGCGGGCGATCGCCCGCATGCTCGGAACCGTCGCGAGCACCCGCGGATTCGGCGCCTACACCCTCACCGTCGCCGCGGCGTTCGCGGGCATGATGGCCTACATCTCCGCGTCGCCGTTCGTCGGGCAGGAGGTGCTCGGCATGGACCCGCTCGTCTACGCGCTGGGATTCGCCGCGGGTGCGCTCGGTGTCGTGTCGGCGAACCTGCTCAACGCACGCATCGCTCCTCGGGTGGGTCCCGGTCGCATGCTCACCCTCGGCGTCTCTTTCCTCCTTCTCGCCTCCGGCATCCTCGCGCTCCTGGCGATCACCGGGTGGCTCCGTCCGGCCTCCTTCATCGGATGCGCGGTGGTGCTGACCGCCGGTGCCGGCTTCACGATGTCGAACGCCTCCGCGCTCGCCCTCGCCCGCACGCCTCACATGCGCGGCTCCGGCGCGGCCGTGCTCGGGGCGACGCAATTCGTGCTCGGCGGAGCGATGTCGCCCGTGGTCGGTGCGTGGGGAGAGGACACGGCCGTGCCGATGGCGGTGATCGTCGCGTGCGCCGCGGTCGCGGCGGCGGGCTCCCGGCTGGTGGCGCGTCGGCGCCTGCGCGGCAGCCCCTGAGCCCGGCGCACCGGGGCGGCATCCGTGTCTCACCCTGCGCGTACTACAGCCGGGTCGTGCCGCGCAAGAGCATGGCGCATCGCGCGGCTTTGCCCCAACATGCTGGAACACACGGTCGATGAGTGACCGGTGAAGGCGAGGGGGCCGGATGCGCGGCAGGAGGATGATGGGCGCCGGTGTCGCGCTGGCCGTCGTCGCGAGTCTCGGAGCCTGCTCCGCCGACGACGGGACGCCGACCCTCACGTGGTACATCAACCCCGACGCCGGCGGTCAGGAGCGCATCGCCGCCTCCTGCACCGAGGCGGCCGACGGGGCGTACCGCATCGAGACGACGCTGCTGCCGCGTGACGCGGCGTCGCAGCGCGAGCAGCTCGCGCGGCGGCTCGCCGCCAGCGACCGCTCCCTGGACATCATGAGCCTCGACCCGCCCTTCATCCCGGAGCTCGCCGAACCCGGCTTCCTCGCGCCCGTCCCCGACGAGCTGCAGGACACGGAGGGCATCGTGCAGGGCGCCGTCGACTCGGCGAGCTGGAACGACGAACTGGTCACAGTCCCGTTCTGGGCGAACACCCAACTGCTCTGGTACCGCGAATCGGTCGTCGAGGAGGCGGGCCTGGACATGAGCGAGCCGGTCACATGGGATCAGATCATCGAGGTCGCGGAGGAGAACGACCTGCAGCTGGGTGTCCAGGGCGCGCTCGCCGAATCCCTCACCGTCTGGGTGAACGCCCTGATCGCCTCGGCGGGCGGCGAGATCCTCGAGACCCCCGACGCGTCGCCGAAGGACATGGAGCTGGGCATCGACTCCGACGCCGGCCGCGCAGCGGCAGAGGTGCTGCAGCGGATCGGCGAGAACCGACTGGGAGGCGCCGGACTCCCGACGGCGAACGAGAACGCGAGCCTCAATCTGTTCGAAGGCGAGCAGGGATCCTTCATGGTCAACTGGCCCTTCGTGTGGCCGGCCCTCAACGAGTCGTCGCCCGAGGTCGCCGACGACCTCGGGTGGGCCGTGTATCCGCGCATGGACGCCGACACCCCGGCGGCCCCACCCGTCGGCGGCATCAACCTCGGCGTGGGGGCCTTCAGCGAGAACCAGGACCTCGCGTGGCAGGCGGTGGAGTGCATCGTGCAGCCCGAGAATCAGGCCGAGTACTTCGTCAGCGACGGCAACCCGCCCTCGAACGCCGCCGCCTACGACGACGAGGCGGTGCAGGAGGAGTTCCCCATGGCCGACGTCATCCGCGAGTCCCTCGACCTCGGGGTTCCGCGCCCGCAGACGCCGTACTACAACGAGATCTCGATCGGACTGCAGCGAACATGGCACCCGCCGGCCGGGGTCGATCCGGACACGACGCCCGAGACGTCGCAGGAGTTCATCCTCGCCGTCCTGCAGGGGGAGAGGCTGCTGTGAGCGCGCCCGCCGTCGAGCGCCCCGCGCCGCCGCGCGCCGAGGAGAAGCGGCCGACGCGCGGCCGCCGCTCGGAGCGCTCGCGCGCCGAAGCGCGGCTCGGATGGATGCTGGCCGGCCCGGCGTTCGTGCTCATGCTGCTGGTGACGATGTATCCGATCCTGCAGGCCTTCTTCGACTCGCTGTTCTCCCTGCGCCTGACCGCTCCCGACGAGCGGGAGTTCATCTGGTTCCGCAACTACGCCGTCGTGCTCGGCGATCCCGCGTTCTGGCAGTCGATGGGCGTGACGCTGTTCATCACCGTCGTCACGGTGATCCTCGAGCTGATCCTCGGGTTCCTCCTCGCCCTCGTGATGCACCGCGCCGTCAAGAAGCTGCGCGGCTTCGCGCGCACCGCCATCCTCGTGCCCTACGGCATCGTCACGGTGGTCGCCGCGTTCGCCTGGTTCTACGCGTTCGACATCAACTCCGGCTACATCAACAGCTGGCTGGCGTGGGTGCCGGGCTTCGACGAGGACTTCAACTGGTTCGCCTATCAGGGCTCGTCGCTGTTCGTGATCATCCTCTCCGAGGTGTGGAAGACGACGCCGTTCATCTCGCTGCTGCTGCTGTCGGGGCTCGCGCAGGTGCCGGGAGACCTCGAGGAGGCGGCGAAGGTCGACGGGGCCACCGGGTGGGAGGTCATGCGGCGCGTGATCCTGCCCAACATGAAGGCCGCGATCATGGTGGCCGTGCTCTTCCGCACGCTCGAGGCCTTCCGCATCTTCGACAACATCTACATCATGACCGCCGGGGCCAACGACACCGAGGCGCTGTCGCTCCTGGCGTACAACACCTCGATCGGGCGGCTGGAGATCGGACTCGGATCGGCGATCTCGGTGCTGCTGTTCCTCAGCGTGCTGATCATCGCCGGCATCTTCATCAAAGGCTTCCGGGTCGACCTGGCGGGGGGACGGAACTCCTGATGCGTGCGATGACCTGGCCCCAGCGCATCGGCTGGATCGTGATCACGGTGGCGGTGCTCGTGTGGTCGCTGTTCCCGGTGTTCTCCATCCTCATGACCTCGTTCAAGACCCCCGGGGGACTCTTCTCCGGCACGCTGCTGCCCGAGGAGTGGACGTGGGAGAACTACGGCGAGATCCTCGCCCCGGGCGGCGGCGCACAGGAGCTGTTCCTCACCTCGCTGCGCAACTCGATCGGCATCTCGCTGATCGCGACGGCGATCGCGGTGGTGCTGGCCACGCTGTGCGCCTACGCCATCGCCCGGCTCGACTTCCCCGGCAAGCGCATGATCCTCGTCACGGCGCTCGCCGTCTCGGTGTTCCCCGTCGTGTCGATCGTGACGCCGCTGTTCAACCTGTGGCGCTCCATCGGGCTCTACGACACGTGGCTGGGCCTCATCATCCCCTACCTCTCGCTCACGCTGCCGATCTCGATCTGGACGCTCGCGGCGTTCTTCCGCCAGATTCCGTGGGAGCTCGAACAGGCCGCGCAGGTCGACGGGGCGACGCCGTTCGAGGCCTTCCGCAAGACGGTGGTGCCGCTCGCGGCGCCGGGGGTGTTCACGACCGCGATCATCGCGTTCTTCATCGCCTGGAACGACTTCGTCTACGGCATCTCGCTCACCTCGACCGATGCCGCGCGCCCGGTGCCGGCGGCGCTGTCGTTCTTCACGGGCGCGTCGCAGTTCGAAGATCCGACGGGAGCGATCTCGGCGGCCGCGATCGTGGTGACGATCCCCATCGTCATCGTCGTGGTGATCTTCCAGCGGCGCATCGTCTCCGGCCTCACGCAGGGCGCGGTGAAGGGATGACCCGCCGCGCCGCCGCCACGCAATCCACGTCCTCGAAGGAGTCGTCATGGCATCCATCACGCTGAACAACGTCGTCAAGACGTACGACGACGGCTTCACGGCGGTCAAGGGCATCGATCTCGACATCGCCGATGGGGAGTTCGTGATCCTCGTCGGTCCGTCCGGATGCGGCAAGTCGACGCTGCTGCGGATGATCGTCGGGCTGGAGGACATCACCGACGGCGAGCTTCGCATCGACGACCGCGTCGTCAACGACAAGGCGCCGAAGGACCGGAATCTCGCGATGGTCTTCCAGAACTACGCGCTGTACCCGCACCTGACGGTGTACGAGAACATCGCCTTCCCGATGCGGTTGAAGTCCAGCGACGTCGACGACAAGGAGATCGACGAGCGGGTCAAGCGGGCCTCGCGCCTTCTGGAACTCGACGAGCACCTCGAGCGGAAGCCCGCGAACCTCTCCGGCGGGCAGCGACAGCGCGTCGCGATGGGCCGCGCGATCGTGCGCAACGCCGACGCCTTCCTCTTCGACGAGCCGCTGTCGAA